>JALHOS010000262.1 GCA_022842905.1 Myxococcaceae bacterium | reverse complement strand
AGGCTGCCCAGCGCCACCGCCGCGAGCGGCCCCCACCCCAACCCCAACCGCAGCGACGCGAGCGCCACCACCCCACCTGCGCCGAGCGCCGCGCCCCGCAACGCCGAACGCTCACGGGCTCGCCACGCCGCGGCGGCAACCCAGAGCCCCAGCACGTCGAGCCGGAGCAGCCACGCAGGCGTCAGCAGCAGGCCTTCTTGGAAGGACTCGACGGTCACCCGCGAGCGCTGCACCGGCCGCGGCACGTTCAGGGCGCTCAGCCGGCCCTGCGCGAACTGCCTGCCCCGCTCTCCGTCGGCCTGGCGGCCCAGCACCACGCGGTAGTTGGCAGGGAGGACCTCCAGCACGCGGAAGTCCTGCCGCAGATCACCCGTACCGCAGCGGAACCTCGCGCTCAGCTCGACATACCCTTCGCGCAGCACCGCCCGCTCGTCTTCCCGCGCGCACGCCACCCCGGCGGCACTCAGCGGCATCTGGTCCCACAGGCCCAGCCGGATCGCCGCGGCGCCGTCGACGAGTTCCTGGGGGCTCAGCTGCTCGTCGCGATCCGCGTCGATCGGGGCCACGCGGAGCAACGACGGCACGGTCAGCGTGACGAACTCCGCCAGCGGCTGCCCGGCCGGCTCGGCGAGCGCCACGTAGATCACGTCAGCGTCGTGCGCTTCGGCGGCCAGCGGGGCGAGCAGCACCCAGAGCGCCGCCCACGTCGCTCGCCAGGAGGCCACACCGCTCAAGTCTTGGCCGCGGCCAGGTTGACGACGCCGCGGCGAATCAAGTCGCGCATGGTCTCTTCGATGTCCAAGGGCGACACGTCGAGCCGAGCGATCACTTCACGCGGCGGCACCTTCTCTTCGCAGATCAGCCGCGCGCACTCGAGCCACTGCTTGGGACCGACCTGGCGGTAGACGGCGTACAGGTCCTGATCGACCTTGATCTCGGTGGCCTCGACCATGAGGTTGTCGCGCAGGCGCTGCTCGTTCTCGTTGAGCGTGCGGCAGGCGGCGGCGAGCAGCGCGTCCATCGACGCGTCGACGTTGGGCGTCACGCCGGCCGCGGCCCCGGGTGTCCACGACGCTTCGGCGGCCCGCGACGCGACGAACGCGTTGAACGCGCGCTCTCCTTCGGCGACGAAGCGGCCGGCCGTGGCAGACGCCCGCAGCACCGCGCCGTTCTGCAGCGCCAAGGTGTAGCTGGCCCAGCCGTCCTTCGCGGCGAGTGTGCCCGTCGCCATGCGCCGGTTCAGCAGCCGCAGGATCCACTGGGGACCGACGGTGCTCAGCTGCATCGACCAAGACCCCTTGCCGTCGATCAGGGCGCGCGCCTGCTCCCGCGGTTCGAGCAGCTTGCGGACCTGGCCCACGATCTGCTCGAGCCGCGTCCCCTTCGACAGGTACGCCTGCGCGCCGGCGTTCAGCGCCCGCAAGCTCTCACGGTAGTCGTCGTGCGCCGAGATGAAGGCCACGGGCAGCTCGCGGGTTCGAAAGTCGTCCCGCAAGGCGCGCAGCATGCCCCAGCCGTCGAGGTGCGGCATGTTGAGGTCCGCGAGCACGACGTCGAACTCGCGCTCCGCGGTCGCGGTGATGCCCTGCTGCCCGTCGGTCGCGGTGGTGACCGCGAAGCCGTGCTTGGCGAACAGCGTGCTGAACATGCGCAAGATCGCTTCGTCGTCGTCGACCAGCAGCAGCTTGATCCGCGCGGCCTGCGGCGTCGGAGCGGACTCCCGCGGTGGCGGCGGTGGCGCGGGTGGCGGCGGCGGAGGCGCGGGGGGTGGCTTCGGCAGCTCGAAGGCCAGCGGCTCATCTTCGGGCAGCGCGGTGCCGGAGATCACCTCGACCTCGGGCGCGGGGTCTTGGCCGACCTCGATCTCGATGACGATCCCCTCGCCGTCCCCTTGGCGGCGCACGACCTCGGAGAACGAGTAGCGGGCCTGCGGCAGCGCCACCATGGCCTTGAGGGCGTCTTGCGAACCCGACGCGAGAAACTTCGCGCGCTCGAGCCGACCTCGCACGAAGACCGCCTTCCCTTCGTGCGGCGTCCGCGGCTCGATGACGAGCTCCCCCGTGCGCCGCGTCCGGCGAATGTGCTCGACCAGCCGGTGCAGCACCCGCGAGTCGCCGGCGCCCGAGACGCTGCCGGGCCGCTGCTGGAGCTCGAAAAACGTGTTGCGGATCGTCGCCGCGTGGTGCGCGCTCATCGGCGCGGGCAGCAACTGCACCACGCTCGTTCGCATGCCGTGCACGAAGGCGGTGTCGCCGAGATCGGCGCACACGACGATCACCGGCAGCGTCGCGAAGCGGCTGTCGCTCGCCAGCGCGTCGAGCACGGCGATCACGAAGTCGCTCGACAGCTCGCCGAAGACCAGGAGCACGTCCGGCTTGAGCTGCGCACAGCCCCCGAGGACCTTCCGCCGGTCAGTGATGAAGCGGTAGGTCAGCTCCGTGCCCGAGAGCACGGGCGCGAGCGCGGCCTGGGCGGTGCGGTTCTCGTCGACTCCGAGCACGATCGGACGAACGTCAGCCATGACGGACTTCACTATCGCATCATTGCGTTCAGAGTCACGGCGCGACGTACACGGCCACCGCCCACGTTCGGACGCCACCGCCGGGTACGCGCACGTGCCTGGCGGCCAGCCCGACTTGACGGAAGTCGGGGTTGACCAGGTGCGCCGTGCGGTCCGCGGCGGAGGGCGACGAGAGCACCAGCACGTCGACCCCGACGGCCGCGGCGTCGGGCAGCGCGATCAGCGCACGGTCTTGGACGTCTGGCGCGCCGGGGACCACGAGCTTCGGGGTCGCGTGCTCGATCGCGCGGCGCAGGTGGTCCAGCGCGACGGCGGCGGCCACGGGGTTCTCGGAAAGGCGTGGCAGGCCGAGCCGCCGACGAAGCGCCTGGAGCGCCGCGAAGAGCACCGGTGTCGGCTCGGCGTCGAGCGGCTCGGCGAACACCTCCACGAGGGCGACGGTGCCGTCGGTCGCGGTCGCCAGGCCCAGGCCGAACCTGCGGAAGCGCGGATCGATCAGCGCGCCGCGGTGCGCCGGGCTGTGCTCGATGCCGAAGTGCGCAGCGCTCGGTGAGCGATCGGACGCGAGGCACTCGGCCGCGCTCGCCGCTTCGTAGCCGGCCGCCGCCAGCCGCTCGGGCAGCGCGTCGCCGTCGGGGCTCGTGTGCGCGTGAAAGCGCCCTGCCGCCATGCGATCGGCGTAGGCCTGGGCCACCGCGTCGAGGACGGGGTCCGCCGCCACCGCCGGGGCGCCCTGGCTGGCTCGCAGCGCGGCGATGCGCGCGACGATCGTCTGCCGGGGCGCGCCGTCGTCTTCTTCGATCGCCTCTGGCTCGTCGAGATCGTCGTGGCCCCGCGCGGCGAAGAACAGCGCGAGCACCTCGGGTCCCTGAGGGCCCTTGCCCAGCAGCTCGATCGCATGTCGCCCGCGCTGGGTGAAGGTCAGCGCCACACAGCGCCGCTTCCCTCGCGGCAGCGGGAGCTTCTGCACGGCGCCGCTCGGCGAGGTGACGAACACGTCGACGGCCTCGAACGGGGCGGCCGGGGTCGCGCACAAGGTGGCACGCGTCGTCCCCAGGGGAATCGAGCGGGGAAAGGGCTCGAGCAGCACGCGCCGCCGGGCCAAGACGACCACCAGCGCCTGCACACCTCCGCCGTCCGCCGCGCCCAGCCCCACGTGAGACACGGCTCGGTCGGTGAGCAGCGGATCCTCCGCCAATCGCTTCAGCACCTCGGGCGCGGAGCCACGGTACGCGAGCACGACGGGCTGGGCGTCCCACCCGCCGCTCGCGGAGATCGCCGACGCCACGGCCAGCGGCGCGACGGCGGCGGCGGGCCCTCGCGCCACGCAGATCTTCGCGAGCGCCTGGGCGGCCTGGGCGAGCGTCGAGTCCGCCGTCGGCTGGGCTCGCCCCACCGCCTCGAACCGTTGGACCAGGGCCTGCCCGGCCTCGTCGGAGACGCCGCCGGCCAACAGCCCCACGATGAGCCCGAGCGTCACGGCCCGCGAACCTCCAGCGAGTGGACTGACTCGCCACCGAGCTCGGCATTCAACCGCGCTCGGAGCTCTTCGCGACGCGCCGTCAACGTCTGCGCCAACGCTTCGGAGTCGCAGACCACGAAGAGGCGAGCGTTCTCGAAGGAAGCGACTCGGGTGTGCGCCGCGAGCGCCACGCCCAGCACCCGGGCCCACGCCGGCTGGAGCGGAAACGCGGCCCGTCGCTCGGTGGACAGCCGCGCGAGCACGGGGCCCAGCACCTCGGCGATCGAGCGGGGTGGACTCTGTCGCATGGTCGACGAAGGGTCGTAGCAGGGCAGCGCCGCCACCGCTCCGACGAAGAGCTGACACCGTCCCGATACATCGCGAGAATGGAGGCTTCAGCGGCCGTTGACACGGCCACGCGCGCCTGGCTTAGGTGCGCCGCCTTCATGCGGGTGCCACCTCCGGCGCCCTTCCCCAAGAGGAGCTGTGAATGACTGCGTTTCGACTCAAGGCCCTGGCGATCGCGGCGTGCGCGTTCGTCGCGTGCGGTCCGACGACGCCCGGCAAGGACGGCGGCCCCGACGGCGGTATGAGCTGCGGCGAAGATCGCGACTGCCCCGGCCAGAACATCTTCGCGTGCAACACGCTGACCGGTGAGTGTGAGGCGGCCTGCCGCACCGACCAGAACTGCAACGAGCGCGGCGAGTACGCGATCGCCGAGTGCCCCGCGGGGAAGACGGACTGCCTGTGCGACGAGCTCAAGTGCGTCGCCAAGCGCTGCTCCGCCGACACCGACTGCCCTGCAGGTGCCTGCCGCAGCGGCAAGTGCGTGGCGGCGCCCGCGGCGGCGTCGGTCGACAGCTGCCAGATCACCCCCGACGTCGCCGTGGTCCGCGCGGGGAGCAAGGTGAAGTTCTGGGTGAGCGCCTGGGACGCGGCCAAGAAGCCGGTCGTGGTCAAGGACGGCGCGGCGTGGTCGGCGCCGGCGGCGGGAGGCCTGACGGGCTCCGGCATGGGCAACTCCTTCGAGTTCAACGTCGGCATGACGGCGACGTCAGGCATGGCGCCGGTCGACGGCGCCACCGCGGCGTTCGGCAGCAAGAGCTGCACGGCCAAGGTGATCGTGCTGCCCAACCCGCCGTCCAACCGGCTGGGCGTGGTGATGACGGACGAGCTGACCGGCCGGCCGGTGAGCGGCGCGACGATCGTGGTGTCGAACTCGGACACCGGCGCCTCGCTGGGCACCGGGACGACGGACGGCCGCGGCTACGCTGAAGCCGACCTGCCGTCGGGCGCCATCACGGTGACGGCGTTCCACACCGACTACACGTACATCACCGTGGCGCGGTACACGCCCAGCAGCCTACCCAACGAGGCGCGCCTGCTCAGCTTGGTGTCCCGGCGCAACCAGGTCGCCAAGTACGGCGGCTACACGGGCACCTTCACCAACGTGCCGTCGACGGGCAACGTGCACTTCGGGCTGACCGGCATGTCGATCCCCGGGAGCATCACCAACATCTCCCTGGCGCAGCTGCTGGGGCCCAGCGTCGAGACCGACATCAAGATCGGGAGCATCGAAGAGAACGACGTGCCGATTCCGGCCGGCGCGTTCCTCGGCTTCGGCGAGCAGAAGATCAAGAACACCTACGCGGCGCAGGGCGTCGCCGGCGTCTGCCTCAACGCGATGGGGCAGCCGGACGAAGGGCGCATCTCCGCGGGCAGCTGCGGCACGCGCACGGCGTATGCGCTCGCGGGTGACGTGCCCATCGCCGACCTGCCGATCAGCGAACTGACCGGCGGCGGCAACATCAACGTGGCGAGCCTGCTGGGGAAGATCATTCCCCTCTTCCGCAAGTTCAACTCGTCGGTGGTGCGCGACGTGCAGTTCAGCCTCGAGCCGACGCCGCGGGTGAACGACAAATTCGACTTCTCCGACGGCGGGCACTTCACCAAGGACGTGAACCACGACTTCACGCAGATGCCGCTGTCCTTCGCGTTCGCGGCGAAGCTGCCGGAGCTGCCCCGCTTCCGCGGCGAGTTCGCCGACGGCGCGCTGGTCTTGGGCGGAGCGAAGGTGCCGGGCCGCGGCGTCGTTCCACTCGGCTTGGGCGTCGGCGTCGACACCATGCCTCGCGACGGCAAGACCGATCAGCAGGGCATGCTGTCCGGCAACAGCCTCGTGCAGGTCCGTATGGCGCCCACGCACAACGGCCTGGAAGGCGCGGAGTACGGCCTGCTGGTGGCGGCGCTCTCGGTGAAGTCGCTCAACGACGCGTCGGCCGGGCTGTCGTCGTCGGCGCTGTTCCCGAAGATCCCGGGCAACCGCCTGGTGTTCGACCCCAACGGGGCGTCGCCGGTCGATCTGTCCGGCTTCACTTGGGCGCCTTTCCCCGACGGCACCAAGGTCAACTACGGCAGCATGGCGTTCGGGGGCACCAACCCGCGGTCTTTCCGCTTCGCCGCGAACCCCACCGGGGCCGGCGTGGCGCGGGTGATCTTCACCGACTCGCTCGACCGTCGCTGGGAAGTGCTGCTCGATCCCGCGCAGGGCACGGCGGGCTTCACGCTGCCCGTGCCGCCGACGACCCCGGCCTTCGCCGACCGCCTCTTCGCCGACGGCATGACCAACGGGAAGCGGTCGTCGTATGCGGTCCAGCTCTTCAACCTGAACACCGAGGGCGGCGTGTTGACCGGCGGCAGCGCGATCTCGTTCACCCAGCTGGTCGAGCTGAACGCCACGAACGCCGACAACACCACCGGGTACCTCAAGTCCTTCAGCTTCAACGAGAAGGGCGTGCCCGGCGTCGAGCTGACGAACCCCAAGGGCGGAACGGCCATGGCCATGCCGGCGGCGGTCACCAACCGCACCGTCGAGTTCACGGTCACCGGCTTCAAGATCGGCACGACGGGCGACGCTGACGGTGTCGTGCGGTTGACGATCAAGAGCGGCGGGAATCCGGCCGCCGGCTGCGTCATGCAGGGCCCGGCCCCGGGCGTCGCGCTGCTCACGCAAGAGACGACGGCGGGCAACGGCAAGCTCACCTACGCGTTCCCGGCCAGCGGCTGCTCCGGCACGCTCGAGGTCAAGGCCGAACTCGTCGGCGTCGATCAGATGACGGCGCTCGACCCGGCGGTCTCGCAGACGCGCTACGTGTCGGTCCCGTAGCCGACCTGCGTAGAGCTGCTCCCGCTTGCGGGCGCCCCGAGTCCTCTGGGTCTCGGCGGCGCCCGTTGCATTTCAGGCGTCGATCGCGCGCGCACAACGCTACGCTGCGCGGCGACATGGCGCTCACGATCGACTTCAACCTCGCGACTCGAGCTCAGGTCGGACCGGCTGGCCTCGAGCGGACCGACTTCGCCGGACTCTCCGCGTCGCTCACCCAGGCGCTCGACGCGTTGGATCACGCCCACGAGCGCGGCGCGCTGCAGTTCATGCGCCTGCCGCAGGACACGGCGGCGGCCCAGGCCGCGATCGTCCTCGGCAAGCAGCTGGCGCGAGACTTCGACGAGCTCGTCGTCTTGGGCATCGGCGGGTCGAGCCTGGGCGGCAAAGCGCTCTTCGCGGCGCTCAGCCACCCGCTCCACAACCTGGTCACCCGCAAGCAGCGCAGCGGCGGCACGCGGCTCTTCTTTCCGGACAACTCCGATCCGTCCACGTTCGCCGCGCTGCTCGATCACCTCGATCTGTCGCGCACGGCCTTCGCGGCGATCACCAAGAGCGGCGGAACGGCCGAGACGTGGGCCCAGCTGCTGGAGATTCACCGGCGCCTCGGCGCCGAGGCCGCGAAGCGGCAGATCGTCGCCATCACCGATCCGACGAAGGGGGCCCTGCGCTCCGTCGCGCAGGAGCACGGCTGGGCGACGCTGCCGGTCCCGCCGGCGGTCGGCGGGCGCTTCTCGGTGCTCACCGCGGTCGGCACCCTGCCCTTGGCGGCCGCCGGCGTCGACGTCGCGGGGATCCTCGCCGGCGCCGGCGCCATGGCGGAGCGCTGCCGCACCCGCAGCCTCGAGCAGAACCCGGCGGCCATGCTCGCCGCGGCGCTCTTCCTGTTCGACACACGCCGGCAGCGCCCGCTCCACGTCCTCATGCCCTACGCCGACGCGCTCCGTGAGACCGGCGACTGGTTCGTGCAGCTGTGGGCCGAGAGCTTGGGCAAGAAGAAGGGCACGGGCTTCGTCGGCCCGACCCCGCTGCGCGCCGTGGGAGCGACGGATCAACACTCGATCCTCCAGCTCCTCATGGAAGGTCCGCAGGACAAGGTGACGGTCTTCATCGCCGCCGCGGCGCCGCGCGTCGACCTGACGATCCCCAAGGGCTTCGAAAGCCAGCCCGACGTCCGCTACCTGGGCGGCCACACCATGCACGGGCTGCTGTCGGCGGAGCAGCAAGCCACGTCGGCGGCGCTGGCCGCGGCGGGCCGACCCAGCCTAACGATCCGCATCCCCAAGCTCGATCCCTTCTCTTTGGGAGAGCTGATCATGCTCTGGGAAGTCGCGACGGGCATCGCCGGGACGCTCTACGGCATCGACCCCTACGATCAGCCCGGCGTCGAAGCGGGCAAGCGCTACACCTGCGGGCTCCTGGGCCGGCCGGGGTACGAGGAAGCCAAGGCCGAGCTCGACGCACGGCCCAAGCCGTCACCGGACTGGATCCTCTAGAAGGCCCGAGGCTGCACGATGCCGCCACGCAAGACGACGACCGCCGTCACCGCGATTTCCAAGATCTCCTCGAAGACCGTCCAGCGCGACGCCGGCGTGGTGGTCATTCACGGAGACGAGCTGGGCCGCAAGTACGACCTCTCGGAAGGCACGACGACCTTCGGCCGCTCTTCGAAGGCGGACATTCAGGTCGACAACGAGGCCGTCAGCCGGCTGCATGCGCGCCTCGACAACCACGGCGGGCAGGTGACGCTGACGGATCTGGGCTCGACGAACGGGACCTTCGTCAACGACGAGACGATCGCCGGCGTGCACAAGCTGCGTCACGGCGATCTGATCAAGGTCGGTCGCTCGGTCTTCAAGTTCCTCGCGTCGAACAACCTCGAGGCGGCGTACCACGACGAAGTGTACCGGCTGACGACGGTCGACGGTCTCACCCAGGTCTTCAACCGCCGCTACTTCGACGAGGCACTCGATCGCGAGCTGTCCCGGGTCCGACGGTACGGCCGGGGGCTGTCGTTGGTGTTGATCGACATCGACAAGTTCAAGCGGATCAACGACGAGCACGGCCACCTGGCGGGGGACGCGGTGCTCAAGGAAGTCGCGTCGACGCTCAAGGCGAAGATTCGCCGAGAGGACGTGCTCGCGCGCTACGGCGGCGAAGAGTTCGCCCTGCTGCTCCCGGAGATCGAGCTCAAGGGCGCGCTGGCCATGGCGGAGAAGGCGCGGAAGCTGATCGAACACCACAGCTTCGCCTTCGACGGCGTGTCGATCCCCGTGACGATCTCGCTGGGCGTCAGCGCGCTGGCTGAAAAGGGCGAAGGCCCCAAGCCGTTCATTCAGCGCGCCGACGAGCGGCTGTACGAAGCGAAGACGTCCGGGCGGAACCGCGTCTGCGGCTGAAGGCCCCGGCTCACGCCCACAGCTCGTGCAGCATGGCGGTGATCGCGTCGCGCACGGCCGCGTTCTGCTGTTCGACGAACTGGCGATCGTCGGCGCGCGCGGCGGCGTTGGAGCCGAGCCGAATCGGTCGACCGAAGCGCACGCGCCACTGCACGGGCAGCGGCGGAACGGTGAGCGGCACCTGGCGCTCACCCAGCGGCACCGTGCCGAGGTACGGGAACGCGCGCTCTCCCCCGACGATCGCGACGGGGACGATCGGCACCTGGGCCACCGCCGCGATCGCCACGTAGTCGTCGACGGCGAAGGGCTTGAGCTGCCGCTGACCGGCGAAGGAGCGCATCAGCCCGGCCTGGCCTTCCGGAAAGACGACCACCGGCCGCCGCTCGGCCAAGAGCGCGAAGAGGTTCTCGCGGGTGTGCTCCGCCGCGCCGAGCCGCCGTCCCAGCGAGCCGACGGGCGTTCGCAGCACCTCCGCGCCCAGCACCCAGCGCACCCGCTCGAGCTCCGGCCGGTGCCGCTCCAACGCGAGCCCAAGGACGGGCCCCCCGAGTGGCAGCGCACCCGAGTGGTTGGCGACCAGCAGGCACCCTTCGGCAGGGACCAGCTCCGCGCCCTCGACGTGAACGCGCCAATAGCGCTCGAACAGCAACACGCCCAACGGGTGCAGCGCGCGCGCGAGGCCCTCATCGCGACCCCACGGAGCGTCCGTGGGCACCCGCTGCGCCAGCGCCTTGGCGGCCCCCCACAGACCACCGACGACCGCGCGGACGGCGTCGGCTCCGCGCGGAACGTCCCAGCTGGCTTCGGCGCGCACAGGCACCGCCGAAGGCGGCGTGGGCTCTTCTCTGAGCGCCGCTGCGTACGGCACCGTCGCCGGCGCCTCTTCCGGCAGGGGCGCCTCCCTCGACACCGTTGGCTCTTCGTAGCGAGGCGCCGGGGCGGGACTCGCCCGAGGGCCGGGAGGCGGGGCGGTGTGGCGAACGGCCGGGCGAACGGGGCTCGCCCGCACGGGCGCCTCGGGCAC
>JALHOS010000261.1 GCA_022842905.1 Myxococcaceae bacterium | reverse complement strand
CCGCGGCGCCCGCGCACGCCGACTCGCCCCGGCCGGGTGCGGTGCACCACCTGTCGGCATGTCAGTCGCCGCGCTCACCTGCCCGCCTCACGAGCGCCTGCGCAGGCGCGGGCCGAGCCAGCCAAGGACGCCGCTCACGTGCCTCGTGAGCCGCAGCGCGGCGCCGAGCCGAGCCGTCACTTCGCCAGCGTCGTGCGCACACCGTCGAGCAGCTTCGCCAGGCCGACGTCCAGCGGCACCTTGGGCGAGTACCCGAGCAGCGCGCCGGCGGCGGCGATCGTGCAGCTGGCCGCGCGCACGTCTCCGTCGCGGAACTTCCCGCTGACGACGGGCGCGGGACTGCCTGCAAGCCGCGCCATGGTCTTGGCGACCTCGAGGATCGTCGTCGGCGCACCGCTGCCGATGTCGACGGTCTGGCAGCCGCTGGTGGAGCCCAGCGCGGCGGCGGTGAGCGCGTCGGCCACGTCGTCGATGAAGACGAAGTCCCGCACGATCTGCCCGTCTTCGAAGACCTCGAGCCCCTGCCCGGCGACCGCGCGCGTCGCGAAGTACGTCAGCACGCCGGTGTACGGGTTACCGACGGCCTGACCCGGGCCGTACACGTTCTGGAGGCGCAGCACGTTGAGCGCTGAGCCGAACGCGCGACACCAGGCCGCGAGCACCTGCTCCTGGGTGAGCTTCGTCGCCGCGTAGACGGAGATGGGGTTGGGCGTGGTGTCCGCGGCCGAGGCGGCGACGGGGCGGGCGAGACCTCCACCGGGGGCCGGCGGATCCCACTGCTTGGCCTCCAGCGCCGCGCGGGTCCGCCCGGCCGGGTAGAAGCGCACGCCACGCTCGTCCTGCCACGCGCCGTCGCCGTAGACCGCGCGGCTCGACGCCAGCACGAAGCGCTCGGGGACGTGCTTGGCCGCCGACATGGCGTCGAGGAGCTGCGCGGTGCCCAGCACGTTGACGCCGGCGTGGCGGCTGGCCTCGGTCAGGGACTGGCCGGTGCCCGTCTCGGCGGCCAGGTGCACGACGACGTCGGGGCGTGTCAGCTTGAGCAGCGTCTGCCAGTTCGCCGGCAGCGTCACGTCGCCGGCGACGAAGCGCACGGCCTTGGGGAGCGAAGCGGGCAGCCCCGAGCCGACGTGCACCTGCGGGTGGAGGTTGTCGAAGACGACGACCTCGAGGCCCGCGGCGAGCAGCCGCTTGGCGACCTGGCAGCCAATGAACCCGGCACCGCCGGTGATGAGCGCGACCTTCGGCATGAGCCGGGCATTGCCAGCTTTCCCGAGGAGCGGCAAGCCAACGGCGCGCAGCCCCACGGCGCTTGAATCGGCCCAGGAAGCGGGCTTTTGAGTGCCGCGTGCACACCGTCGACGTCGACACCGTGATCGTTGGAGCCGGCGTGTCCGGCCTGGCCACCGCCGCCGCGCTGGGCAAGGGCGCGTCCTACGTCGTGCTCGAGCGCGACTCGGCGATCGGCGGGTACTGCAAGACCGTGCGGCAGGACGGCTTCGTCTGGGACTACTCGGGGCACTTCTTCCACTTCAAGCACAAGGAGATCGAGCGCTGGCTCATCGACCGCATGCCGGGGCAGCGCGTACGCACGGTCGAGAAGAAGTCTTTCGTCAGCTTCGCGGGCAAGCAGATCGACTTCCCGTTTCAGAAGAACATTCACCAGCTGCCCCAGGCCGACTTCATCGACTGCCTGCACGACCTGTACTTCGCGCGGCTCCCCGGCGGCCCCGCCCAGCCCGAGGGCAACTTCAAGGAGATGCTGTTCGCGCGCTTCGGCCGCGGCATCGCCGAGCGCTTCCTGATTCCGTACAACGAGAAGCTCTACGCGACGGACCTGGCGAGCCTGGACAAGGACGCCATGGGGCGCTTCTTCCCGCACGCGGATCTGACCGACATCGTCCGCAACATGAAGCAGGCGAACAACACGTCGTACAACGCGACGTTCACGTACCCGGAAGGTGGGGCGATCGAATACGTCAACGCGATCGCCAGCGAGGTGCGGACGGACGCGATCCACCTGGGTGAAGGCGTGCAGCAGGTGGACCTGGCGGCCAAGACGGTCACGACTTCGAAGGCGCGCTACCGCTTCAAGCAGCTCGTCAGCTCGGCGCCCTTCCCCACGCTGCTCTCGCTGTGCGGCGTGGCTTTCTCCGCGCAGGACTACACGTGGAACCAGGTGCTGGTGTTCAACTTGGGCTTCGATCGCAAGGGCCCCAAGGACGTGCACTGGGTCTACTACCCGGACCGCGCGCGCGCGTTCTATCGGGTGGGCTTCTACGACAACATCTTCGACACCGATCGCATGAGCCTCTACGTGGAGCTGGGCTACCCGAAGGACGCGACGATCGACGTGGCCGCGGCGCGGGCGCGGGTGCTCGAAGGGCTGGCGGCGGAAGGGGTGATCCAGGGTCACCGGGTGGTCTCGGAGCACCACGTGGTGATGAACCCGGCGTACGTGCACATCACCCAGAAGAGCTTGGTTGAGGTGGCGCGGACGAAGGCGGAGCTCGCCTCGCGCGGGGTGCACAGCATCGGCCGGTATGGCGGGTGGACGTACTGCAGCATCGAGGACAACGTGGTCGAAGCGCGGGCGTTGGTGGCGAAGCTCGCGGGGTGAGCCTGGCGGCCCGCAAGCAGCCCGATCAGCAGCTCACCGCGGCGCCGCGCGCTCGACCGTGAACGCCCACGCCTCATCTGGTGGGACGCGCACGAGGCAGCGCGCCTCGGTCTCGAGGCAGCGCGCCGCCGCGGGCCAGTCGTAGTCTGGGTGCGGCTCGGCACGGTGCCCGGCGCCAAACGCGATCAGCGCGACGGTGAGCGCAGCGGCGCTGCCCACCGGGTTGCGCGGCGCGACCAGCAGCAGCGACCAGAAGAGACACGTCATGGGAATGTACAGGTACCGCGCCGCGCCCCAGGTGAGCGGCCCTGGGTCCCCTCGGTGAGCCCAGAGCGCCGCGCCGAAGACCAACCCGGCAGCCAGCAGCGGAAACACCGGCGCCCAGACTCGTGACCGCCAGGCGTCGACCAGCACCGCGACCGCGAGGAGGACCGCGCCCAAGACCAACAGCGCCGTGCTCAGCGGGAGCTCCGGAGGCGGTCTTCCCCACTTCCCGACGAAGGCGCGCCCGGCCACTCCGGCGATGGCCCGCGCAGCCTCGGCGAGCTGCGCCGCCCCGACCGGCCCTCCCCGCTTGGTGGACTCAACGAAGGGGATCGTCAGCGCCGCGCACACGGCGACCAGCCCGCCCTGCCACGCCGCGTGCCGAGTGCGCTCGACGAGGAGCTTCATGGCGTACAGCGGCGCGAAGATCAGCGCGAACGGACCACTGAGGCTCGCCACGACGAGCACCGCCGCGTCACCGAGCGTTTCCCGGCGGGTGGTCGGAGCCTCCATGAGCAGCCCCAGCACCAACACGACGTCCAGGATCCAGTGCGCGTTGGTCAGCGTGTGGAAGACCTCGTTCTCATGCGGCGCGAGGGTGAGCGTCAGCGCCATGCCCGTCCGCACCCAGAGCGCGAAGGGCAGCCGCGGCGACAAGCAGCGCAGCACCGCGAAGAGCACCGCGGCGACGTTGCCCACCAGGTAGAGCGCGGGCAGCACGAGCGGTGGCAGCGGCGAGAAGAGCAGCGCCAAGGCCCTGGCATAGGCGTGGAAGTACCCGGCGTAGGGCACCCAGAGAGACCTCAGGCCTTCGCTGTGCGCCCCGAGAAAGAAGATCCGCCCGTCCTCGGCGAAGAACTGCGGGTGCAGGAACGCTTCGGGGCGGCGAGACACCAGCGCCCCGAGCGTGAGCAGCACGACGACGGCCTTGAGCCACAGCGGCGCTCGACGTGAAGGACCGTCCATGAGCCGCGGCGCATTAGCACGCTGGCGCGGGGCGACGTTTCCTATTGCTGGGCTGGCCCGTTCGGCTCTAGGGGCGCGCGCATGAACACCACCCCCTTCGCGAGCTTCGCAACCCTCTCGGACTCGGAGTGGCGCGCGGTGCTGATGGAGAGCATCACCACGCCGACCGTGCGCGGCGTGCGCATGCCGAGCTTCCCCAAAGACACCACGCAGGTGCTGTTCACCAGCCACAAGAACGAAGCCGCGCTCGACGAGGCGATCCGCTTCCGGGAGCTCGTCCGCCGGGCGGGCACCGAGTACGGGTTGGGCTGGGGGCCTGACACGAAGCTCCTCGACTTCGGCGTCGGCTGGGGTCGCATCTCACGCACGTTCCTCAAGGACGTGGCGCCCGAGAACCTGCACGGCGTCGACGTCAACGCCGACATCCTCAAGACCTGCAAGGAGCTCATGCCGTACGGCACCTACACCCAGTGCCACAACGGAAAGCCGCTCGCCTACCCGGCCAAGAGCTTCGACGTCATCGTCGCCTTCTCGGTCTTCTCGCACCTGTCCGAGAAGAATCACCTCGCCTGGCTCGAACAGTTCCTGCGCGTGCTCAAGCCGGGCGGGATCGCCGTCTTCACCACGCTCTCGCGGCGCTTCCTGCGGCTGTGTGAGGGCGCGCGGGCGCACCCAGAGGGTGGCTTGTTCCACCAGCAGGTCGCCGACTGCGCCGCGCAGGGGCGTATCGCCGGGCTGACCGGCAGCTTCTTGGACTTTCCGGCCAACCGCTTCCTCTACCTGCCGACCGGCGGAGGCATCGCCGGCACCGAGGAAGAGCACTACGGCTGGGCGATGATCTCGCCGGAGTACGCGCGCCGAAAGTGGGCGCCGCTGTGCGAGATCTGCGAGTACGCCGACGTGCTGGGCCCCCTCGACCAGGCGGTCTTCGTCGTGCGCAAGCGCCGCCACGGTCGTGTCCTCAGCGCGATCAAGGAGCGCGCGCCGGGCGCCTGGCGAGGGCTTAGGGCCGTGCGCAAGCAGGCCGGCAAGCTCCTCCGCGGCTGAGCCGAAGCGCCGACGTTTTCGTTGCCCTTTCGCGGGGTTCGGAGTTTGAGCCACGCAACCGTTCCGCATGCGCGTCTCCGTCATCGTCCCGTGTTTCAACCATGAGCGCTATGTGGCCGCCTGTCTGGCCGCCATCTGCGCGCAGGACTGGGACGACCTCGAGGTCATCGTGCTGGACGACGGCTCGACGGACGGGACGTGGGCGGCGATCGAGCGCTTCACGCCGCCGCCGACGGTGCGCTTCGAGCGCTCGACCGGGCCCAACCGAGGCGCGAGCGTCACCCTCAACGCAGGGCTCGTCCGCGCCACCGGCGACTACGTGACGATCTGCAACTCCGACGATCTCTTCAGCCCCGGCCGCATCCGCACGCTGGTGGACGCGCTTCGGGAAGGCGGCGCTCGCTTCGCCTTCTCCCGGGTGCGCTGCATCGACGCGAAGGGCCGCGACGTGACGGACCTGTGGCCCTACGCGCGCTCGCTGGCCCGCACGCAGGACCGCATCGCCCAGGCGCCGGCGATCGGCTTCGCGCTGGCGCTCAGCAACGTGGCGATCAGCACCGGCAACTTCTTCTTCGAGCGCAGCCTGCTCCAGACGGTGGGCGGCTTCCGGCCTTACAAGCTCGTCCACGACTGGGACTTCATCCTCCGCGTGCTGCTGGAGACCGAGCCGCTCTTCGTCGACGAGCCGCTCTACGAATACCGCCTGCATTCGAACAACTCCTTCACCAGCCTGCTGGGCAGCGTCGCCGCGGTGGAGTGCCCCGAGCTGATGCGGCGTTTCCTGAAAGCCGCCACGCTCGGGCAGCCTCACAACGAACGCTGCCCGTCGCCGCGGAACTGGCCGGGCTACTTCGAAGCGTTCATTGAAGAGCACGCCTACGAGCCGTACCTGGCGCAGTGGGACACGATCGACGGGCCCGCCTACCCGCTGGGGGCGGCATGAGCACCCAGGCCGTGCGCTGGACGCTGGCGCCCCCCGCGATGGGCCACGCGTTCCCGCGCGCCGATCCGCGCCCCATGCTCGCCGCCGCCTACGACGCGTGGGATCTGTTCCGTGTCAGCCCCGGTCGCTCGCACCGGGGTGGGCTCGCCGGCGCCCTCGTCTGGCTCGGCAAACACGCAGCGCTCGCGTCGCTGCGGCCGCTCTACTCCGAGCTGCTCCGGCCACAGCGCGCCTTCAATTGGGCGCTCGTGCTTGCGCTCCGCGCGGCGGTCACGACGAACTCCGCGACGGACCGCGCCGCCGCCGCGGCGCGGCACCTGCCCCGGTTGCGCGCGCTCGCCGACCCGCTGGCCTTCGCGATCCGCTCACACCGAGGTCCGCTGGTGGGCCCCGCGGTGGACGCCCTCAAGACTGGAGCGGTGGGCGCGGTCGCCACGGGCCTGACGCCGTTCTACGAGCGCTTCGCCGCGTCCAACCGGCTGGCCACCGAGCTGGTCGAGCAGTTCTTCGGCGACGCGCCGCTGGACGAGCGGGCGCTGCACCGCGCGCTGGGAGAACTCAGAGAGCTCGGCCACCCGCCGCGCCCGGAGCGCCTCGGGCCGCTGAGCCGGGCGGCCCGGCCAGTCTGGTCCGAGCTGCTTCGGCGACAGGAGCGCTTCGCCTACGAGGCCGCGACGACCCTCGCCGCGCTCTTCGGGCTCCCCCTGTCGGCCGCGGAGGCACCGCCCGGCTACCCGGACTGCCTGGCCGCGGCAGAGGCGTCGCGCGCGGCCACGGTGAACGCGGCGATCGCGGCGGATCCACGCGGTCCGTTGATCAGCATCGTCACGCCGACGTACCGCACCCCGATCGAGCTGCTCGACGCCTGCGTGGGCTCGGTGCTGGCGCAGACGTACCGAAACTGGGAGCTGGTGCTGGTCGACGACGGATCGCACACACCGGCGCTGAACGAGCGGCTGCAGCACTACGCGACCAGCGACGCGCGGATCCGCGTGCGGGTCCTGCCTACGAACCGCGGCATCGCGGGGGCGACGAACGAAGCGCTGGCGATGGCGACCGGCGACTACGTCGGCTTCCTCGATCATGACGACGAGCTGGCCCCGACCGCGCTGGCCGAGGTCGTCCTGCGGCTGCGCGAGCGGCCGGCGACCGACGTGCTGTACTGCGACGAAGATCAGCTCGACCGCGAGGGCCGCCGCACGCGGCCGTTCTTCAAGCCGGCGTGGTCCCCGGAGCTGCTGCGCAGCGTGAACTACGTGTGCCACTTCCTCGTGGTGCGGCGGGCGTTGGCGACGGAGCTGGGCGGGGTCCGCCCCGGGTTCGAAGGCGCCCAGGACTACGACTTCATCCTCCGGCTCGCCGAGCGCACCAACCGCTTCGAGCACCTCGCGCACCTGCTGTACCGCTGGCGCATGGCCCCCACGTCGACGGCCGCGAACATCAACAACAAGCCCGCGGCCAAGCGGAGCGGCGTGCGCGCCCTCGAGGAGCACCTGAAGCGCACACACTCACCAGGGAAGGTCCAGTCGCCGATCCCCACGCACTACGCCATCACGCCGACGACGCCACGGAAGACGACGGTGTCGATCGTCGTGTTGGCCGCGCAGCAGCCGGACCTCCAGCGCATGCTGGGCCGCAGCCTGAAAGGCGCGCAGGTCATCGTCGCCTCGACGGAGGGTGCCCCGCACGACGACGGCCGCGCCGGCGCCCAGTGGACGACCGGGCCCGCGGCCCTGCCAGCGGCGATCCGCGCGGCGCACGGTGACGTGATCGTGGTGCTCCACGACGACACGCGGCTGTTCCATGCCCGCGATCTGGCGATGCTCGTGGGCGTGGCGGCTCGTCCCGAAGTCGGGCTCGTCACGCCCAAGGTGCTCAACCCCGACGGGACGATTCAGCACGTCGGCCTCACCCTCACCGAGCGCGGGGGCCTGGGGCTGTTCTCGGGCCTGGCCGACACGAACGGGTGGACGGGCCTGGGCCACGCGAACTGGGCGCGGGAGGTCGGCGCCGTGTCGTCCTGCGCGTTCGCGCTGCGCCGCGCGCTGTGGAGCGACGCGGACTGGGACGGCAGCGCCGGGTACGCGGAAGCCGTGGCGCGCCTGAGCGAGCGCATGCGCGAGCGGGGCTTGCGCGTCGTCTCTGCGCCGCTCGCCACCGTCGAGCACACCCCACACGACGGCTGCCCGGACCTGACCCGCCCGCTGCCGAGGCCGCAGGCGGACCCGTTCTACAACCCGTGGCTGTCGCGAGAGCGCGCGATCGGCGCCCTGGCCAGCGACGCGGAGAAGACTTCGACATGATCAAGCCCATCGCCTTCTACCTGCCGCAGTTCCACCCGATCCCCGAGAACGACGCCTGGTGGGGCAAGGGCTTCACCGAGTGGAGGAACGTCGCGAAGGCCCGCCCCAACTTCGAAGGGCACTACCAGCCGCACGTGCCGTCGGAGCTGGGCTTCTACGATCTGCGCTTGCCCGAGGTGCAGCGGCAGCAGTCCGCGCTGGCCAAGGAGCATGGGCTGCACGCGTTCTGCTACTACGTGTACTGGTTCGGAGGCCGACGCGTGCTCGAGCGGCCGGTCGACCAACTGCTGGAGCACCCCGAGATCGACTTTCCGTACTGCGTCTGCTGGGCGAACGAGAACTGGACGCGCACCTGGGACGGCCAGGAGAAGAACGTCTTGCTCGCGCAGCAGCACTCTCCTGAGGACGACGCCGCCTTCCTCGAGGCCATGCGGCCACACCTGACGGACCCTCGGTACCTGCGCGTGGACGACAAGCCCATGCTGCTCGTCTACCGGGTGGATCTCTTCCCCGACGCGAAGGCGACCGCGGCCCGCTGGCAGGCGCAGGCGCGCAGCTGGGGCCTCGAGGGGCTCCACCTCTGCGCGGTGCAGTTCTACGGGATCACCGACGCGCGGGCCTGGGGCTTCGACGCCGCCGTGGAGTTCCCGCCGCACCAGCTGTTCGGCCCCCAGAGCGTGCCTGACGCGCCGGTGGTGCCGACGAACCCCGCCTTCCGCGGGACGGTGGTCGACTACCGCAAGGTGGCCAATGAAGCGCTGGCGCGGGCGCCCGCTGACTACCCGTGGTACCGCGGCGTGATGGTGTCCTGGGACAACACCGCGCGGCGCCAGGACACGCCCCACGTCTTCGTCAACTCCGGGCCGGCGCAGTACCAGGAGTGGCTCGAGGGCGCGGTGCGCTTCACTCGGGCGCACGCCCCCGCAGATCGACAGTTCGTGTTCATCAACGCCTGGAACGAGTGGGCCGAAGGGGCGCACCTGGAGCCGGACATGAAGTTCGGGCGCGCGTGGCTCGAGGCGACGAGGGCGGCGCTCGCGGCGCAGCCGAGCCTGGACGACCAGCTCTTCGAACGCCTCCGCCAGGTCGCCCCCGATACGTTCGCCGAGGTCAAGCGCATGCTGGACGCGCGGGACCGCTCGATCGCGGCGATGCGCGTCGCCCTGCGCGAGAAGAACGCGCAGCTGCAGCAGCAGGCGCGGGAGCTGGATCAGCTGCGCCAGGATCCCGCGAAGTGGGCGAAGGAGGCGCTGCGTGAGCAGGTCGTGCGCCGGCCGGCGCTGGAGACGACGCTGCGCACCGCGCTGCACTACTGGCGGAAGTTCGACCAGCGTTAGGCAGCCACCGCCGCAGTCACCCTCGACCTGCGACGTGCTGAGTGCCTGGCATTCGACGCTGTCGAACGGTCGCGACCGACACCGCCGTCACGCCGGCCCGCCCCCGGGCCCGACGCACACGATCACCGCAGCGTCTGGGCCACCGCTCGGCCGACACGGCGTCGGAGGCCGCCAGCGCTCGGCGCCAGCACCACCGCCTGCAGCGCGGAGCGGAGGGACGCTGCGTGGGCGCGGGCCTCGGCGGGTGGAGACACCGGGGCGGCTCGGCGCTGTTCGCCGCTCTGCGAAAGGCCCAGCGCGCGAGCGATCGCCTGCAACCCGCCGCCCCCCCCAGGCAGATCGCGTTGAGCAGCGACCTCCCGCGCCGCGCTGAACGGCCCGCTGATGACCGGAACACCGCGGGCGACGGCCATCATCGCCGCTTCGCCGGTGAGGTCCTTCGGGGTGACCGACACCAACGCCGCTGCCCCGTCGAGCGCCTCGGCGCACTCGAGGTCTCCTTGCCGATCGACGGCGATCCAGCACACATCGCTCGCCAGCCGCGCTCCCGCTTCCCGAGCGAGATCCACGGCGGCGCGAACCAGCGCCTCCAGCTCCGGCGAACCGCAGGTCAGCGCCACGACCGGACGACCCGAAGCTGGAGCCACGCGCTCCACGCGCCCCCACGGCGGCAGCGACGGCCGCACCACCAGAGGAGGGGTGGGCAGCTTCGGAGCCCAGGCCACGCGCGCAGCCTCACTCGGCACCACCACCGCGTCCGCGCACTCGAGCAGCAGCCCGAGCAGCGACTCGTCGGAGCCCCGACAAGCGTGAAGGTCCACCACCAGCGCCGCAGGCGAGCCCAGCAGCGCGGCCAGCGCCCGCCGCTCCGTCAAGGGCGAGCGCACCAGCAGCACGTCGCACGCGCCGAACGCGTCCACCTCCACCGCCCGCACGGTGAGCCCCTCGTCCGAGGTGAGCGGCAGCGCGTCGCCCGGTCGCGCCAGCACGCCAACGTGCAGCCCCCCCGTCACCGTGCGCACCGCCCGCGCCGCCACCCGCGCGTCGGCGCTGCGATCGAACGCCGCGCACTCATCCAAGTAGCTCGGGT
>JALHOS010000260.1 GCA_022842905.1 Myxococcaceae bacterium | reverse complement strand
CGACGCCGGCGCCCCCGTGGTTGCCAGCACCGACGCTGGCCGCGGCTTCGTGGACGCTCGGGTAGTCGACGCCGGCGCCACGGTGGTGGCCAACGCCGACGCCGGCGCACGCCCAGTCACCAGCCTCGAGCGCCGGCCCGAGGCGGCATCGCCGGAGCGCAAGGCTCCACCGCCGGAGCTCGACGCCCTCGCCCCCGCGGAAGACGTGGAGGCCGAGGAGCCTGACCCCGACGAGCCAGAGAGCCCTGAGCTCGCCGCCATGCACGCGCTCGAAGACGCATCGCTCGCGTCACAAGGGCGAGGAGACGCGGCCCTGAGAGAGCTCTTGCGCACGCTGCCCGCAGCCGACATCACCAGCGAGCACCTCGCCCAAGCGCTGGAGCACGCGGAGCAGCAGGGAGAGGCGCTGCCCACGCTCGACGCGGTGACCGACCTGTCCACCTTGGACATGCAGAAGCTGCAGGCCGAGTACGACATCCCCATCGAGATGCAGCCGCTCGTGGCGCAGTACGTCCAGTTCTTCCAGGGCGCGGGGCGGAAGTGGTTTCGCCGGTGGCTCTCGCGCAGCCAGCGCTACATCCCCCTGATGCAGCCGATCCTCGAGGCCCGAGGGCTGCCACGGGACACGGTGTACCTGGCGATGATCGAGAGCGGCTTCAACACTCAAGCCAAGTCCTGGGCGAAGGCCGTCGGGCCGTGGCAGTTCATCGCCGGGACCGCGAAGCTGTTCTCGCTCAAGGAAGACTTCTGGCGAGACGAGCGCCGAGATCCGGTCAAGGCGACGCACGCGGCGGCGAGCTACCTGGCCCTGCTCTACCGCACGCTGGGGCACTGGTACCTGGCCTGGGCCGGCTACAACACCGGCGGTGCCCGGGTGCGGTGGATCATCGAGCGGCACGGCACCCGCGACTTCTGGGAGCTCAGCGAGAAGAAGAAGGGCTTCGCCAAGGAGACCAAACACTACGTCCCCAAGCTCATCGCCTGTGCGCTGGTGGCCAAACACCCGCAGGCCTTCGGCTTCAGCCCCGATGAGATCGAGCCCATGGGCCCGCTCGAGTTCGACGAGGTGAAGCTGTCGGACGCGATCGATCTCGAGGTGCTTGCGCAGGCCGCCGACACCACCGTGGAAGAGCTCCAGGAGCTCAACCCCGAGCTCAAGCGCTGGTGCACGCCGCCTTCGAGCGCCGACGAGCCGTACGTGCTGCGCGTGCCCAAAGGCCGCGGCGCGAAGGTGGAGACGGCGCTCGCCGCGCTCGCGCCGCAGGAAAGGCTCAAGTTCCGCCTCCACACCGTGGGCAAAGGCGAGACGCTGTCGAAGATCGCGCTCAAGTACCGCTCGGCGCCGGAGGCGATCATGCGCATGAACGGGCTGACGAGCGCGAAGTCGCTCAAGCTGGGGCTCGAGTTGGCAGTGCCCGTCCCCTCCGCGGCCCTGGCCAAGACGGCCGAGCCCACCAAGGTCGACGCCGCCATCGAGCGGCAGGTGGCACGCGCACGGCGGTCGGGCGTCGTCGCCGCGCGGCCTGAAGAAGAAGTGCCCGCGGGCGCCGGCGCCGTTCAGGTCAAGACGAGCCGTGGCGGCTCCTTCAGCGTCGACTCGTCGGAAGGCAAGCGCCGGGTGCTCTACGCGATCGCCAAGGGTGACTCCCTGTGGTCCGTGGCGCGGCGTTTCGACGTTCACGTCAGCGAGCTGCGCGAATGGAACGAGAGCCTGGGCAGCGCGCGCGGCCTTCGCGTGGGCCAGCAGGTCGTCATCTACCCCGGTGAGAAGGCCGAGCTCGGCGCGGACGTGGCGGTGGCACCCTCGAAGCCTGCCGCGGCGGTCAGCGGCGCACCGAAGCCAGCGCCTCCCGCGCCCGCTGCTGCCAAGGCGTCGACGCCGAACAAGGGCACGTCGGGCACGGGCCAGCACGTCGTCGCGTCTGGAGACACGCTCTGGGCGATCGCCCAGCAGCACGACGTGTCCGTCGCCGACTTGAAGCGCTGGAACAACCTGCGCAACAACAAGCTCAAGCTCGGCCAGAAGCTCGTCGTCAGCCGGAAGTGACGGCGGCCCGCTCTGCCGTACGGGTACGGCTACGGCACCTCGCGCACGCGCACGCCGAAGGGCGCCAGCGCCAGCATGCCCAGCTTCACGTGCTGCACGGCGAACGGCAGGCCGATGATCGTCACCGCCAGCCCCACCGCGAGGGTCAGGTGCGACAGGAAGATCCAGATCCCCGCGAAGACGAGCCAGAGCACGTTGAACGGGAAGCTCGCCGCGCTCCGCGTGCTGTCGTTGAAGTCCTTGCCGAAGGGGAACAGCGCGAGCCCGGCGAGCTTGAAGCACTGCAGCCCAAACGGGATGCCGACGATCGTGATGCAGCACAAGACGCCGGCCAGCGCGTACTCCAGCGCGAGCACCACCCCACCGCCGAACACCGCCCACAGCAGATTCAAGAGAAGCCGCATGGCAATCCTCACTACGCTGGTCCGTCGGAGGAATTGCATGACGCGAACGCTCGCCGCAACGCTCTTGATCTTCACGGGTTGTGCGGCTGCGTCCAGCGCCGTGTCCAGCGCCATCGCCAACTCGGTGGTGGCCGCCACCGCCGCCGGCGTCAACGCGGCGACCGGTCGCTGCGTCACGACGTGCGGCCCCGGCTCCCGCTGCAACGACCAGACGCTCCTGTGCGAGCGGATCCCCTGCGACGATAAGTGCACCCAGTCCGAGCGCTGTGAGCCTGGGCCGCCGCGCGATCGCTGCGTGCCCAAGGCGGTCATGCCGCTCCCCCAAGTGCCCCAGCAGCAGCCGCCTGGCACCCCGCCCTGACCTGCCCGCTCGGAAACGCTCCCAGCGCCGCGGCGCGGAACTCTTTGCCCGTCCGCTGTGTCCCGTGACGTACGATGCGCGCCCTTCGGTCCGCCCTGGGCTGAAGCGAGGGGAGAACACGGCTGCCATGACTTCACTTGCTCGCGGCGTCTCACGGCTCGGGTGGATTCTGGGCGGCGGCGTGGTGCTGGCGCTCTTCATCGCGTCCACGCAGACCTGCCTGCGCTACGGCTTCACCCACGGCGTCTGGCTGTCCTTCTGCCCCGACGGCGAGGTCCGGCAGACGGCCTCGCTGTACGCCCCGGCGCTCGCGCGAGGTGCCAAGGGCACCGTCACCGTGAATCTGACCGCGCAGTACCTGCGCTCCGGGCACGAACACGAGACGACTCAGCCCGTCTCGCGCTTCAAGGTGCAGCTCTCACTCAGCGGGCCGAGCGGCACGACGCCGCTGAACGCGCCGGACTGGAAGTCGAACGGCGCTGGCCGCTTCGCCGAAGTTCAGCTCCCCACGGTGCCCGACGGCGACTACGTGCTGCGCGCGGTCGTCACCTCGGGTGTCGGCGAGACGACGCTCGACGTGCCGACGCCGCTCTTCACGCCTGCGCGGGCGCACGTGCTGACCGACCGGCCGCTCTACGAGCCCGGCAACACGGTGAAGTTCCGCGCGGTGGTGCTCAAGGCGTCGGACCTGACGCCGCTCGATCACCGCCCGGGGCGCTGGCTCGTCACGGCTCCCAACGGCGAGGTGCTGCTCGAAGAGAAGGCCAGCGCCGGCGACTGGGGCGTGGTGTCCGGCAGCTTCCCGCTCGACAGCCAGGCGGAGTCCGGCGACTGGACGGTGACGTGGACCAGCGGCGCCACCAGCCAGACGCGAACCTTTCAGGTCCGCCCGTTCACCCTGCCCCGCTTCCGCGTCGAGGCCACGCCGAAGAAGCCGTTCTACCGCGCGAACGAGCGGCCTTCGCTCAAGGGCAGCGTCACGTATTCTTCGGGCGCGCCGGTGGCGCAGGCCACGCTGGAGCTGACCTGGCACGTGAGCGGCGACTGGCCACCGCCTCCGGCCTGGAGAGACGGCAGCGCGTTCCCCAAGCAGGCCACCGCCGACGCGTCGGGCTCGTTCACCGTGGAGCTGCCGCAGGTGCCGGACGATCTGCGGGGCAAGGTGACCGTCAGCGCGACGATCGCCGCGCAGGACAAGTCGGGAGATCGCGTCGAAGGGTCCGCCGCGGTGCTGCTCAGCGAAGACGCGCTGTCCGTCGACGCCCAGACCGAGCTGTCGGGTGGCCTGGTGCAGGGCTTCAACAACCGGCTGTACCTCCGCGTGACCACCGCCGACGGGCGGCTGCTGCCCGGCGCGACCTTGAACGTGAAGCGCCTGTGGGAGCCCAACGACAAGGGGATCGACGCGGTCGTCGACGAAGACGGCGTCGCCAGCGTGCAGATCGACCCCGGCCCGCCGAGCAACGTCGTCGTGCCGGCCATGCCGTTCCGGCCGCCCCCGAAGGTGAAGCCCGTGCAGCGCCTGAGCGGCTACGACCAGCTCGGCGACGGCGACGAGGTGTCCTTGCAGGACCGGCTCACGTTGGATCGCGCGGAAGGCGCGCTCGGAGCCTGCGCGCGGTACCTCGCGTCGGCCGGCGTCACTCAGCTCGAGCTCGTGCTGGCGATCGCCGCGAGCGGCAAGGTGTTCGCGGCGTCGCTGCCCAACACCAAGCTCGGCGAGTGCGCGCGCGCCGTGTTCGACCGCACGACGTTCTCCGCCGGCGCGGAGCGGGCGCTCCAGCTGCAATACAGCTTCACCGACGAAGACCTGCCGCGCCTGGAGCTGAGCGTCGAAGGCCTGGCCGGCGACTCGAGCCGCGTCGAGCAGGCGCTGCACCGCTTCGTCCCGGAGCTGCGCGACTGCCTGCCGTCGTCCGCTGCCAGCGCCCCGCTCCCCAAGCTGCTCCTGTGGCGCCACGATCGGCTCAGCGGCACGTTCGGCGTCACCTGGGTGCCGGACCGCGCGGCGTCAGGTCCCTTCGCGAGCGCGGCCATTCAGAGCTGCGTCGAAGGCAAGGTCGCCAAGCTCTCGCTCCCCAAGCCGCAGCCGGTGCGCGCGCTCGAAGGGGAGGACGACGGTGAAGACGACGGGTCTGACGCCCCCAGGCTGGAGCTGGGCCTGGCGCACTTCAGCGTCGTGGCGCCGGAGAAGTACGAGGCGACGCGCCCGCAGCCGACGATCCGCACCGGCTACGAGCTGCAGATCAGCGCCAAGAACGGCGGCGAAGCGCTGGGCGCGACCAAGCTCGTCATGGACCCCGGCGCCGTCCCCGACATGCGGCTGCGCGCGACGAGCCAGCTGCTCGAGCCCGGGGCCACGTTTACCGTGGAGCTGCTGCGCGGGCCCAACTTCGTCGGTGAGCTGCCGGAGAAGCTGTACCTGCGCCATGGCCTCACGCAGACGGAAGCGAAGGTGGACCCCAAGACGCGGTCGGCGACGTTCACCGCCCCCAAAGACGTCGAAGGCTGGGCGGCGGTGCAGTGGAGCGGCGCGAGCCTCGTCTTCTTCATCAAGCCCAAGAGCGGGCTGACGGTGACGGTGGCCGCGCAGCAGCCGCGCTACGCCCCAGGGCAGCTCGCGCACCTGGACCTCGAGACGAAGGTGTCTGGCCAGGGCCGGCCGGCGGCGGTCGGGCTGTTCGGCGTCGACGAGTCGCTCGCGCAGCTGACGCCGCTCCCGGGCGCCGACGAGTTCTCGGGCCTGCGGCCGCAGCCGGGCACGTCGGGCAGCTTCGGCGGGCTCGACGCCCAGGCGCTCGCACAAGGCCGAATTCGCGGCGCGCAGGCGATCGCCGCCACGCTGCTCAAGGTCAGCTCGCTGCCCAACCCCCCAGAGGTCGAAGCGCCGGTGTCCGTCAGCGGGCAGACGTTCTTCGACCCCATGCAGACGCTGGTCGATCGGTTCTACGTGGCCCTCGCCGAGCTCAACGTGCAGGTGCGGGAATGGGAAGCGTCGGCGCCGCAGGCCGAGCGCATGAGCCCGCGGACCATGGCCGGGCTGTGGGCCAAGTCGCTGCAGGCGATCGAACGCAGGAAGGACAGCGCGCGCGACGCGTACGGTCGGCTGCTGCGGCTGCACCGGCTGCCCGCCGACCTCCTCGCACTGACGGAGCCGCGGCAGGTCGTCGTCGACGGAACGCGGCTGCCCGAGGACACCGAGAACTGGGCGGCCTGGGTCGCCAAGGAGAAGCCATGAAGCGCGTGCTCGTCTTGGGGCTGACGGCGGGCCTCATCTTGTTCCTCGGCCTCACTGCGTCCCGAGGACGCTACGCCGCCGCGCCCAGCAGCCTGTTCAAGGGTGAAGTGGCGGACGCCCTGGCAGCTGAGCGCGTCGCCGAACCCATGCCCGTCATGGCCGCGCCCGCGCCGCCACCGGCAGACGCCCCGAAGCAGCGCCTCAAACGCGCCGCGCCCAAGCGGGACCAGAACGAAGCGCTGTCGGGCCTCATGGGCAGCGCCGAAGGTGGCGGCGGCATCGGGCTGGGCGGCATCGGCACACGCGGCCGCGGCGGCGCGAAGGAAGCCAAGCTGATGTTGGAGGACGATCGCGAGCAGAACGCACCGGCGGAGGAGGCCCCGGGCAGCGGCGCCGAAGCCTCCACGCGCGCCTGGTTCCCCGAGACCTTCCTGTTCGAGCCCCTCGTGCTGACGGACGCCCAGGGCAAGGCCACGGTGCCGGTGAAGGTACCGGACCGGCTGACCAACTGGCGGGTGCTGGCGCTGGCGCACGCGCGCGAAGGCGCCCAGGCCGGCGCGGTGACGAGCTTCGTGGGCACCCTGCCCGTGTACGTGGATCCGATCGTCCCGGCGTTCCTGTTCGCGGGCGATCGCGTGCAGCTGCCGGTGCAGGTGGTGAACACCACCGCCCAGAGCGTGTCGACGAGCCTGGCGCTCAGCGCGACCGGCGGCAGCATGAGCGGCGGGGCTGGCAGCCTGACCGTCAACGCGTTCGGCAACGCGCTCCGCCAGGCCACGCTGGACGCGCCGCGGCCGGGCAACGTCGTCGTGCGCGCGGCGCTCGGAACCACGGACGCGGTGGAGCGCAGCATTCCCGTCAAGCCCGCGGGCACGCCGCAGACCCAGACGCGCGGCGGCACGCTGGGCGCGCCCCGCACGCTCACGGTAGTGGGCCCGACGGACGCGCTGCCTGGCAGTGAGCAGGTGCAGCTGAGCGTCTTCCCTGGCGGCTTGGGCCTGCTCCGCAGCGAACTGGCGGCGGCGCCGTACCGCGGCGGCGTGGCTGAAGACGCGTACCTGCTGACGCTGCTCGGCCGCGCCCCGGGCCTCTTGCGCTCGCTGGGCGCAGACGCCGAAGCCCAGGTGCTGCGCGACCTGACGGTGCTGGCGACGCAACGGGCCATGCGGCACGCGAGATCGCCTTCGGTCGACGACGCGACGCTGTTGGCGCAAGCGGCCCTCGCGCACGGCGACAACCCGGTCCTCGCGCGGCTCGGCGAGCGGCTGGCGCAGCAGGTCGCCCAGGCGCAGCGCCCCGACGGGACCTGTCAGGGCGAGAACGGGTGGACGTTGCAGCGGCTGCTCGCCACCACCGCCGACTGCGTCCGCGCGGTGCGCACGGCGAGCACCGAGCCCAAGGCCGTGCAGCGCGCCAGCGCCGTCCGCCTCAAGGCCGCCGGGGCGTTCGAGCGCAACCTGTCCCGCATCGACGACGCGTACACCGCCGCCGCGGCCCTCGCGTCGGGCGCGGTGACGGGCTCGTCGGCCGAACGGCTCAAGAAGCTCGTGGTCGACGCCATCAAGGACGGTGAGGACGGCGCCAAGTACCTCGCGGTCGACACGAGCGCGGTGGTGCGCGCCGATGGCCGGCCGCCTTCTCCGTACGAGGCCACTGCGCTCGCGGTGCTGGCGCTGCAAGGCGATCCGAAGGCCCCCTTGGCCGACTTGGGCAGCTTCCTGTTGGGCGGCTACTCCGCCGGCGCCGGCTGGGGTGACGGGCGCACCAACCTCGTCGCGCTCGAGGCCGTCGTCGGGCTGTTCAAGGACCCCGTCCCCAGCTCGGTGGAGATCGTGCTCTCCCGCGACGGCAAGCCGCTCGCCCAGGGCACCTTCGACGCGGCCAAGCTCAAGGACGTGCTCACGCTCGAAGCCGACGCGACCGGCAGCACCGGGAGCCACACCTGGACCGTGTCCGCCACGCCGCCCGTCGCCGGGCTTGGCTATTCACTCGCGCTGGGCGCGTACGTGCCGTGGAAGGACACCCCGGGCCGCGGCCTGGAGCTCACGCAGAAGCTCCCGCCCACGCTCGAGGTCGGCCGCGCCGCGCCGGTCGAGCTCACCGCCGCCGTCCCCGCCGGCCTGCCGAGCATCCTCAAGTTCGGGCTGCCGGCGGGCGTGCAGGCCGACGCCGAGTCGCTCCAGCAGCTCGTCGGCTCGGCGATCAACCGCTACGAGCAGGAAGACGGGCTGGTGACGTTGCACCTCAACCCGCTCGCCGCCGGGGCGCTGGCCACGCTGAACTTCACCGTCGTCCCCACGCTCGCCGGGAGCCTGCGGGCGACGCCGCCGTCGCTGGCCGTGGAAGATCGGCCCGAAACGGCGCGGGTGTTCGGCCCCCGGGTCTGGGACATCAGGTAGTCAGCGCTCCGCCATCAACGCTCCGCCATCAACACCTTGAGCTCGCGGACGCGGCGCGTGACGTAGTCGCGGTCGAGCTTCTGGAACGCCTCGGGGAGCAGCGCCTTGCTGGTGCACTCCTGCACCGCGACCAGGTTCTGCAGCTCGACTTCGAGCGGGTAGCTGGGCGGGACGAAGTCCTGGAGCACCGCCTCGACGTCTTCCTTGCTGGCCGACTCCCGGCCTTCTGCCAGCGCGCGGAACTTGGCGCGGACGAGCACCGCTTCGATGTCGGCGCCGGACAGCAGCTGCCCTTGCGTGAGCGCGGCGAAGCTCGGCACGTCGACGGGCACGTGCGTCTTCTTCTGCATGGCCTTGAACAGCTCGTCTCGCTCGGCGTCGGTCTGCGGGTAGAAGAGCGCCAGGTGCTCTTCGGCGCGGCCCTGTCGCTTGAGGTCGATCGGCAGCAGATCCGGCCGGCAGGTCAGCAGGAACCAGACGATCTTCCCGCGGAACTCGGTGTTGCCCATGAAGCTGGCGATCGCCGCGAAGATCCGGCTCGAGGTGCCCGAGTCGCCGGACGAGTCGCGGTTGCCCAAGAAGGCGTCGGCTTCGTCGATCATCACCGCCACCGGCCACAGCGCCTTGAGCAGGTTGAAGATCTTCTCGAGGTTCGCCTCCGTCACGCCCTGCCACTGGCTGCGGAAGTTGAGGAACTTCACGCAGGGAATGCCGATCTCCCCCGCAAAGCACGTCACCATGAACGTCTTGCCCGTCCCGACGGGGCCGGACACCAGGTAGCCCATGGGCATCACTTCGATGCGGCCCTTCTTCAGCGCGCTGGCCGCCTGCCGCAGCAGGTGCTTGGCCTTGCCGTGCCCGGCCACCGTGTCGAGCGAGAACTTCGGCTCGATGAACTCGAGCAGCCCGTGCATCTCCGCTTGGATGATCTCCTTCTTCTTGTCCTTGAGCGTGTCGGTGGTGATCCGCAGCCCCGCCTCCAGCGCCTCGGTCAGCAGGCGATCCAAGTTGAGCCGCGACAGGCCCGCCGTCATCTTGGCCAGCGCCTGCACCGGCACGTCGGACACGTCGGCGAGCTTGGTGCCTTCGAGCTTCCAGCTGACGAAGTCGAGCCGCTCGGTCTCCGTCGGCAGGGAGATCTCGATGTTGGCGACGTACGGGTTGCGCGACAGCCGCGGGCTCACGTCGGCCAGGTTCTCCACCAGCAGCACGATCGACAGATCGCCCTGCAGGAACTGTGGATCCGACGACCACTTCACCAGCGTCGCCAGCGTGAACCGGTCCTCCGCGGACAGGTGGGACATGTCTCCAGCTGGGGCGATCGTCTCCGCGAAGTCGATGATCAGCGCGAGCGACTTGCCGTCGGACACGCGCATGCGCAGGTAGTTCTCGAGGATCTGCAGCGCCCGGCCGGGATCGCGGGGCATCACCTTCGCGTAGTCGGTGCCGTAGAGCGCGTCGTACCCGGACAACGTCCGCGTCAGGTCCTGCTGGGTTTCGGGCGCCGAGGCGCGAATGCCTGACGAGCGATCGTAATAGACGACGTGATCTCTGCCGCCGAACAGCTCGCTGGCGAGGAAGGCCTTGAGGTTGCCGTACTCGACCTTGCCGTCGTCGCGCGTGACGGGCTGCAGATCGCGCACGGCTCCGTAGACGACGAAGGTGCTGACGGTGCGCGTGTAGTACCGCTGCGCGAGCTTCTGAGCCCAGGCCGGCAGGCCCTGCAGGCCTTGATCGACCGCTTCAGTCGTGTTCGCCATAGGCGGGGCACGCTACAGCACCCGCGGCCAAACCGAAGGGCTTAGGGCGCCTTCTCGAGCGCGTCGCCGACCTCGGTGTACCCCTTGCCGGCGCGCACCTCGACGTCCTTGATGAACGGCTTGTAGCCCGGCGCGCGAATGAGCACGGTGACGTTGCCGACCGGCAGCTCGCGGGTCTGCGGCCACTCTTTGATGGGCGAGCCGTCGGCTTCCGTCAGCGCCTTGCCGTTGAGCTGGACCTGCACCTGCCCGCCCAGCTCCGGCGGCAGGTTGATGAGCAACACCCCCCGCTGCGGAGGCCGCAGCGCCACGACCAGCAGCACCAGCACGGCCAGCGCCGCGGCCACCGCGCCGCCGATGAGCATCGCGCGGCGCTTCGTCGGCGCCGGGCCGGGTGTTGGAGG
>JALHOS010000259.1 GCA_022842905.1 Myxococcaceae bacterium | reverse complement strand
CCGGCGGGCGCCATGGGGGTCGGCTGCGCGTCGGGGATCGGCGCCGCGGGCGCGGCGGGCTGGGTGATCGCCGCGGCGCGCCGCTTCACCATGAACACGTACGCGCACTGCGCACACTTCACGGTGACGCCCGCCTCGGGCACGCGGGTCTCGTCGAAGTCGTACACCGTCTTGCAGCGCGGACAGCGGACGTCCATGGGCGGCTACTCTCCTCGATTGCTGCGGGCGTGGCGACGGGTTTGCTGACGCCCGGGGGGCGCTCGGGTCAAAAAATTGCCCAGGCCCCCCCCCTCCCTACACTCGGTCGCGAACAGCTCGCTACAGGAGTGTTGGCCCATGAACGCCAAGCGGAACGGCAAAGAGAAGTCCGTGCTGTCGCGCCAGGACATCGCGGTGCGGCGCAAACAGCTGATGAACAAGAAGGAGGCCACGGTCGGCGGCGCGGGTCGGCGCGCGATCGCTGGCGTGGCGATCCTCGCGTCCAGCGTGCTGGGGCTGTTGTCCGTGGCGACCTTCGACGCGAAGGACCGCCTCGGCCCGGGCTTCAAGAACGCGATCGGCCCCGTCGGGCACGCGATCGCCGAAGCCCTGCGCGGTGCGTTCGGCGTCGTCGCCTACGCCCTGCCGCTGCTCGGCTTCTGGGGCGCCGCGTCGCTCTTCTTGGGCAGCCGCGAGAAGAAGCGCTGGCCGCAGCTGCTCAGCCTGACGCTGCTGATCGTCGCGACGGCGGTGCTGTGCCAGCTGTCGATCACCCAGACGAGCGCCTGGGCACACGCGCCGGGCGGCGTCATCGGCCGAGAGGTCGGCGGGCTCTTGACGGCCCTCTTCTCGACGGTGGGCACCGTGGTGCTCGTCAGCGCGATTGCCATGGTGGCCTTCATCATCGGCACCGAGCTGCTGTTCCTGCGGCTGTGCGCGTGGGCGTGGGCGAAGGCGCTGGTGCTGGGCGAGCAGGCAAAGGTGTGGGCGGCGGCGTTCATGGAAAAGCAGCAGGCGCGGCTGGCCGAGCAGCGTGAAGCCAAGGCCAAGGCCGCCGAGGAAGAAGCCGCGTTCCTCGCCAAGCTCGAAGAAGAGGAAGCCGAGCTGAACGAGCTGGAGGCCGCGGCCGCAGAAGCCGAGGCCGCCGCCGATCTCGCTCAGAAGGAAGCGCAGTCGGCAGAGGCTGCGCGCGCCGCGGAGCTCGCCGAGAAGGAACGCCAGCGGCTGGAGAAGGAGCGCCTGCAGATCGAGAAGGAAGCGACGCGGCTGGCGAAGGACGCCATCAAGTCGCTGCGCGTCAACCAGAAGGAGCAGCGCGCGCAGTCGGTGGCGGCGATCCTCCCGAGCCTGGGCGAAGAGCTGGGCACCGCCACGTCCGCTGCCGCCGCTGGCGGTGGCGCGAGCGTCGTCGTGCCCGCGGGCGATCCAGCCTGGGTGGCCAGCTTGGCCATGCCCCCTCCCCCGCCGCCGCTGACGCAGCCGCCGCCGAGCAAGGTGGACGAGAAGGCCAGGCGGGTACCGACGATCATCGAGCCGCCGCAGGCCGACGCGAAGGCCGAGCCGCTGCGCGACGTGGCGACCGCCCCCGAGCGACCGTCGAGCCCGCCGCCGCCGAAGACGGACGTGGCGCTGCCTCCGGAGCCCCTGGCGCTGGCTCAGCCGAGCGCGACCACGGCGCTGGCGACCATTCCACCGGCCGGGCCCAACGCGCTGGCGCGCATGCCGGTGATCATCGAGCCCAAGGCGCCGCCCAAGCCGACGAAGAAGCCGGCGGAGCAGTTCCAAATGGCCGACGGCCGCACGAGCTTCGCGGTGCCGCCGCTCGACGTGCTGGAGATGAAGAAGCGGGAGCGCAGCACGCTGGACAAGGACGCGTTCCTGCACACCGCCGAGCGGCTGTCGTCCAAGCTCAAGGACTTCGGGATCGAAGGCGAAGTGGTGGAGATCCGCCCCGGCCCCGTCGTCACCATGTACGAGTTCAAGCCGGCGGCGGGGGTGAAGATCTCCAAGATCGCCTCGCTCGCGGACGACCTGGCCATGGCCATGGAGGCGATGCGGGTGCGCATCGTCGCGCCGATCCCCGGCAAGGGCGTGGTCGGCATCGAGGTTCCGAACAAGGAACGCGAGATGGTCTTCCTCAAGGAGATCGCCGAGCAGGACGCGTTTCAGAAGTCGCAGTCGCGGCTGACGATGTGCCTGGGCAAGGACATCGAAGGCATGCCGTACATTCTGGATCTGGCCAAGGCGCCGCACCTGCTCATGGCCGGCACGACGGGCTCGGGCAAGTCGGTGTCCGTCAACGCCATGATCATGTCGATCCTCCTCAAGTCCACCCCGGAGGAGGTCCGTTTCATCATGGTGGACCCGAAGATGTTGGAGCTGTCCGTCTACGAGGGCATTCCGCACCTGCTGCTCCCGGTGGTCACCGACCCGCGCAAGGCAGCGGTGGCGTTGCAGTGGGCGGTCGAGGAGATGACGCGGCGCTACAAGCTGCTGTCCGAGGCCGGCGTGCGCAACATCACCGGCTACAACACGCTCGTCGAGCAGGAGCAGGCGGCGAAGAAGAGCAAAGCCGCGACCGAGGTGGTGGACGCCAAGCCCATCGTCTTCAAGCCCAAGCCCACGGAGTCGCCGAAGGTGGCCACCGGAGCGACCGAAGCGGCCGCGGCGCCGACGCCACCTGCTGCCGACGCAGCGCCGCCGAAGAAGAAGCGCCGGCTGCTGATCGTCGACGTCGCGCCCGAGGGTGGAGAAGCCAGCGCGACGCCGCCGGACGCGTCGGCCGCCGAAGCGGCGCCGGCCCCTGCGCCCATGGACTCGGTGGGCGTCGCCGCGCCGACGGAGCTGCTCGAAGATCCACGCGAGGGGATCGCCGCCGAAGTGGTCGCCGAGGCGCTCGAGGCCGCGAAGGAAGGGGAGATCCGCGTCGACGAGCCGACCGAGCAGGAGCAGCAGGCGCTCGAAGAGGCCGCGGCGAGCGCACAGGCGCAGGAAGACCAGGCTGCTTCGGCGGAGGCCGCCGCGGAGGCCCAAGACGCCAAGGAAGAACGGAAGAAGCTCCCGTTCATCGTGGTGATCATCGACGAGCTGGCGGACTTGATGATGGTGGCGTCGAAGGAGGTCGAGACGTCGATCGCCCGGCTGGCGCAGATGGCGCGCGCCGCCGGCATTCACTTGATGGTCGCGACCCAGCGCCCGTCGACGGACGTCGTCACCGGCATCATCAAGGCGAACTTCCCCACCCGCATCAGCTTCATGCTGCGCAGCAAGCCGGACTCGATGACGATCTTGGGCACGATCGGCGCCGAGGCGCTGTTGGGCATGGGCGACATGTTGATCATGCCGCCGACGAGCGCGCACCTGCAGCGCGTGCACGGCTGCTACGTGTCCGAGACGGAGATCAAGAAGGTCGTCGATCACTTGAAGGCGCAGGGCAAGCCGGTGTTCGACGAGTCGATCCTCCAGGCGCGAGAAGAGGACGCCGAGGGCGGCGAAGGCGAGGAAGACGAGCTGTCCGACGAGCTGTGGGATCAGGCGATCGCTACGGTCGCCGAGATGCGGACCGTCTCGATCTCCATGCTCCAGCGGAAGATGCGCATTGGGTACAACCGCGCGGCGCGGATGATCGAGCGCATGGAGCGCGAAGGCATGGTGGGCCCCGCGGACGGCGCCAAGCCGCGCGAGGTGCTCATTCGCGGCGTCGGCCAGATGCCGGGCACCGCGGCGATGTAAGGAGCGCTTGATGGGCAAGTTCCACCAGCTCGAGTTCCTCCAGCCGCGTGACTTCTTGTCGTTCGGGCCCGACTTCCCGGGCGTAGAGCTGGGCCCGCTCAACGTGCTGGTCGGGGCGAACGGGAGCGGGAAGTCGAACTTCCTCGAAGCTGCGCGGTTCCTGCACGAGGCGCCCAAGGGTCTGCGCGGCTTCTTGACGAACGGCGGGAGCCGCGTCGGCGACTGGTGCTTCCAGGGCGCGGCGCTCGCCGTGGTCCGGGCGCGCGTGAGCGGCCCCCGGCAGCGGGTCCCGCTCGGCTACCAGCTGGGGCTGCGAAACACGGACGATGTCGTCCTCGCCGAGGAGCGGCTCAGAGAGGAACCTCATGGGCGCTCCGCCAAGGTCCCGCGTCCTCTCCTCGGTGGGACGCCCAACGGCTACGCGCTCAAGCGCAGGCGCGGCGCGGACCGCCTCATTCCAGGCAGCCAGCTGCGGCGCGAGCTGCCCGTGATCGAGCAGGTCCGCGACCCGGGGCAGTACCCCGAGGTGGATTGGCTCCGTGGCCACCTCGCCGGGTATTCGTTCTACGGCGAAGCGCACTTCGGTCGGTACGGGAACGAGCTGCGCCACGCGCAGTCCGCCGCGCAGCCGGAGCGAACGCTGCTGGAGAGCGGGCGGAACCTCGCGCTCGTGCTCAACGGGAGCCTCAATCGCTCAACCGAGTTCCGGGACGCGCTCCTCGAGCATGTCCAGGAGGTCTACCCGTTCGTCGGCAGCATCGGCACCGACATCACCATGGGCCAAGTGCAGGTCGTCTTCACCGAGAAGGGCCGCACAGACGCCACGCCCGCGGCTCGGCTGTCCGACGGGACCATGCGCTGGCTGTTCCTCGGCGCGCTCCTCCTCGACGACCGGGTGACGACGCCGCTGTTCCTCGAAGAGCCCGAGTTGGCCTTGCACCCTGACGCGATCATCCCGCTCGCGCGCCTGCTCAAACGAGCCAGCCAGCACCGACAAGTCATCGTAACGACGCACTCCGACGCGCTGCTCGCGGAGTTCACCGACACGCCCGAGGTCGTGCTCGTCTTCGACCGCGACGAGCGGGGTTCCAGCGTGCGCAGGCTCGCGAGCGATGATGCCGAACTCAAGGCCTGGTTCGCCGACGGCCACTCCCTCGCGGAGGTCTGGAGGTCAGGAGTCGTCGGAGGCAACCGATGGTGAGCAAGGGCCGCCTGGCTGAGCGCGAGCGCACCATGCCGGGGGAGTCGGGGCTCCGGCTGTTCGTCGAGGGGGGCGCACGAGGGGAACTCGCACAGAGGGCTCGCAGAGCCTTCGGCAGGCTCTTCGAGCGCGCGGGTGTGGTGCGCAGGCCGAGGGTCGTTGCGTGTGGTGGACGGCCGGCGACGTTCGACAAGTTCAGGGAGCACCTCGAGCGTGGCCAAGGGCCCGCTCTGCTCCTGGTGGACGCAGAGGATCCCGCGCCCGTACCGCGCGACCCGTGGGCGCACGTGAGGCGGCGAGCGGGCGACGGGTGGAGCCGCCCAGCCACGGCAACGGACGACGACCTGTTCTTCATGGCCGTGGTCATGGAGACGTGGCTCCTGGTCTCGGAGGACGTTCGGTTTCGCAGCAGGCAGCGCCTCGAGCAGGTCGCCAAAGGCTCGATCTACGCACTGCTGCGGAAGGCGGTCCCAGGCTGGAGCGAGCACCAGAAGGCGCAGTCTTTCGATCTGCTCGAGGAGGCAGCCCCCGCCCTGCTCACCCAGCACTGCCCCGAGTTCAAGCTGCTCATCGACCGGTTGAACCGCGGCTGAGCAGACCCGCTCGCAAGTCCGACGGGTCACTCGACCGGGACGCCTGTGCTGCTCGGCACCCGCCAGGCCAGACGGCGCAGCCAGCGCGAGTCCCGCCGCGGCTGCCCGTGGGCCACGACGACATCCCACGGCCGCTCTGAGCTGCGTCCCGCAGGCCGCGATGACGGCGCAGACCCTACGACGAGCGCGCTTCACTGCGGCTTCTGCAACAACCCCTCCCTACCGCCGCAGCCCCGCCAGGCCGGGCGCTATCAGCGGTGAGCCACGTGCGCCCCGCTCACCAACACTCGGCGAAGACGCCCGACTGGCCGCACCCGGTGTTCACGGTGCACGTCGTCTGCCCCATACAGTTGCCCAGCCACTGGAAGCCGCCCTGGTTGTTCGAATCGCCGCAGGCCCAGCTCGACGAATAGCCCTCGGGCCGCGCGCCGTGGAACCCAAAAGCGAGCTTCACCACGCCCGGGGCACACGACACCTGGCAAGAGCCCGCGGCGCAGTACGCGGTGCGCGTGAAGGCCGGCCGGCGTCCGTTCACGGTGGTGACCGTCAGGTCTCCCGCGTTGGACAGGGTCATCAACGACGTGCCCCCGGCGCCCGCGGCGTTCTGCGTGTCGGCGTGGGTGCCGTTGAGGAACCACGCGAAGCCCCCGCCGGTGCGGAAGTACTGCGTCGAGGGCTGAACGCCGATGCCGTACTGCGTGGAGAAGAGGTTCAGCATCTGCCGGGTGGTCGAGCCGAAGCTCACCGCCCCGCTGAACGAAGCGCTCTGGCCGGTGATGTTCGCGCTCGAGAGCGTCCCCACCTTGGCGACGATCCACGTGTGGAGCGTCTCGAAGTTGGTGTTCATCTCACTCGCGAGCGCCGGCTCATCGGGGCAGAACGAGATGAGCGGCGCGGGCAGGACCTGGGTGCAGTTGCCGACCGCCCACGCGCCTCGACCACCCCAGAGAGCGACGATCACGAGCGCCGCCGCGGCGAGCGCCCCCGCCCGACGGCGCGACTGGCGCTGATAGCGCTGCACCTCGGCGCGAGACTGCTCCTGCGCGACCGCCTTCATCAGCTGGTACGTCTCCACCCGTCGACGCACCTCATCGGGGCCAACGCCCAGCGCGCGCGCCGCCTCGTCCACCGTGCGGCGCCCGCAGGCAACCAGTTCGAGCTGCTCAGTCGAGTTGTCCATGCCTCACCTGTCGTTCGAAGGACCCGCGCGCGCTCTATCACTTCCCACGAGCCCCCGCACGGAGCGCTGGGCACCGAAGAGCTCCGTGCGGTAAGGCCCGTCGCGTCCATGACGCTCCTGCGCGCCGCCAATGTCCGCCTCGCCTTCGGCGCTCGCACGCTGTTCGACGGCGTGGAGCTCGTCATCGAAGAGGGTGAGCGCGTCGGCCTGCTCGGGGTCAACGGCTGCGGCAAGTCGACGCTCATGGGCATCGTCGCCGGCACCGTGAAGGCCGACGAGGCGACGCTGCAGCTCCAGCGCGGCGCCCGGGTGACGTACCTGCCCCAGGAGCCCACCTTCCCCGCCGGCGCCACGGTGCAGTCCGAACTTCAGACCGCGCAGGCCGCGCTCCGCGAGGCGATCGATCGGCACCACGCGCTGACCGCCTCCCTCAGCCAGCACGCCGACGACCGACAGCTTGCCGAGCTCTCGCGGCTGTCCGAGCAGATCGAGCGGCTCGGAGGCTGGGACACCGCGCACGAAGCCAAGAAGCTCCTCGACAAGCTGGGCGTCAAGGACTGGGACCGGCCGGTGGCCGAGCTGTCCGGCGGCCTGCGCAAGCGCGTGGCGATCGCCCGGGCGCTCTTGTCTCGCCCCGAGCTGCTGATGTTGGACGAGCCCACCAACCACCTCGACGCCGAGACGGTGGAGTGGCTCGAAGAGGCGCTCGACGACTTCGAAGGGGCCCTGCTGCTCGTCACGCACGACCGCTACTTCCTGGACGGGCTGGTGGACCGCATCGTGGAAGTCACGGCGCCAGGCTCTGCCGGAGGCGGCGGCCTCAAGTCCTTCCCCGGAAACTACGAGGCGTACCTCGAGCAGAAGCTGACGCTCATGGACGCCGCCGAGACACAGGAGCACAAGCGCGAGCGGTGGATCGCCCAGGAGGTCGCCTGGCTGCGCAAGGGCGTGGAGGCCCGGCGCACCAAATCCAAGGCCCGCATCGAGCGCGCGCGCAAGCTGCTCACCGAGCAAGGCTTCACCCGACCGAAGGTGCCACAGCTGCAACTCGCCGAGGCGCCGCGGCTGTCGCAGACGGTCATCGAGGCCAAGGGCGTCGCGCAGCGCTTCGGTGAGCGGACCATCGTCAAGGGCGTGGAGCTCATCGTCCAGCCGGGCGAGCGCATCGCCTTCGTCGGGAAGAACGGCGTGGGCAAGACGACGCTGCTGCGCACGCTGTTGGGGGAGCTGCCCCCCGCCGCCGGCACGGTGAAGCTCGGGCCCCGCACGAAGATCGCCTACTACGATCAGGCGCGCGATCAGCTCGACCCCGAAGCCACCGTGCTCGAGGCCGCGTGGCACGACGAGTGGGTCACGCTCGGCGACAAGAAGATCCGGCTGGCCGACTACCTCGACGACCTGCTGTTCCCCGTGCCCATGCAGCGCATGAAGGTCAAGGCGCTGTCCGGCGGCGAGCGCAACCGGCTGCTGTTGGCGCGGCTGTTCCTGCAGGGCGCCAACGTGCTGGTGCTCGACGAGCCCACGAACGATCTCGATCTCGTCACCTTGAACGTGCTCGAGCGGCTGCTGCGCGAGTTCCCCGGCGCGGTGCTGCTCGTCACGCACGACCGCTACTTCTTGGATAAGGCCGCCACCGCGATCTTGGCCTTCGAGGGCGACGAGAAGGTGACGCGCTACGAAGGGAACTGGTCGCTGTACCGCAAGCTGCGGCCCTCCCAGCGCAGCGCGGCCGAAGCGCCGGCCGCTCCTAGCCCGAAGGCGGACGCCCCCGCTCAAGCCAGCGCCCCCGCCAAGAAGGGCCGGCTGTCCTACAAGGACCAGCGCGAGCTCGACGGCATGGAAGCGGCGATCGAGGCGGCCGAACGGAGCAAGGCCCAGCTCGAGGCCGACCTGGCGCGCCCCGACGTGTTCACCAACGCGCAGGAGGCGGCGAAACTGTCCGCCCAGCTCGAGCGCGCCAACGCCGAGGTGGAGCGCCTGTACGGCCGCTGGCAGGAACTCCAGTCGCTGGCCGCCCCCACCGGGTGACGGAGGCGTTCGCGCGAGCGCGATCGACTTGGCCGAAGCGCCGTACTACGGCCACACGCTTCGAGCGGACAACGCCATGGAACGCCTCCCCCTCTTCGCCACCGCCACCCGAGGCACCGAGCCCATGCTCGCCACGGAGCTCGACGCGCTGGGCGCCAAGAAGATCCGCCAGGACCGCGGAGGCGTGCGCTTCATGGCGAACCTCCACGAGATCGTGCGCATCGTCATGCACTCGCGGGTGGCCATGCGCGTGCTGTACCCGCTCGGCGAGTTCGAAGCCCCCGGCAAGGACGGCCTGTATGACGCCGCCAAGCAGGTCCCGTGGGAAGAGTGGCTGTCGCCGAACACCACCTTCGCCGTCGAGGCCACGCTCAAGGACAGCGAGCACACCCACTCCGGGTTCGTGGCGCTGCGCGTGAAGGACGCGCTGGTCGATCGACTGCGTGAGAAGCACGGCGTGCGGCCCAACGTGGACACGAAGGACCCCGACGTGTCGGTGGTGGCGCACCTGGCCAAGCAGCACCTGTCGCTCTCGCTCGATCTCTCGGGTGAGCCGCTGTTCAAGCGCGGCTACCGCGTCAAGACGACGGCGGCGCCCATGAAAGAGACGCTGGCCGCCGCCATGTTGATCGACCTCGGCTACACGGGCGACGAAGCCTTCGTCGATCCCATGTGTGGCTCGGGCACGCTGGCGATCGAAGCCGGCCTCATCGCCACGCGCCGCGCCCCCGGCCTGCGCCGCCAGTTCGCCATGAGCCGCTGGCCGGAGTTCCGGGCCATGGCGCAGCCGCTGCTGGACGAAGCACGCAAGGAAGCGCAGGCCATGGTGCGGCCCGCCCCCGCGCCGCTGTTCGCCCGGGACTACGACGAAGAAGCGCTCCACGCCGCGAAGCGAAACGTCACCGCCGCAGGGCTGGGCGCGATCGTCCGGCTGGAAGAAGCCGATGCGCTCACCGCTGGCCCGCCGGACTGCACACCGGGGCTCCTCGCGACGAACCCGCCCTACGGCGATCGCCTGGCCGAAGGTGGTCAGAAGGGCATGAAGAGCTTTTTCTTCGCGCTCGGCAAGACGTTGGGCGCGTGGGACGGCTGGCGGCTGGGGATCTTGAACGGCAACACCGCGTTCGAGTCGGCGTTCCACCAGAAGCCTCAGCGCCGCGTGCGCCTGTGGAACGGCCCCATCGAGTGTCGGCTGCTCGTGTACGGCCCGCGCGGCGCTCGATCTGCAGACCGGGTGTAACCGCTCGCCCACCAGCGCCGTAGTGCGCGCGCAGCAGCCGTTCACTCACCCATTTCTCAACTTCCAAGAGGAGTCTCTCACCATGACGAGAGTTGTCGTCGTCGGCGCGTTGTCCCTTTCCGTCTTCGCCTGTGGTCCCGGCCCTGGCCCCGCGGCCTTCAGCAAGGACTTCAAGACCAGCAGTGGCTACTTCACGCTCATGAGCAAGCCCGTGGATAACTCGGGCATGGACGCGGCCACCTTCGTGCACAAGCTGCAGCGCACCTGGTACTCGACCAACGTGCAGGGCGCGCTCGGCGGGAACGATCTGCCCGCCGGCACCGTCGCGGTGAAGGAGACGTACGACGCGAACAACAACCCGTCGAACGTCCTCTTCATGATCAAGAAGTCGAAGGACACCTGGTACTACGAGATGCGCGACAAGGACGGCAACGAGCTGGCCATGGCGCCCAAGGGCGACAACGTGGCCATGTGCCTGGGCTGCCACACCAAGTTCAAGGACAAGGACTACCTCGGCGGCACGACCGTCAAGAACTGAAGCAACGCCGTCACTTCACCAGGCGCAGGTGGCTACGGCGCGCGGGCGGCGGTGCTTCTGTCTCGCCGCCCGCCTCGCGCTCCGGCTCCGGTGGAGCCGCGTCAGCCTCCGCGCCCTGCGCGCCCCCCTCGACCGC
>JALHOS010000258.1 GCA_022842905.1 Myxococcaceae bacterium | reverse complement strand
CGATGCGCTCGGAGATCGTCAAGAGCGGGCCCAGCTCGGTGCTCGCGGCCAGCACGCCGGCGAGCAGCGGCACCTGCACGGCTTCGAGCAGCGGCACCTGCGCGAGGCCCTGGGCGAGATGCTTGGGGTCCACCACCAGCTCCGCCGCGTGCGCCTGGGTGCCCTTGGCCCGGCCGAGCCCGGCGAGCGCCGCGTCCTTCGCGCCCACGTCGTTGGCCAGGAACACCACGTTCCCGACGAGCCCCGTCAGCAACGTGCCCTCGCGCAGCGCCAGCGCCTTCTTGTCCAGGCCGTCGAGCAGGCTCTGGGCGAGCGGCGCGTCCGTCACCTCGGCGAGGACGGCGAACTTGAGCGCGAAGAAGCGCGCGGTGGGGCTCTTGAGCCCGTGGCTGACCTTCACTCGCGTCGCCAGCACGGCGACGTTGCCGGTCAGGGCGGGGACGAGCTGCTCCGCCAGCGGCAGCAGCAGCTCGCCCTTGGGCACGTTGCGGAACGTCTGCTGCAACACCGGGCGCAGCGCTTCGGGGGCGAGCCGCAGCTTGAGCAGCGCGAGGCCTGGTGGGCTGAAGCGCGCGAAGGGGCTGGGGCCGGGGCTGCCCAGCGTGGCCAGTGGAAGGCCCTTGGCCTTCGCTGCGGCCTTGAGCGTGAGCCCGTCGGCGCCCAGCGACAGGCCTCCGTGCTGGCGACCTTTGGGCACCACGAGGCGCAGCTGACCCTTGAGGTCCTTGCTCAGCGCCAGGCCCGGCGCCGCGGCCGCGCGCGTCAGCACCTTGCCCAGCTTGGGCAGCTCCGCCTCGAGCGTCTGCCCGTGGCCGGTGGCGGCGCAGGCTTCGTTCCCCTTGCGTACGGAGGCCGCCAGCACCCGGCCCAGCACGTCTTTGGTGGCGTGCAGCGTGACGCCGGCCAGCTCCGACGTCGTCACTTCGCCCATGCGCTTGAGCGCCGCGGCCACCAGCGCGTCGTAGGCCGCCGGGTCGACCAGCCAATGACAGCTCAGCGAGACGTCACCGCGGCTCGACAGCGTGTACGGCCGCTCCACGTCGATGCCTTGGGCGCGCACGCTCGGGGCGTCGAAGACGTTGAGGCTGAGCAGCGGGTGCGTGACTTCGCGGTAGGTGCTCGGCCTCAGGAAGGTGCTCTTGTCCTGGCCGAGCGCGAGGAAGGGCGCGGTCTGGGCCAGCGCGTCGACGCGAGGCAGCACGGCGATGAACTCGGCGCCGTCCAGCGCGCGCAGCTGCTGCGGGGGCGTCGCGGGTGCGGCGGCGAGGGTGAGGGTGAAGGACAGCCAGGCGGCGACCATGGGGCGGGCACCAAAGCCACCTGCGCTCGTCCGCGTCAACCAGCGCGCACCCCCGAATCGCGCGGAGGCCGATTTTTCGGCACCGGCGGCGGTTTTTTCTGTAAACGCGCGCTCCCTTTCGGAACAGGCGCGAAGCCCCAAGGAGCCAACCCGTGGCGTTCAAGGCGAAGAAGGTGAAGAAGGGCTCGTTCGAAATCGACGGCCTCGAGGCGTACATCGACCGCACCGTGCAGGTGCTGGAGCGGGAGCTGCGCGCGTTGATTGAAAGAGAGCTCGGCGGCGGCGCGAAGCGAGGCAAGGCCGACGTTTCCAAGGCGTCGAAGTCCACCAAGTCGTCGAAGGTGACGAAGGGGCTCGCGGCCGAGGGCGACCCGCTTTCGCAGGTGCTCGCGGCGCACAAGGCCCACCCCAAGGCCAAGGCGCTGGCTCGCGCCGGCAAGCAGAAGGACCAGCTGCTGCGCTCGCTGATTCCGCTCTACGTCGCCCGCCCGTTGGGCCTCGAGCTGACCAGCGGCGTGGCGTCGAAGTTTTGGGCCAAGCACGGGGTGACGTTCGCGGCGCCCAACGCGGCGAAGGTGCTGCGGGAACACAAGGGCTACGCCAAGCGGGGCAGCGCCGGCGTGCGCATCACCGAGCAGGGCGTGGCGTACGTCGAGGCGGCGCTGCGCTGAGCGCCGCTGAGTCGGGTGAAGGGGAGTAGCGGGCCCCGCGCCTGGTGTGGCAAGCCGGTGCCGAGACTTGCATGACACCCAGCGGCCCCCGACATGTCTGGCTTTGCTTCGTTTGCCTCCTGGCGCTCGGCTGCCAAGAGCGGACGCTCACCCAGGTGCGCGTGGTGGGCGCTCCGGACGGCCGTGCGCAGTGTGCGCGCGCCTACTTCGAGCGAAGCCCCGGCGACGTCGTGACGTCGAACGCGCTGCCGATTGGACCCAAGAGAGCGGCGATCGTCGGGGTGACGCCCGCTTCCGCCGACAGCGCGCTCAGCGTGCAGGCTTGGGCGGTGGGCTTCACGGATCCAGGGTGCAACGAGCCGACCGACCCCAAGGAGTTCTCGGTGCGCTCAGCGTTGGTCTTCGGCGAGACACTGACGCTGCAGCTCGTCGTGGAGGGCGCGGCGCCGGTGGAGCGCGACGGAGGGGGCGTGGGTGACGCCGGCGTCGATGGCGGTGCAGGCGTCGATGCGGGCGTCGATGCGGGGACCCGGGACGCCGGTGTCGACGCCGGGGCGCAGGACGCGGGTGGCGATGCGGGCGCGCAGGACGGCGGGCCGACCAGCTGCCCGTCGCAAGTCGACTGTCGGCTGGCGGCGTGCTCGGGCTTCGCCTGCAGCGACGGCCTCCAGTGCGGCGGTGACAAGCGCTGCGGCAACGGACAGTGCCTCGCGGCGACGTGTACGCGGCAGGGGTCGAGCTGCAGCATGCGCTGTGCCGAGGCCGGGCAGTGTGTCACTCGCGCCGCGCCGGTCGCGCTGGACTACGCGTGCGACGACGGAACGCTCTGCACGACGATGGATCGCTGTGACGGCGACGGCGGCTGTGTGGGCGTGGAGCGCGCGTGCAACGACCGACAGGCGCGCGGTGCCTGCTACTTCGGCGATGTCTGCGTGCGCGCCGACGGAGGCTGCGCGCCCCTGTACGCCGACGCGGGAGCGCCGTGTGACGACGGGAACGTGTGCACCCACGGCGACACCTGCGACGGCCAGGGCGCCTGCCGGCCAGGGTCAGGGTGTGCGTCGACGGACTGTGGCGGCGGCACCTGCACCGTCAACGGCTGCAGCCTGACGCTCGTGCCGGACGGCACCCCGTGCCGCGCTGACGGCCTGTGCACCGTCAGCGGCGACTGCGTTGCCCTCGCGGTCGTGCCGAGCAACCTTCCACGGTCCTTGGCGCGGCGGCCGTCGGCGCCTTCGTGGACCGTCACGAGCTCGGGGCAGTGTGACGCGGTCGTCGAGACCGGGTCGCTGAACGACGGGCTCGACGCGGGCTCGGTGCGAATTCGCAGCTCGGACTGTTCGAACTTCGCGTTGCCGCCCTTCGTGGTGACGCGGCAGCTCGACGACGCCGGGGTGCCGGTGCTCGCCTTCCCGCTCCAGAGCTTCTTGCTCGGGGCCAACGTGCACCTGCGCTTCGTCGGAGATCGCCCCGTCGCGTTCCTGACGACGGGCGACATCACCATCAACGGGCACCTGGACTTTGACGCCATGGACGACTCGAGCGTCTTTGCGAGGAACATCTCGGGCGCGGGCGGAAACCTGGACGTGCTGTGCACCCCGGGGCGCGGCGCACCTGGCGTCCCATCGGGTACCCGTGCCAGCGGGGCCGGCGGCGGCGGCTTTGGGTCGGCCGGAGCGCAAGGCGGCGGCGTCGACATGGTCAACGGCGGTGTCGGCGGTCCCCCCGGGGGCAACGTCGAGCTCGTCCCGTTGCGCGGCGGCTGTGGCAGCTCGGCGGTGGGCGGATACAACGGCTACCCCGGGCGCTCCGGCGGCGCCGTGCAGCTCGTCGCGCAGGGAGAGATTCGCGTGCGAGGAACGGTCAGCGCCAACGGCCACGGTGGCTACGGCGGCCGGTCGGCGGGTGCGCGTGGCGGCGGCGGCGGCGGGAGCGGCGGTGGGATTCTGCTCGAGGCGAGCGCGGTGGTGCTCGAAGGGCTCGCGCGGGTCATCGCACACGGAGGGGGCGGCGGCTCGGGAGCGGACTTCAACGAAGCCGGAGTTGATGGGAACGATCCGCCGTCGACCGGCTTCTCGGCGGCGGCGGGAGGGAGCTGCTTCTGCGTGGGCGGGAACGGGGGCTCAGGCAGCGGCTACCGCACCATCACCCCGCTGCCAGGCGGCGTCGGCCAGGGCGCCTCGGGCGGCGGCGGCGGTGGTGGCGGCGGCCACGGGCGGATCCGCGTCAACGCGTCGAGCTGCGACGACCAAGGTGTCACCGCGCGGCTCAGCCCTGAGCCTTCCATCGGGCGCGCGCCCTGCCTCTGACCGCGACGGGGAGCGACCGCGCCACTGCTGACGTCAGGAGCGGGCGAGCGGCCCGCCCCCGACGATTTGCCGACTCAGTACCGGTAGTGCTCGGGCTTGAACGGGCCTTCGACCGGCACGCCCAGGTACTTCGACTGGTCCGCGGTGAGCTGCGTCAGCTTCGCGCCGACCTTGCCCAGGTGCAGCCGCGCCACGTGCTCATCGAGCTTCTTGGGCAGCGTGTAGACCTTGCCGGTCTCGAACTTCACGCCGGTGTCCAGCGCGCCCCAGAGCGCGAGCTGCGCCAGCGTCTGGTTGGTGAAGCTGTTGGACATGACGAAGCTGGGGTGTCCTGACGCGCAGCCCAGGTTCACCAGGCGGCCGCGGGCGAGCAGCGTGATGCGCTTGCCGTTCGGGAACACGAACTGGTCCACCTGCGGCTTGACGTTCTCCTCGCGGATCTCCGGGTTCTTCTCGAGCCAGGCGACCTGAATTTCGCTGTCGAAGTGGCCGATGTTGGCGAGGATCGCGCCGTCCTTCATCGCCTTCATGTGCTCGCCGGTGACGACGTCGGAGCAGCCCGTCGCCGTGCAGAAGATGTCGCCGATGGGGGCGGCCTCTTCCATGGTGATGACCTCGTACCCTTCCATGGACGCCTGGAGCGCGCAGATGGGGTCGATCTCCGTCACCTTCACGCGAGCGCCCATGCCGCGGGCCGCGTGCGCGCAGCCCTTGCCGACGTCGCCGTAGCCGGCGATCACCACGACCTTGCCGGCGATCATCACGTCGGTGGCGCGCTTGATGCCGTCGAGGAAGGACTCACGGCAGCCGTACAGGTTGTCGAACTTCGACTTGGTCACCGAGTCGTTGACGTTGATGGCCGGGCACTTGAGCTCGCCCTTCTTCGCCATCTCGTAGAGGCGGTGCACGCCCGTGGTGGTCTCTTCGGACAGGCCCTTGATGCCGTCCGGGCCCGCGGCGAGCAGCTTGGGGTGCTTCTGGTGGATCCACGTCGTCAGATCGCCGCCGTCGTCGAGGATCAGGTTCGGGCCCTTGCCGCCCTTGAACGCGAAGATCTGCTGCTCGAGGCACCAGTCGTATTCCTCCAGCGTCTCGCCCTTCCAGGCGAACACCGGCACGCCGGCCTTGGCGATCGCCGCGGCGGCCTGGTCCTGCGTCGAGAAGATGTTGCAGCTCGTCCACGTCACCTCGGCGCCCAGCTCCACCAGCGTCTCGATGAGGACGGCGGTCTCGATCGTCATGTGCAGGCAGCCGGCGACGCGGGCGCCCTTGAGCGGGGCCTTGCCCTTGTACTGGGCGCGCAGCGCCATGAGGCCGGGCATTTCCTTCTCGGCGATGGCGATCTCCTTGCGGCCCCACTCGGCCAGGGAAATGTCCTTCACCTTGTATGCGGGGAATTCAGCGCGCTGATCCATGAGTCGTCTCCAAGTGCTGCGGTGGGTACTGCGGGTTGAACGGCGTCTACGTCGACAAGGCGTGCGGCTTCTGCGCGGCCCACGCGTGCCAGGCCAGGCGCGCGTCGGGACCGACGGGGTGGTAGTGCGCGGGGATCGGCACTTCGGCGGTGGCGTGCAGCCCGGCGCCTTCGAAGAGCTGAAGCATGGTCTTGGGCGAGAACCCCGCCCACACGTCTCCGTGCTCGCTGCGCAGGCTGTCGTCCTGATGCGGCAGGTAGTCGAGGACGATCAAGTGGCCACCGCGCTTGAGCAGCCGCGCGAAGGCCGCCACCGCCTGGCTCGGCCGGGCCGCGTGGTGCAGCGTGCGCGCCGCGAGCACCAGGTCCGCGCCGCCCGCTGCGTCCACCCGCTCCACGAGCGCCGCGTCGTCATAGCTGCCGGGGAACAGGGAGATGTGGTGGAACCCCCGCCGCACGACGCGCTCGGCGACCTGCGCGAGCCGGGCCTGGCTGCGATCCACCGCGATGATGCGCTGGTACAGCGGCGCCAGCACGTCGAGCACCAGCCCGTCTCCGGTGCCCACGTCCACCGCCAGGCGCTGACCTGGCAACAGCGGCGCGAGCGCGGCCAGGTGCGCCAGGTGCTCCGGCGTCGACGGCTCGACCGACCCGCTGCTCTGCGCCGCGTCGAACAGCTTGAGCGCGCTCTCTTCGCGCGCCGCCACCGCCGCCGGGAGCCGCGCCAGGCTCCCATCTTCCACGCACAGCCGCCGGCCTTCGGCCACCGCTTCGGTCACGACGACGTCCTGCGCCGGCAGCGCCCGCAAGAACACCCGCGCACCGTCGCGGCGGCCCTCGAGCAACCCCGCATCGCGCAGCGCCGTCACGCGCCGGCTGATCTGCGGCTGGCTGTCCTTCAGCACGTGCGCCAGCTCCGTCACCGTCAGCGCTTCTTCCGCGCAGAGCGCCAGCACCTGCAGCCGGCCCTCCTCGGTGAACAGCCGAAACAGGTCCACCCGGGAGGGGGTCGGAACGCTGCTCTGGGCCGGCGCGGCGGTCATGCTGCCGGACTTGTTATTGAGTCATGCGCAAGAATGCAACTCGTCGGAAAGTGAGGCCTAGTTCTGGGTGGTTACGTCGAGTTCACGGTCAGTAGCGAGCGATCGCCGCGGCGTACAGGGCGTTCTCGAGCCGCTCTGCGGCGGCCTCGTTCATGAGCGTGATGTCGAACGTGGTGCGGGCATTGCCCGCCTGCCGAATCGACTGGACCACGGTCGCCTCACCGGTCACCGGCTCTTCGGCGCGGGACAGCGTCAGCTTGAAGGACACGCGCTGGCCGTGAGCGAGCGGGGTGGGCACCAGCGCCAAGAAGCCCGACCGCCAGACTTCCTTGGTGAGCACGTTGTACATGTTGTCCAGCTCGAGCTGGAAGCTGTGCGCCACCTTGAACACGTGCCGCGCGGTCTTCCCTTCGGGCACGGTGAGCCCTTGGGCGTGCGCCATGGATCGGGCGAACTCGTCGCGCATGGCGCCGTAGTCCTTGCGCTGCGCCTCGGTCAGCCCGTCGGGGCGCTTGGCCAGCTCGTGCAGGGCCTTGAAGGTCCGCATCCACTCGGAAGCATCCATGGGCGAATTACGGCTCGGCTCGACGGCTCGCGCAAGGAACTTGTCGTTTCAGACGGTGAAAGAAGCGCTAGCGTCCGCTGCCTCGAGCTTCTCCCGCCGTCTCGTCACCGTCCTCATGTCGCTGCGCCTGGCCGAACTCCAAGACCGCTTCCGCGCCACGCTGCTCGGCTTCGCGATCGGCGACGCGCTGGGCTTTCCCCTGCGCGGGTTGCCCCCGCCGAGCTTGGTGCGCCTGGCCGCGGTCGCCGACGACTTCTCGGTGCGCCCCCGCGGCCGCTTCGCCAAGGGGCAGTTCAGCGACGACACCCAGATGTTGCTCGCCGCCGCGGCCGCGGTGACGCGGGAAGGGCGCGTCGACGGGAAGGCCGTCGGCCAGCACCTGTCGTGGCTCTGGCAGGAAGGCGTCATTCTCCAGGCCGCCAAGAGCGCGACGGACGCGGCGGAGGCGTTGCTGTCCGGCGTGCCGTGGATGGGCGCCGGCGCGCCGCTGGGCGTGAGAGATCCTTCCTGCCTGTCGCGCAGCGTCGTCGCCGGGCTGTGGAGCGAGGCGTCGGTGCCCAAGCTCGCGCACGACGCGCAGGTGCTGACGGTGGTGACGCACAAGGACGGGCGCTGCGCCGCCGCGGCGTCGGCGATCGCCCGGGCGGTGCAGCTCTCGCTCCTTCCCGAGACGTTGAGCCCGAGCGCCTTCTGCGAAGAGGTGTCGGCGGCGGCGGCCACCAGCGACGTCGAGCTCGCCGACGAGCTGTACTACCTGCCACGGGCGCTCTCCTGGGACGTGGACCGCGCGCTCGTGGCGCTGCGGCGCGTGGGGGTGCCTCCGGGCGACTACGACTTCGAACAGGGGCTGCCCGCGCACGTCACGCCGGTGCTGCTGACGGCGCTCTTCTGTGTGCTCAAGGCCCCCGGCACCTTCCGTGAAGCGCAGAGCCTCGTGCTCCGCGCTGGAGGTGAGGTCGACGTGTGCGCGGGCCTGGTCGGCGCCATCACCGGCGCGCGGCTGGGGGCCGAACACCTCCCCGCGCGGCTGCGGAAGAATTTGCTCTACGCGAACGACGTCGTCGAAGCGGCGGACCGGCTGTTCGACGCGCGGATCGCCAAGCGCACCACGCCCGCCCCCGTCGTCGCCGTCGCCCGCAGGCAATGAAGGTGGGCCCCCTTCCGTACGTCACTTCGGCGCCGCCATGACCAGCACGCTCTTCGCGCAGTTGCTCACCGGGCTCGGGTTGTCCGGAGCCGCCGGGCTGAACGCCTACGTGCCGCTGGTCGTCGTGGCCGGCCTGGGGCGCGCCGGCGTGCTCAAGCTGTCCGCGCCCTTCGACGTGCTCACCAACGGCTGGGTGCTCGGCGTGCTGGTGGCCCTGCTGGTGGTCGAGTTCCTCGTCGACAAGATCCCCGTGCTCGACCACGCCAACGACGTGGTGCAGACCTTCGTACGGCCGGCGGCTGGTGCGCTGCTCTTCGCCGGAGCCAGCGGCGCCATCGCCGACATTTCGCCCGTGCTCCTCGTCATCGCCGGGCTCTTCACCGCGTTCAGCGTGCACGCCACCAAGGCTGCCGCGCGGCCGCTGGTCAACTCGGCGACAGTCGGCGTCGGCGGCCCGGTCGTGAGCGTGGTGGAAGACGTCGCGTCGGTGGTGGCGAGCCTCATCGCCATCTTCGTGCCGTTGCTCGTGTTGATCCTGGCGGCGCTGCTGGGCTGGGGCGCGTACCGTGCGCTGCGGCGGGTGCTGCCGGGTCGGCGCCCCGCGGCGTAGCGCTGGGGTCATCACGCCGGCACGATCGTCGACGGAACACCGAGCTGCTTCGCCGGGCGTCGTCGGTGCGAGGCGCTCCAGCTGGCCAGTCGGGCTCGGGCCCAGGAGTCCCCGAGCTCCTGCGAGCGTTCGATTCGTAATGGGCACGACCCCGCGCGCCGTCGGACGCGGTGCGGTGGGCTTCACGACGACGTCGCGCCGCGTCCTCGGCGTCACTTTCACCCTGGCGGTGATCTCCCGCGTCGGTGTCGGCCGCTCCGAAGAGGGCGGCCAGGCCGCGCCCGTGCCGCGCAACACCTCGACGGCTCCCGAACGTGAGCAGAAGTTTGCTTGCCGGCCCCCGAGGCTTCGTCGACGATCGCACCTCACCAGCGCATGACGCACCAAGCGCCTCCCTGGCATGCCGAGCACTTCGAAGGCCGCGCGTTCCGCGTGCTGCTGCCGGAGGACTACGCCCCGCATGCGCGTCGCTACCCGGTCGTCGTCTTCCTCCACGGCTCCGGGGAACGGGGTGAGGACAACCGCGCGCAGCTGCGAAACGGCGTCGGCTTCCTCGAACAGACCGACTTCCGCGCCCGGCACCCGTGCATCGTCGTCGCGCCGCAGGCTCGGCCTGGCGAGTCCTTCGGCGGCACGTGGTACCCGGGCCAGCACGGCCTGCAGGACTGGGTCAGCCGGCTCGGGCGCTCGCTGGCTGGGCGGCGCAGCGTCGACCCGCAGCGGCTGGTGCTGATTGGCTTGTCCATGGGGGCCATTGGCGCGGCGGAGCTGCTGGTGCGTCACCCGCGCCTGTTCGCCGGCGCGCTGCTGCTGTCCGGAGCGCCGGATCCAGCCTGGGCGGGCGCGCTGCGCCAGGTGCCGCTGTGGTCCTTTCACGGGAGCGCGGACTCCGTCGTGAAGCCGGACGCCGCGCGGCAGTTCCACGCGGCCCTCGCGCGGGTGCGCGGTGTGGGGCGCTACACCGAGCTGCCGGGCGTCGGGCATGAATCGTGGGACGTGGCGCTCGCGCGACCCGACGTGCTCGGGTGGCTCTTGCAGCAGCGACTGCCCGACGACGGGTGATGCCAGCGGCGGTGTGCGCTCATGCTGAACGGCTGGAGTGCGGCTTGCGTCCAGCGTTCTTCCGGTGCAATTCACGGCCTCCATGTTTGCCCTGAGCCTCGTGCTTGCCTTGGGCGCTGCGCCCAAGCTCGCCGCCCCCGGCCTCAAGTGCGCCGACTTCTCGGCCGCGACCTGTGAGGCGTTCAACGACCACTTGGTCCAACAGCTCGGCAGGCGCGGGTTGTCGGTCATCGCCGCGAGCGACGTCGCCGCCATGTTGGGGCTCGAGCGTCAGAAGGCGCTCTTGGGGTGCAGCGAGACGTCGTGCACCGCGGAGCTTGCGGGCGCGCTGGGGGTGGACGGCATCGTCAGCGGGAGCCTCGCGCGGGTGGAGCCGACGGTCGTGGTCAACGTGCGCGTCGTCTCGTCGACCGACGGGCGCGTGCTGGCGGCGTTCTCGGAGTCGGCCCGCGGCGCCGACACGGTCCCGGCCACGCTCGAGCGAGCGGCGCAGGCGGTGGCCGTGGGGCTCGGCGTCGTCGAGCGG
>JALHOS010000257.1 GCA_022842905.1 Myxococcaceae bacterium | reverse complement strand
AGCGCCGGCGCCCCCGCCGCGAGCGCGCCGAGCGCCGCGCGAGACCCCAACGGACTGCGGACCGCTTACCGCGGCGGCGTCGGCCCCGGTCGCGGGAAGGCGGTCGGCGTCGCCCTTGGGCTCATCGCGCTCGTCGCCGCAGGGCTGGGCGGCTGGTACGTGCTGCGCAAACCGAAGAAGGCGCCGCCGCTGGTCGTCAAGGCACCGTCGGCGACCAAGCCCGTCGAGCAGGTCGTCGCGCAGTGGAAGCTGAGCTACCCCGAGCTCGAAGGCGCCAAGTCGAGCGAGTCGGAGAGCTACCTGACGCAGGGCGAAGAGCTGATCGCCAAGGACACGGCCAGCGCCTACCACCGCGCTGAAGAGGCGTTCCAGAAGGCCCTGGTGCTCGAGCCCACGAGCGATCGCGCGCTGGCCGGCTACGTGCTCGCGCTGGCCTTCGGGCGGGGCGCCACGCTGGACGACGCCACCGCCCGGTCCGCCGAGTCCATGCTCGCGGCCGCCGAAGCGCGTGGCGCCGATCCGCTCGTGTACACGGCGCACGCCCACTTCATCGCTTCGCGCGATGGCAACCCGAACGACATCACCGTGCTCGCCGAGCGCGGGAAGACGGCGAAGTCGACGCAGGAGCAGGCGCTGGCGCTCTTGGCGTTGGGGCAGGCCCAGCTTTCGAAGAACGTGCAAATGGGCGAAGCCAGCTTCGCGCAGGCTTTGAAGCTCGATCCGCGCGTCAAGCGGGGACACCTGTTCCAGGCCAAGCTGGCGATCTCCGTCGGGCGTTATCGCGACGCGGCCAGCGCGCTGGAGAAGCGCCTGGAGCTCGACGCTGACCAGCTCGAGGCGGCCGAAGAGCTCGCGCGGCTGTACGTGGACGTCGGCGAGCTCGCGAAGGCCAAGGCGGTGCTCCAGAAGGCGCGCACCGCGGACCCGCGCAGCGCCCGCGCCCGAGTGCTCCTGGCCATGCTCGCCATGCAGCACCTGGGGGACTTCGCCCAAGCGCAGGAGCTGCTCCGCGGCGTCGTCGGCGATCCCACGTCGAGCAAGGCCGACCTCGCCGCGGCCTCCGTGCACCTGTCCGCCCTCCTGCGCGTCCAGGGCGACGCCGACGGAGCGAAGGACCTTGCGGAGCGCGCGCTCGAAGCCGCGCCGGACTCCGTGCCTGCCAAGCTGCAGCTGTTCCTGGCGCTGGTCGACAAGGGCGTCAACTCGCAGGCCCGGCTCGAGCTCGACGCGCTCAAGGGAAAGCTCGGCACCGGCACCCTCGAGCAGACCCTCGAGGGCCGGCTGCTCTTCGCCGAAGGCCGCTTCGAACAGGCGATGACCACGCTGAACAAGGTGGCGGACGCCGACTTGAGTCGCGTCGACGCGCTGCTGCTGGCGGGCGCCGCCGCGGCCAACGCGCGCAAGGACGGCAAGGCCTGGGAGCTGTGCCTCAAGCGCGGGCTCCAGGCGGATCCGTGGGCGCTGCCAGTCGACCCCATGTCGTGGCTCTACGTACGGCCGGCGGATCTGCTCAAGCCCGCGTTCGGCAGCTACCACGCGCTGTCCACCAGCAAGAACGAAGACCCAAACCCCGAGCTGTGTGAGGGGCTCATGGCGTGGCACTCCGATCAGCTCACCCGCGCCAACGAGCGCTTCGTGCGCGTCAACCAGATCGACGGCAACAACCCCGACGCGCTCACGTACCGGGCGTTCGCCGCGCTGAAGCGTGCAGACGCGCAGACCGCGCAGAAGCTGTCGGCCCGCGCCACGGACCTCGCCCGCGCGAACGGCGCCGCCCACCTGGCGCTGGGCGCGGCGAGCCTGCTCCTCAACAAAATGGAGGCCGCCAAGCGTGAGCTCGACCTGGCGGTCAAGCACAGCCCCAAGCTGCAGGGCGCCAAGGTGCTGCTCGGCGACATCGAGATGCGGCTCAAGGCGCCGGACGAAGCCCGGAAGATCCTCACCGGCGTGCTGCTGACGGATCCGCACTACCGCGAGGCGAAGCGCGTGCTGTACAAGCACGCGCTGTGAGAGTTCTGCTGCTGGGGTCCGGCGCGCGTGAGCACGCGCTGGCGTGGAAGCTGTCGCAGTCGCCGTCGCTCACCAAGCTGTGGGCCGCGCCGGGGAACGTCGGCATCGCCGCGCTCTGTGAGTGTGTGGCGGTCGACCCCTGTGCGCCGGACGAGGTGGTGGCCTGCGCCAAGCGGCTGGCGATCGATTTGGTCGTCGTGGGGCCTGAAGCGCCGCTCATGGAGGGTACCGCAGACGCGCTACGGGCGGCCGGCATCGACACGTTCGGGCCCGGCCGAGCCGGCGCTCGAATCGAAGGGAGCAAGGCGTTCGCGAAGGAAGTCATGGCGGCGGCGGGCGTGCCGACGGCGCGGGCGGAGATCTTCACGGACGTGGCGGCCGCCGCGGCGAGGGCGCGCGCGTGGGGCGCCGTCGTGGTCAAGGCCGACGGGCTGGCGGCTGGCAAGGGAGTGGTCGTCGCCGACAGCGGGGCAGACGCCGAAGCGGCGGTGCGGAGCCTCGCCGAGCTGCCGGCCGGGAAGACGATCCTCCTCGAAGAGCGGCTCAGCGGCCCCGAGGTCTCGTTGATCGCCCTGTGCGACGGCGAGCGCTACCGGCTGTTGCCGCTCGCGCAGGATCACAAGCGGCTCCTCGACGGTGATCTCGGCCCGAACACTGGCGGCATGGGCGCGTTCGCTCCCTGTTCGCTGCTCGAAGGCCAGGACCTGGCGCGCGCCGCGGCGGCGACGATCGCCCCCGTGCTGTCCGAGTTGGCCAGGCGAGGCGCGCCGTTCCGGGGAGCGCTCTATGCGGGGCTCATGCTGACCGCCGGCGGCCCCATGGTGCTCGAATACAACGCGCGCCTGGGCGACCCGGAAACGCAGCCGCTGATGATGGTGGTCGATGAGGACCTGCTCCCAGTGCTGCGGGCCTGCGCTCGGGGGCGGCTGCCGAGCGTCGATCCTCTTCGGACCCGCGGCGCGGCAGTGGGGGTCGTGCTGGCTTCGCGCGGCTACCCACAAGCGCCGAGCACCGGAGATGCGATCGCCGGGCTCAATGCGGCGGCGAGCGCTGACCTGCAGGTCTTCCACGCCGGGACCAAGCGCGTCGGCGCCGAGATCGTCACGGCTGGCGGGCGCGTGCTGACTGTCTGCGCGCGGGCCGCCACCGTGGCCGCGGCGAGGTCTGCCGCCTATGCCGCCGCGGCGCCCATTGCCTTCGCGGGTCGGCACTACCGAAAGGACGTCGCCGCCCATGCGTAGTCACGGACGTGCCACGTCGTGGGTTGCTGCGGCGCTGCTGCTCACGATCGCGGCCTGCGGGGGCGGGCAGGTGGAGCTTCCCGACGGCGGGACTGGCGGCGGAGCGGGCAGCGTCGGCTTGGGCGGCTTCTCGGGCAGCGGTGCGACGGGCGGCGGGGCGACGGGCACGGGTGGCGCAGCGGGAATGGGCGGCGGTGTGGCGGGGGCCGGTGGGACTGCCGGCGGGGCTGGTTTCGACGCGGGCGACGTCGACGCGGGCGAAGAGCTGGAGATCGAGCCGCCGGAGCCCGACGCGGGCGCAGAAGAGCCGCCCCAAGTCGACGCCGGGCACGACGCCGGCGTGCCTCCCGCGGACGCAGGGCATGACGCCGGCGTGCTTCCTGCCGACGCGGGGCGCCCCGACGCGGGCCTCGGCAGCTGTGTGCATTCCCTCGGCGGTCTGTACGTCAGCGGCGGGTGCTCCGCGGGGTACCAGTGCATCAACGGGACGTGGCGCCTGCGCACGTCGACGTCGGTGTGTCTGTGCGTGGAACCGACCGGGACGATCGGCTGCTCGGGGCCCAGCATCTCGACGGACGCCGGGGCGATCATGCCGCCGGCGAGCACGTCGTCCGAGTCGATCGGCACGCCCGGCTCCGGACGGCTCGAGCGATCCATGCGGCTGACCCCGACGAACTCCTTCGTCGTCTTCAACAACGGCCGCGGCGCGCAGTACGGCACCGAGGAGACGGTCTTCTGGCTGCGGACGGGGTTCGACCGCACCAAGCAGCGTCACCCGGCGGCTCCGCTCCCGCAGGTGCACGACATGAGCATCATCGACGGGGGCCGCCCCGCGACGGGGGCCTGGCCGCACGCGAGCCACTTGAGTGGGCGCGACGTGGACGGCACGTACTACCGCACCAGCTGCGCCGCGACGGGTTGCCCGTTGTCCACCGTCAGCCCCACTCAGCTCGACGCCGTCGCCACCTGGTCGCTGTTCGAAACGTGGATCCGCGCGGGCGTGGCCATGTACATCTTCGTCGATCACTCGCTGCAGCAGCCCCTGTACGACGAAGCCCAGCGTCGAGGGGCGACCCCCGCGCAGCTGGCGGCGTGGTTTCAGTACCCGCGGCCCATCGCCGAGCGCGTCGGCATCATTCGCCACGTCGACAACCACGCGAACCACTTCCACGTGCGCTTCGTCTGCCCGGCGGATGACCCCCGCTGCATTCCCTGACGGCGCCGACTCGTAGGTCAACGCGGCTGCAGGGCCCTTCGCCGGCGGGCGTGTGCACCCAGCCCCCACGACACGATCACGGCCGCGAGCAGCCCGACCGGCGGCGTCCAGGCCGCGAAGGCCGCGCTCGCCCGGCCGTTGAGCACCAAGGTCCGCCCCACCGCCAGCAGCAGCACCAACAGGAAGGAGATCGACACGCCGTCGACCAACACCAGCGTGAGCTGGCCGCGGCGGTTCGAGCGCAGCGCCAGGGCCACGGCCAGCGCCGCCGCGGCGACGCCGGTGAAGGGGTAGGCAATGCGCAGGTGGTGGGCGAACTCGACGTTCCGGGTCGGCAGGCCCAGGGCGCGGCGCACGCGGCGCTGCTCAGCGAGCTGCTCGAACGTGAGCGCTTCGGCCCGCTGCCCGGTGACGTTGAGCGCTTCGATCGCCTCGGGCGGCAACCGCAGCGGCTCCCCCGCGAGGACCTCGGCCTGACCGCCGGAGTGGCTCACCACCCCCTCCGCGCGCCAGGTCCGCTCCGACGTGCGGCCGAGCCGGGTGACGTCGATGCGGCGCCACAGCGCGAAGGAAGGCGTCAGCTCGTACACCGTCACGTCCGACAGCTGGGCGCCGTCCGACTCGCCGCGGACCTCGAGCACGGTGTCCCCGAACCGAAACCACCGCGGCTGCTGGTCCTGCTGTGGGCCCAGCGCCTGCCACGCCGCCGGGCGAATGGCCTGGCTCTTGGCGACGGCGCGCGTCACCACCGCGTCGTCGAACGCCACCAGCCCCAGCGCCAGCAGCCCACCCAACACGAAGATCGGCCAGAACGCCTGCAGCGGAGAGACGCCCAGCGCCTGCAGCGCGAGCCACTCTCCGCGCAGGCGCAGGACGGACGCGGTGGCCCCGGCGGCGAGCAACATGGCGGCGGGGGCCAGCTGCCGAAACGCGATCAGCCCTCGGTACACGTACAGCTCGAGCAAGACAGCGCCGGGCAGATCCGACAGCGAGCGCTGCTGATCTCCGAAGTCGACCGCCAGAAACACGAGCGTGACCCCCGCGAGGGTCGCGAGCAGCAGCCCCACGTACAGTCGCGCGACCGCGAGGCCGAGGGTGCGACTCACGCGGCACCTCGTCGACTCAGCCACGCCGCGCCGGCCAACCCCAACCCGACGGCCAACACGTTGGGCAGCGCCGACGCGAGCAGCGCCGGCCATTCCCCACGTTCCCCCAGGCTCTGCGTGGTGCGCGCCAGCAGGTGGTAGGTGAGGAACACGAGCAGCGTGACGGCGATCGCCCCCGAACGCCCTCGGTTGCCCCCGCGACGGCTCACCCCCGCCACGCCGGCGATCATCGCCAGCGAGAGCGGCGCGAGGACCTGGCGGAGGCGCTCGTGGAGCACCAGCCGCGCCGCGCGGGAAGCCTCCGCGTCCTCGCCGGTGCTCACGCGGTACAGCTCGTCCAGCGTCGACTCTTCCCGGCTGAAGCGGAACGACGACAGCTTTTGGCGCGAGTCGTTGAGCGTGGCGTTGAGCTCCGCGGCGGCGAACGTGGTGACGACGTCGCCGTTCGGCCCGTCGACCGCGTGGGACGTGCCGCGGGTGAGCCGAAACGAGAGGCCCTGCTCCGGACCTCGCGGCGCGGGCGCGGCGTGCTCGGCCAGCGTCAGCACCGGCCTGCCGGGCGCACGGCCGTCGTGCACGAGGACGTGATGCCAGCCGGCAGCGTCTGCGCGCTCGACGTACACCGTCAGCCCGGCGAGGCCTTGGTAGAACTGCCCGGGGGCGACGTCGGCCGCGGCGTTGCGCTGAATCAGCTGGACGATTCGCTCCCGCACCGCGCGAATACCGAGGGGCTGCAGCGTCGACGCCAGGACGCCGAGCACCGCTGACAGCAACAGCCCCAGCGCCAACGGCGCGAGGACCAGCGACGTCGGGGCGAGGCCGACGGTCTGTGCCGCCGTCAGCTCTTGGTCGGCGGACAGGCGGCCGAGGCCCTGGATCGTCCCCAACAGCAGCGCCACCGGCGCGACCTGGACCATGAACTGCGGCGTCAAGAGGACGAAGACGCCCAGCACGTCGAGCGGGCCGACGGCGTTGCCCAAGAGCACGTCGATGCCGCGCATGAAGGCGACCAGGTAGAAGAGCGCGCACAAGAACAGCAGCCACGCGACGGTGGGCCCTGCGACGGTGCGGAAGACGTAGCGCCAGAGCATGGGAGCAGGGCCGACGGTTCTTAGGCTACTCGGCGTGGCGGTGCGTGGCGCCGTCGCCCATGCGGACCTCCGCGCCTCGCGCGCCGATGAGGCGGTGCACCTCGTACTGGTGCAGCAGCACGTCGAAGAAGCGGCCTTCGAGATCCGGCAGCCGCGCGCTGCGTTCGAAGTGGCGAAGCACGTCCTCCGGCGGCGGCCCCACCTCGCTGACCCACACCGCCTCGGCCCCCGGCGGGAGCGGCGGCAAGCCCCACACGTCGTACTGGTTGTAGCGCGGGCTGACGGTGCCGCCCGGGAGCCCTGCGTAGTACTCGGCCAAGGCGGTGAGCGCGTAGTGCGGGGTGATCACCGCGACGGCGCCTTGCCCGTTGAGCTGGGCCAGCACCCGCGCGCCGTGCAGACGCTTGATGGGGTCGGACTGGGCGGCCCACGGGGTCGGGAGCGACAGGAACGCGGCGCCCGCAAGGCACACCACCAAGGAGGCGACGGCGCTGGCGAGCGCGAGCCGCGGGCGTTCAAGCGCGAGCGGCGCGAGGCCCAGGCCCAGGCCGAGCGCCGCGAAGGCCGGCCAGTTCGACTCCGCGCGCGAGTGGGTGCCGAGCCCCAGGAACACCAGGAGCGGCAGGCCGGCGGCCAATCGGAGCGGCCAGGCGCCGGGCCCCTTGGCGAGCCACCACAGCCCGAGCGGGAAGAGCAGGGGGCCGATGAGGCCGAGCTGCGCGCCGACCAACTCGGCAAACGTGTGCACCGTCGCCGGAGATGCGGCCGTGCCGTGCGCGGCTTGAAACCGGAAGGAGATCCAGTCGTGCTGCCAGTTCCAGAAGAGGACCGGCGCCGAGGCGAGCAGGCCGATGAGCGTCGCGAGCAACAGCGGCGCGACGCGGCGCTCTCGTTGGAAGCTGAGCGCGAGCAGCGCCGGCGCGAGCAAGATCGCCGGGTACTTCGACAAGAGCGCGGCGCCGAACACGAGGGCCGCCAGCCACGTCGGGCCGCTCGCCGCCAAGCCGAGCGCCAGCGCGCCGAACAGGAAGAGCCCCGAGTCCGGGTTGACGATGACGCTCGCGAGGAACACCGCGGGGGTCACCGCCGCGCAGGCCGCCCCGGGCCAGAACGCTCGCCGGTCCTTCGCGACGGCGGCGGCTGCCCAGCCGAACGCGGCGATCGTCCCCACGCTCATGAGCGCCGTCGTCCCGTGCACGCCGAGCAGGCGCAGCAGCCAGGCCGTCATCGGAGGGTGATCGTAGTAGCTCCAGTCCAGGCGCTGGCCCCAGGCCCAGTAGTAGGCGGTGTCGATGTAGACCTCGGTGCTCGCCCAGAGGACGACGCGGGCGAGCAGCCCCACGGCGACGAGCGCTTGGCACACGCGTTCGAAGCGCTGGCTCACCGGGCCTCCAGCGCGCGGCGGTACACGGCGAGCGTCTGCCTGGCGCAGTCGTCCCAGGTGAAGCGGGCCGCGCGCTCCAGGCCCAAGGAGACGAGCCCGGCGCGCTGCCGTTCGTCGCGGCACAGCCTGCCCACTGCGTTGGTCCAGTCGCGCGCGCTGCTCGGCGAGACGAGGACGCCGGCGGCGCCGACCACCTCGGGGAAAGCGCCAGCATTCGCGGCGATCACCGGCACGCCGCAGGCCATGGCCTCGAGCGCGGGCAGCCCGAACCCTTCGTAGCGCGAAGGGAGGAGCACGGCGGTGGCGCCGGAGATCAGCCGGACCAGCTCGTCGTCGGACACCGGGGACAGCTCGAGAACACGATCCGGGAAGCGCAGCTCGCGCTTGGCGCCGCGCCCGGCGAGGAGCACCAGCGGCTCGGGGAACTCGTTGGCTGCCTGCGCCAGCACCGCCAGGTTCTTGTGCGGCTTGGGGTTGCCGATCGCCACGAGGTAGCGGGCGGGCAGTCCACGTCGTGCGCGGAAGTCGTCGACGTCGGCCTGCGGCGCGCGCTGGAACGCCGCGTCGACGCCGTTGGGGATCACCTGGAGGCGCTCCCCGTGGAAGCCCAGGTGCCGCGCCAGCTCACCCCGGGAGAACTCCGAGACGGTGATCAGCGCCTTGGCGCGCTCACAGCGCGGCTTGACCACGAGCCGGTAGTAGCCCTTGCGGACCGCCGACGCGTTCTCGGGGAGCGCCAGGTGCGTCGCGTCGTGAAGCGTGGCGACGAGCCGGCCCGGCCACAGCAGCGGCACCGAGAAACTGGTCGCGTGGAAGAGCGCCGGCCGCTCGCGCAGGAGCGTCGTGGCGAGCCCCGGCTGCTCGAGCGCGGACAAGAAGCCCGACGGCGCGCGGACCTGGGGGATCCGCGGGGAGAGCGCGCCCAGCTCGTCAGGGAGTCCTTCGGGCGGGACGAGCGCCGAGAACTGCCAGCTGGGAGCCAGGCCGGGCAGTCGGCGCGCCAACTCCAGCGCGTACCTGGCGATGCCGTGCAGCGGGCCGCGCACCATGCGCAGATCGAGGACTACCTTCACCACCGGGCCAGCGTACCCAAGCGCCCCTTTGCGGTCGCAGTCTTTTGCCGCTACGAGGCTCGGCGCTCGTGCGCGTCGCCCTGGTCCACGACTGGCTCATCACCTGGCGCGGCGGCGAGAAGGTGCTCGCGGCCATGGCCCGGCGCTTCCCCGACGCGACGATTCACACGCTGTTGCACGATCCGTCGGACATGCCCGCGGAGCTGAAGGCGCGCCGCATTCACGCCAGTCCCCTCAATGCGCTGCCGTTCGCGACCAAGCGCCACCGCTGGCTGTTGCCCCTGTTCCCCGCCGCCGCGCAGACGCTGGACGTGGGGGACGTGGACCTGGTCCTGTCGAGTAGCCACTGCGTCGCCAAGTCGGTGCGCGTACCGAAGGGGGCCCGCCACTTGGCCTACGTGCACGCGCCGCTGCGCTACATGTGGGATCGCTACGACGACTACTTCGGTCCGGGGAAGGCGAGCCTGCCCGCGAGGGTGGCGGCGAGGGTGTCGCGGCCGATGCTGCGGGCCTTCGACGTGGCGACCAACGCCCGCGTCGACGCGTTCCTCGCCAACAGCCGCCACGTGGCGCTGCAGATCGCCGAGCGCTACCACCGGCACGCGACGGTGCTGTACCCGCCCGTCGAGCTCGACCGCTTCGTGCAGGGCCCGCTGGGCGACGGAGCCGGCGGGTACTTCCTGTGCTTGGGAGCGTTGGCGCCGTACAAGCGGATCGATCTCGCGATCGAGGCGTTTCGTGAGCTGGGCGCGCCCTTGTGGATCGCGGGGACGGGGCAGGCTTCGTCGGCGTGGCTCTCGTCGCTGCCCAAGAACGTGCGCGTGCTGGGCCAGGTGCCAGACGCTGAGGTGCCAGCGCTCTTGCGCGGCGCGCGGGCCTTGGTGTTTCCCGGCGTCGAGGACTTCGGGCTGACCCCGCTCGAGGCCTTGGCCTGCGGCCGGCCGGTGATCGCGTTTGCGGGGGGTGGGGCGCTGGAGACGGTGACCGAGGACGTCGGCGTGTTCTTCGGCGAGCAGACCGTGCCGTCGCTGGTGGACGCCGTCCGGCGCTTCGACGCGTTCGAGCGGACGTTCTCCAGCGTGGCGGCGAGGGTGCGCGCGGCGCGGTTTGACGAGGCGAGCTTCATCGAAGGGCTGGACGCGGCGATCGCCCGGGTGTTCGGCGGCTCACCTCAGCGCGCGAGCGGGTAAGCGCGCCAGGGCGGTGGGCGCAGGGCTCTGCGAGGCTTCAGCGTAGGCAGCGAGGCCTCTCGGGACGCCGCGGTGGTGTCGTCGCCGCCGCGAGCGTGCGCGCGGTCGTCAGCCGCTGCGGGGTGAGCCGCTGGGAAGTGAACCGCTGGGAAGTGAACCGCTGCGAAGTGAACCGCTGCGGAGTGAACCGCTGCGGAGTGAGCCGCTGCGGAGTGAGCCGCTGCGGAGTGAGCCGCTGCGGAGTGAGCCGCTTCGGAGTGAGCCGCTGCGGAGTGAGCCGCTGCGGAGTGAGCCGCTGCGGAGTGAGCCGCTGCGGAGTGAGCCGCTGCGGAGTGAGCCGCTGCGGAGTGAGCCGC
>JALHOS010000256.1 GCA_022842905.1 Myxococcaceae bacterium | reverse complement strand
AGGGCGTCGTCGCCGGGAAGCGCGGACAGACGGCGGAGGCGCTGGCGTGGCTCGAGCAGGCCGCCGCTGCCGATCGTGCGGGCCGAGCGCGCGCAGCGATCGCCAAGGCCCGCGGTGACGCGCTCGCCCAGGTGTGGCGGTGGGCCGAGGCGGCCAAGGCGTACGAGCAGACCGCGGCCCTCGCGCCCGGTGACGTGACGGTGTGGCAGGCGCTGGCGATCGCCCTGGCAAGTGCGGGGGACTCACGGGCAGCGCTCCGGGCGGCGCAGCGCGGGCTCGAACTCCAGCCTCGGGACGCGGACTGTCTTCGGGTTCAAGCGCTCGCGCTGCCCTCGTTGTCGAGGGACGCCGCGAGGAACGCCGAGGCGCTGTCGACCGCGCTGCAGTGGCGAACGCCGGATGACGCGCCGAGCGCGAAGGCGAAGTGCAGTGCGTCGGTGCCGGGCTGTGCGGAGCTGCGAAACCCGGTGCCGCGCTACGTCGGCGGGCCCGTCGACCGACCGTAGTCGAGCCGCGCCGGCTCGAATTGTCCGGCCTGGGTGGACTCGAGGGCGCCGCTGCTCGCGCGACGGGCGTGTTTGCGAGGCGTTGGCGCAGCGTCTGGGATCGTGCGCCGGGGGCTCCCGCCGCGGGGCTCGGCATTGGTAGGGTTGCCGTCACATTTCGCCGGGGGGAACTGGTGAGCGTTCGGACGGACAAAGCAGCCGGGAGCAGCAGCGCAGCGACCTTTGGGCAAGGTGCCGTCGCGCCCACGCCCGCGGCGCGGACCGACGAGCTGATCGAGCGGCACAACTCGGCGAGGAACGACGTGACCAGCGGGTGGGTGTGGAGCCGGACCACGACGCCGGTTCTCGGCGCCGCCGAGTCCGTGGCGATGTTGATGGAGTTGGGATCGATGCCCGACGTCGTTCAGAAGGACGTCGTCCGCGAGCTCGAGCGTCGGGTCAACGATGGCTCGCTGCAGATGTCGGCGTTCGGCTTGGTGGGGCTGCTCAAGCGCACGAAGGAGCTGGGGCTCAAGTCGCGGCTCCGCCAGCAGCGATTCTGAAGCGCGCAGGTGCGGCGGTTCGGCTGGTGTCAATGTGCGCCGGTGTCGTGTCCAAGCGGCAGGGTGCAAACGGCTGCTGCACGGTCGTTGACGGCATCGCGCCGAGGCGCGACCGTTCGCCCGCACTCCCCCCTTCAGGAGCGTAGACCATGGGCGCTGTTTCCTTCGTGCAGACCTCGAAGATCGAGCCGAGCCACGTCAGCGGACCGCGCGGTCCCGCGCCGAAGGCCCCGTCGGCCCAGGACTTCGCAAAGGCGATTGGCGAGGACAAGAAGCTCCCAGACGCGCGCGTGTTCTCGGCCGAAGTCCCCGGCTACGGGCAGCGAGACACGCTGAGCTTCGGCACCGGCAGAAACCGCGTGAACGTGTACGAGAAGGGCGGCCACATGGTCGCGGAGCGGCCGGGCGGCCCGTCGAGGAAGCTGACGGGGTCGGAGGTCGAGCAGCTCCGCGGCCACCTCAAGGCGCAGACCGGGACCTTCACGCATAAGGCCGACCCGCAGAACGTGGCCAAGATTCGGCAGTTCGCGTCCGAGCTCCCGAAGCCGATGACCGGCGCGGGCTTCAAGGCGGCGCTGAGCTCCTCCGAGGTCGCCAAGGGCTACACCCACTACCAGGGCTTCGAGGACCACACTGGAAGCCTGGGCGTCAGCTTCTCGCCCAAGCGCGGTGGCGCGGTGCTCAACCTGCACCGAGAGGGCGGACGGGTGTACGGCAGCATCGGCGGGGGGCTCGCGCGGCCACTGTCTCAAGGTGAGCGCAAGCTGGTCAGCGATCACTTGCGCCGGGCCGACCAGCAGCTGGATGCGCAGCGTCGCGCCGGACCGTCGCCATTCACCGCGCTGCCACCCGCGCCCCTCAACGACCCACCGGCGCTGTTTCGTCACCGGGCGTCGCCTGCTCAAATCAAGGCGCGCTTCGAGGCCGAGATCGATCAGCAGCGCAAGGACCTCGCCCAGTTCCGGCGGGCGCTCTGAGCCTGTCTCCGCGCGGAGGTCCTCAGCGCGCCCTGACGCCTAGCTGAACGCCATGACCCCGTCGTGCACGGGGTAGCGCGCGACGACCTTCTTCGCCGGCGCGTGGTCTTCGGTCGGCAGCGTGACGAGCTCCCAGCTCGGGAGCAGCAGCGCGGTGAGTCCTCTGCCGTAGACGGCGCCCGTGTCGATCCCCACCGCCCACTCGGTGACGAGTGGCCGGTCGAGCACCGAGTGGCCGAACACGAGCCGCTCCGGGCCCGTCCAGAAGTTGGTCCAGAACGCGTGGCCCTCTGGCGCCTTCGAGGGCCAGTGCGATTTCGTGGCCGGCGGGTTGATGTGCTGCACGTGCAGCAGGTGCGAGCGGCTCTGCTGCTCGAGCGGAATGCCGGGGAACGCTCCGGCGTGGACGACCGCCGCGCCGTGCTCCGGCAGGCGCAGAAAGAGCGGGAGCCGTTCGAAGTACGCGTAGTGCTCGTCGCTCAGCTGGCTGCGGGTTCGCGCGTGATCCGGCAGCAGCGCCGCTTCCGGCCGCTTGCGCTGCTGCAGGTGCTTCTCTTCATGGTTGCCGAGGATCGCCTCGTGGCGCATGGCCAGCTCGACGCAGCGGCGTGGCTCCGGGCCGCGATCGACCAGATCACCCGCGAAGATGACGCGATCGTTGATGCTGACGCTGAGCCGATCGAGCAGCGCATCAGCCGCCGCGTAGCAGCCGTGGAGGTCGCCGACGATCACGGTGCGACCGGTTTTGGGAGGACTTGAAATGGAGTTCATGCCCGCAATTCACGACTGATTGTGCCCGGTTCTGACGCGCGTCGCCTGCGTCAGGAATCAGCTGAGCCGCCGTCATGCCGGGGTATGTTCGCGGCCCGCACATGGCCACCGTACTCACTGACGACGAGCTCTTTGCCGACATCTCCAAGCGCCGCGCGGAAGGGCTCGACTACAAGAAGCCGCTCGGCGAGCTCGTGTTTCGCTGGCGCGACGCGTCAGCCACGGTCATTCGCCGGGTCCAAGGGGCATTCATGAGGGGCGCCCCTGACGAGATCGACGAGGTCTTCCAGGACGCCGCGGCCAAGTTCATGGCCAAAGGGTTGGAGCAGTTTCGCGGGGTGTCCGAGCGCATGCCGGGCAAGGCCGCCTCGCCGAAGACGTTCTTCTTACGCATCGTCAAGCACGCGGCGATCGATCGCTACCGCAAGCAGCGTGACGAACTCGATCCGGGCCCACGCGGCGGCGACGAGGACGAGGAGCGCGAAGAGACGCGCGCCGAGGCCAAGCGCGCCATCGCGTTGAGCCAGGCCGCCAGCGAGCAGGCCCAGGCCACCGAAGAGTACTGGGCCGCCTTCCGCCGCCTGCAGGAAGAGCACCCCAACGAGGCCGCAGCGTGGGACCTCTACCACCACCAGGACATGGACGATCACACCGAGGTGGCCCGCGTCATGGGGATCTCGGTCGTCAATTCCTACAAGCGCGTCAGCCGCGCGCAGGCCTGGCTCAAGCTGTACGTGCTCGAAGCCCGTGAACAGGAGAACGCATGAAGCTGCCCCTCGCCGAGAAGTATCGCGGTCGTCTCGAAGAGCTGGACGCGCTCAGAGCGCAGCTGGCGGGGGCAGGGAAGACAGGGGAGAGCGGCGCGGCGGCGGTCGTCGCCGGGCGGTTGCTGGAAGTCGCGGGCGATCTGGTGCGTCGCAGCGGCGCGCTCGGCGCTCAGGCCGCCCAGGTGCGCGACGTGCTCAAAGGGCTGTCGAGCGCCGACGTGAAGGCCTGGGCCGACGCCGTCGATCTCGACGAGCTGAGTCGGCGGCTGTCCCGCGCGGCGGATCAGGCCGTCGAGGCGGCGATCCCCGATTCGGTGGACGCGGGGGAAGCCGTCGCGCGCTTCGTCATGCAGGACTTGTTCGCGCGAGATCGGCTGGAGTCGGCGCTGATCGCGCTGGACGAAGCAGGCAAGGCCGGCGTCAGTGGAGCCGCCGCCGCCGCCGCGCAGCTCCGCACTCGTTTGGCGTCGGTAGACGGCAAGGCCCGCCGGGGCGTCCGCGCGCTCACCGCGGTCAATGCCGAGCGGCGGCAAGAAGCGCAGCTGCTGGACCCGGCGCATCGCTCGGTGGCGTGGTGGCTGTTGGAGCGCTCCGGCATGGAAGACGACACGCTGGTCCGCTCACTCGGCGGCGAAGCCGTGGGCACGCTCGGCGCGGCCGAGCAGCGGGTGAGCGACGACGTGAAGAGCCCGCGTCGCCGCCGGTGGAGCGAAGAGGAGCTGCTCCGTATGGACATGGGGCTGGCCAGCGACACCGAGGTCGCGGCGCTCCGGACGGAAGCGGCGAGCGATCCCGAGCTCAAGCTCGTGCTCGCGGCGCTCGAAGAGGGCGAGCGGGCGATCGAAGAGCTCACCGCGGCGCCGAGGGGAACCGCGCCGAGCAACGTCGTCAGCATGCCGGCCGATCGGCCTCGCCCCAGGCCGGATCGCGTCGAAGAGCGGGCGGACTTTCGGGTGTTGATCTTCAAGGCCCGGACCGTCCAGGTGGTCGTTCAAGCCACCAACTCCGACCGCCTCGCTGCCGCCGCGGTCTTCCTCCCTGATGCGCCCGAACGGCCCCTGCCTTCCGAATCCACGGAGCAGGGGCTTTCGTTCGATCTGGGGCCCAGTGAGCGGCTGGCCGCGAAGCGGGCACGCGTGACCGTGAAGCTGCAGTCGGGTGAGACCGACTCGGTGGACCTGTCGTTGTGAACGGCGAGGTTGTCGCGGTGTTCATCACCGCGCCGAACGCCGACGTGGCCGAGTCGATCGCCAAGACGCTGGTCTCCGAGCGCCTGGCCGCGTGTGTGAGCGTGCTGCCCCAGGTGCGCAGCATCTACCGCTGGGACGGCGCGATCTGCGACGAGGCCGAGCTGCTCCTGATCGCCAAGACGCGCAAGGACGGGTTCGACGCGCTGGCGGCGCGGGTCAAGGCGCTCCACCCGTACCAGGTGCCCGAGATCGTGGCGCTCGACGTGGCTGCGGGACTTCCGGCTTACGTGGCCTGGGTGCTCGCCGAGGCATCGCCGGGCGCCGCGCGCTGAGCGCGGGAACTCCACAGCTCGACCCCCGCGGCTGCCACCGTCGCCAAGAGCAAGAACAGCCCCGTGACGTAGCCCTCGGCGAACCCGGCGTTGAGGTGCTGGTACAGGTAGAAGTTCATGAACGTGACGTGGAGGCCGACGAGCCAGACGAGCGCTGGCGTGTCCTTCCGCGTGGCGAGGCCGACGGCCGCGAGCCCAAGCATGTTCCAGTAGTACGCGTTGACCGTCAGCCACGCGAAGACCAGGAACGGTCCGAGGAGGAACGCTTGCACGTCGGTCGCGCGGCGGAGCAGCACGAGCACCAGCAGCGAGAAGCCGATGCGTACCAGCAGCAGGCCGAACGAGTGCTGGCTCGCGTCGACGTCGGCGCGGCCTTGGAGGATCTCCAGCGGGCGGTACCAGTGCGAAAGGAACTCGCCCGGTGAGCCCGCGGCGAGCTGCAGGTACACCGTCTTGAGCGAGTACTGGTTCGAATAGAACTTCTCGACCTGCGCCGTCTGGATCCGGCGTGCGTACTCCGGCCAGCAGTCCGGGCCGAACGGGAGCGCGGCGGCGACGACCATCACCAAGCCCGCGGCGAACGTACCGACGACGAACCGGCGATGTTCGCGGCTCAGCTGCCTCGTGCGCCTCCACTCGAGGCCGAGCTTGAGCGCCAAGGCGACGCCAAAGAGGATCGGGAAGAGCTTGGTCGCGACCGCGTAGCCAAAACAGACCCCGGCCGCGCCCCAGCGACCGCGCTGCATCAGGCAGGCAGCCAGGCCGAGCGCGAAGAGCCAGTCCCAGCGGAGCAACGAGCCCGCGAGGTAGTCGAAGACGAACGGCACGCCGGCCCAGATCAGCAGGCCCACCGCGGCCGCCCGCCAGCCGAAGCAGGCCGGGAGCGCGGTGAAGAGCACCAGCATCAGCACCAGATCGAGCCAGCCCAAGAACGACTGATTCGCAGGCGTGAGCGAGATCGCGCGGGCGATCGGCGCGGCGATCACCGACCAGGCGGGCGAGTTGGAGTTGCCGTGATCTCGAATGACCCCTTTCCAGTCCATGGGCCACGCGCGGGTGAGCGCGGCCCAGTCCTGCTTGAACGCCTCGAATCGCTCCGGCGTGAAGCGCGCTCGGAGGCGGTCGCTCTGCGCGTACACGGCCTCCACCGGCTCGAGTTCGAAGGTCGTGTTGTCTCGTGCGTGGGTCGCGCCGTCGAGCACGTGGACGCTCTCGCGATCGGCGATGAGGGCCGCGCGGTAGAGATCGAACCAACCGACTTCCTTCTGATACTTGGCCGCCAGGTAGAAGTGGAACTGCTCGTGGGCGTGGACCAGCGGCGCCCCTTCGCGCGCGAGCGCGGCCCAGATTAGGCCCAGCCCCAGCACGAGGACTCCGGCGATGGCGGCGGCGGGGATCCGCAGCGCGCTCGCCCAGCGCTCCAGCGTGGCGCGCAGGGCCTGGGTGCGCTCCCCCGAGCCTTCCCCGAACCCCGCTCGCATCACCCACGCGGCCCCGAGGATCGTCGGGACCACCGACGCCAGGATCCAGAAGCTCGCCCCGCCGCGCAGCGTGCCGTAGTTGCTCCAGGCGAAGAGCATGGCGAAGGACAGCGTCAAGGCTGCGATCCGCCGCTCACGCTCGAAGCGCTCCCCCGCGAGCCGATCGATCAGCAGCAGGCCGATCGACGCCTCGAGGAGCCCGAGCTTCAGAATGCCGGAGATGAAGTGGTTCATCGCTGCGTCGGCCTTGCGCCAGGGTCGCCTGGCCCGTAATTGGAACCGCGAGGCCTTACCCCATTTCCCAAGTGAGCGAGCGCATGAGCGTGCAGGAACGAGACGTGCTGGCAGCCATGGCCACGGTCATGGACCCCGACCTGAACACCGACATCGTCAAGGCGGGCATGGTGAAGGACCTGCGCATCGAAGGTGGCGCGGTGAAGCTGCGCATCGAGCTGACGACGCCGGCCTGTCCCATGAAGGACAAGATCAAGTCCGACGCCGAAGCCGCGCTGAAGGGCGTGGCTGGCGTGGCGAGCTTCCACATCGACATGACCGCCAAGGTGCGCCCGGCGCCCATGGGCGCGTCGAAGGACACGCTGCTGCCTTCGGTGAAGAACGTCGTGTTGGTCGGGGCAGGGAAGGGTGGCGTCGGCAAGTCGACGGTGGCGCTGAACCTCGCGGTGGCGCTGGCCCGGCATGGCGCGCGCGTCGGCCTGCTCGACGCGGACTTCTACGGCCCGTCGATCCCCGTGATGACGGGCGTGAAGCGCCGCCCGGTGAGCGCCGACGGGAAGACGCTCGAGCCCATCGACGTGCATGGCCTCAAGGTCATGTCGATCGGCTTCTTGGTCGAGTCCGACCAGGCGATGATCTGGCGCGGGCCGATGATGCACGGCGCGCTGATGCAGCTGGTGCGTGACGTGAACTGGGGGGAGCTCGACTACCTCGTGCTCGACCTGCCGCCGGGCACGGGGGACGTGCCGCTCACCGTGGCGCAGCAGGTCCGCTCGTCTGGGGCGGTGCTCGTGACGACCCCGCAGGACGTCGCGCTCGCCGACGTCATTCGCGCGAAGGCCATGTTCGACAAGCTGCACATTCCCATCCTGGGCATCGTCGAGAACATGTCGCAGTTCATCTGCCCGCACTGCGGCAAGGGCACGCACATCTTCGACACGGGGGGCGGTCGCAAGGCGTCGGAGCTCATGGACATCGCCTTCTTGGGTGAGGTGCCGCTCGAGCTGCGGATTCGCCAAGGCGGCGATCGAGGCCTGCCCGTCACGATCGCGCACCCCGAGGGCAGCGAAGCCCAGGCGTTCATGGGCCTCGCGCAGAAGGTCGCCGCCCGCATCAGTCAGGAGAACGCGCGCGGTCGCGGACCCGTCGTCTCGGCCGCGAGCTGAAAGCGCGCATGAGGCTGGCCCGCGCCGAGCTCGGTCCGGACACCGGCCGCATTCGCGCCGTGGATCTGGCCGCGTGGACGGTGTTTGTCGCCGCGACCCCGGTCGCGTCGGTGGTCGCCGCTGGGGTGGCGCAGTCCTCGAGCCTCGCGCCGCCCTCGGTCGCCTTCGTGGTCTGCACGGCGATGTGGATCCTGCTCGGGCGCCTCGCGCGGCTGGAGCTGTCGTGGGATCGCCGCTCGCTCTGGCTGGCTCGTCGCTTCGGTCCGCTTCGGTGGTCGGCGCGACGGGCGCAGCGTTCGGAGTGGACTGTGGGGCTGCACGCGTCACGCGGCGTCACGTCGCTGGTGCTGTTCGGACCCGGCTGGAGCGGCGCTCCGCTGACGGTGATCACGTCTTCCTTCCACCGTGTCGACGAAGGTGTGGTGCGTGCCTGGGCCGGCGCAGCGCAGGTCCCCGTGGACGCCCAACAAGTCGCCGCCCCGCAGTCCTTCCCGTAGAGTCCGGCCACGATGACGCACCCGGACGAGAGCACCGAAGCGGACATGCCCCCCGGCGGCGACGAGCGACCGCCCGAAGACAAGGGAGGAGCGTTCGACTTCGTCCGGCGCATGGCCGCCGCGGGCCTCGGCGCCGTCTTCATGTCCGAGGACGGCGTCAAGCGCCTGGCCAGCCAGCTCAAGCTGCCCAAGGAAGCGCTCACGTTCCTGCTGCACCAGGCCGAGAAGACGAAGGACGATCTCGGTCGCATCGTCAGCGAAGAAGTGCGTCGCTTTCTCCAGTCCGAGCGGCTGCGCGACGAGCTGCTCAAGCTGGTCGCCGGCATGACGATCGAGGTGAAGGCCGAGGTGAAGCTCGTGCCCGATCGGCTCAAGGGTGAGTCGATGTCGATCTTGCCGAAGGTCCAGGTTCAAGAGATCCGCGCGAAGGTCGGCGATCGCCCCGACAAGAAGAAGCCAAAGGACGAGCCTCCCGCCAAGGAGTAGCGGTGAATTCCCTGCGGCAGCGCGCCCTGCTGTTGGTGCTGCTCGTCATTGGACTGGCAGCCTGGCGCGGCGGGTTTGGCTTCTTCGCGTTCGAGCGCACCGTCGTGCTGCGGCTCCCCACGGCCTACGCCGACGTGCGGTCTGTCGACGTGCAGCTGTGGAGTGAGGCCGACGGGCTGCTCAAGCGCCAGGTCGTCGAGACCCCGAAGGGCCTGTCGGATGACCCGCGAGTGCAGGTGCCGTTGCGCCGCGGCGCCCACCGAGTGATCGCGCTTGCCCGGAGCGCCTCGGGTCAGACTTTCAGCTGGCAGGTGGAGTTCGATCCCGGCTGGGACGAGGTGTTGACGGTGAGCCCGGGGCGCTGAAGCAACCGCGTCGCGTCGGGGGCCGACAATTTGGACATGGCGCCGTCGCTCCGTCCGCTCCCGCTGTGCAGCCGGCCGCACCAGAGGCTCGCCGGCCAGCGCACCTCGGCGACGCGCTCGCCTGTCGGAGCCGCACCGTCTGTCGTGTCCGCGCACCTCGATCGTCGAGGTCGCGAAAGGACACCATGCGGATCCTCGTGCTCGCCGGCGCGCTGACGGCGCTCGGCGGCTGCCTTCACCGACCACCCGTTCCAGCCCAGGCGATCGCCGCGAACGACGCGTGCACTTCGGCGCTGCATGCTCAGGACCTGGAGCGCGCCCAACTCCAGTGTGAGTACGCGCTCAAGTTCGCCCCGCTCTACGCCGAGCCAATCAACAACCTGGGGCTCATCGCGCTGGCCCGCGGCGAGACACAGACCGCACGTGATCGCTTCATCCGGGCGCTACGCCTCGACCCGAACCTCGCCGCCGCGCACAACAACTTGGGCGTGCTCCGCCGTCGCGAGGGTCGACTCAAGGCGGCGCTGGAGTCCTTCCGGGCCGCGCTCGCGGTCGTGCCCCAGTATGTCGAGGCGCGGCTGAACGTCGGCGCCACCTGCGTTCAACTCGGGGACTCGGCCTGCGCGCGCAAGGCTTACAGCCAGGTGTTGATCGCCGAGCCGCGGCACGCCGAAGCCCACCGAACGCTGGGCGATCTCTCCCTTCGTGGCGCGCCGGCCGAGGCGGCGAACCACTACGCCGAAGCCTTGCTGTCGAACCCTGCCGACGCGCAGGCCTGGGCAGGTCGAGGTCAGGCGCTCGAGGCGTTGCGGCGGGTCGGCGAGGCCCGCGAGGCCTATGAGCGCTGCGTCGACGAAGGGGACGTCGGCGGCCGGTGCCGCGTGCGGCTCCTGGCGCTGCCTCCCGAACCGCCCGCGACAGTCGAGTGATTCACTTGGAGGCAGCGCGGCTTTGGCGGAGCGGTACACTCCCGCCCGCCGCTCGCCCGGGGCATGTCGCCTGTCGGGCCACCGCTGGGAGCCACCGTGAAGCGTCGCGTGCTGGGGAACGATCCGTTCGAGAAGGGCGCCGCCGAGCGCCCGCCCGTCGACGCGCCGCCGAAGGTGTCTGCCAAGAGCGCCAAGCCGGGGGCGAAAGTCGCGAAGCCGCCCAAGAAGCCTCTCACCCCGACGCCGCCCCAGACGCCTGAGCTCCAGACGCCGAAGTCGCGCGCGCAGAGCAAGGCGGCGCCCGCCCCGACGCCCAAGCCCGACAAGTCGGCCAAGCCCTCGCGCCCGGCGCCCAGCAAACCGCCCGCTCGCCCGCCGAAGGCCGCCGCCGCGCCCGTGATCATCGAGCCCGCACGGGTGACGACGTTCCCGCGCGCCAGCCCGCTGCGTGCCGC
>JALHOS010000255.1 GCA_022842905.1 Myxococcaceae bacterium | reverse complement strand
GGCGCTGGCGGCGCTCGCGGGGAAGCTCTGGGGCTCCACCCACTGGCGCCGCGGCGTGTCGCTCATGCGGCTGTCGTCGGCGCGCCTGGCCGGCGGGGCAGCGCCCGAGGCAGTGCTGCGTGCGGCCGAAGCGCTCCAGCTGCTGCCTCCCGGCCTCAAGGACGAAGGCCAGCTGGCGCTGCGCGAAGCCCAGCTGGCCACCGGCGACGTGGGTTCGGCCTGCCGAGGTGAACCGGGCGCCGCCGCTCCGCAGCGGGAAGCGCCGCTCGCGGTCCGCGCGCGCTGGCTCGACGCCGAGTGTGAAGGGCGGCGGACGGACGGACCCGACGCGCTGGTGAAGGCGGCCCGGGCGCTCCAAGGCGCCGTCCTCCCCGACACGCCGTGGACCGCTGCGCGGCTCGAGGCCGTCCTGGCAGCCGACGTCGCCAAGCCGACGCCGCGGTGAGGCCGGGCGAGTCCTCGCTTGCGCTTGAGGGGGGGCGGGCGGAGAGTTCGTGAACGATTCGAAGGACGACGCCCTCATGACCATGCCTGCGCAGCTGAGTTGGAAGACCGTCGTCGAGGCGGGTCGCGGCGCCCACGGCGAGCTTGGCGTCACCGAGGTCGACCTCGAGCGCTGGGGCACGCAGCGCGGAGCGGACCCGCAGACCTGCGGGCCGGACGCCTACCTGGCCTGTGCGCTCTGCGCGGGCGCGACGGCGGCGACGCAGGTGTTCGAGCTCTCGGTGGTCCCGGCGATTCGGCAGGCCATCGCGGCGGTGGCGGGGACCGCGTCGACGCTGGACGAGCTGGTGCAGCGCGCGCGAAGTCACCTCCTGGTGGCTGACGGCGGGCCAGCCCGCATCACCCAGTACAAGGGCGCAGGCTCGCTGGCCGGCTTCGCCGCGACGGTGGGGGTTCGCCTGGCGTTGACGGACCGGCGCGGCGCGGGCCCCGACGCTTCCGACGGGCCGTCGCTCGGCGAGCTGGCGGACCCGGTGTCCCTCGAGCGCGCGCTGACGCGAGGTGAGTCGAAGTCCATCTTCGAGGCGGCCGTGGCCGCCGCCCTCCAGCAGCTGTCTGCCAAGGACCGCACGCTGCTCCGCCTGCACTTCGTCGAAGCGATTCCCGCCGAGCGCCTCGCGCCGCTGTATTCGGCCGGTCGCTCGACCGTCTCTCGGTGGATCGTCTCCGCCCGGGAGGAGCTCGCGCGGCGCACCCGCGAACAGCTCGGCGCTCGCGGCGTCGGGGGCACCGACACCGATTCCATGTTGGCGTCGATGCAGAGCGGCATGGGCGTCAGCCTGTTTCGGCTGTTGGAAGAGGCCGATCCGCGGACTGACGGCCCCTCACCGAGCGCCGGGCCCGACCGGTCCACCGACGAGTCGTAGGCCGGGGCGAGCCCGCCGCGAGCGCGCAGCGCTCACGTGTGCGCCAACACGAAGGCGGGCCGTGTCAGAGCGGCGCCGTGAGCGCGGGCTGGACCGTCAGGCCGTCCAGCGAGCTCAGTGGCAAGGCCGCCAGCGCGTCGTGCAGCGTCGAGAACCGCTCTTCGCGTCGGACGGACAGGCACTGCCGCAGCACCTCACGCAGCGCCACCGGCAGCGCTTCGAAGGCGGTGGACGCCGTCAGGCGCGGCACCGAGACGCAGGGCACGCGCTGGCTGGCTCCCCCTTGCAGCGGGGGGCGGACCCCGGTGAGCGCTTCGAACAAGGCGACGGCCCAGGAGAACTGGTCGCTCCTCGGGTCGGCGTCCTCGCCCGCGGCGACTTCGGGGGCCAAGTAGCGCGGCGTGCCCGCGACGGACGCTTCTGGAAGGGGTGATGCCAGCGCAGCGGCGTCTTCGCGTGTGCACAGCCGCGCGAGCCCAAAGTCCACCAGGACCGCCGTCCGGCCGTTGCGCACGATGACGTTGGCTGGCTTGAAGTCGCGGTGGACGACACCCTGCTGGTGGGCTGCCCAGAGCCCTTCGCCCGCTTCGCGAAAGCGCTCGACGACGTCCCTCAAGCTGCGGGTGGCGGCCGAGAGCCATGCGCTCAGCGTCGGCCCCTCGACGTAGTCCATGACCAGCGCTAGGTGCCCGGCGACGGGAACGACGTCGTGCAGTGCGACGACGTTCGGGTGTCGAACTCGGGCCAGGCTGGCGGCTTCGCGCTGTACGAGCGCTCGTCGCCGTGCGCGGTCAGCCCCCGCCAGAATCGTCCACTTCAGCGCGACGAGCGTGCCGAGCACCCGATCGAAGGCCGCCCACACTCGCCCCATGGCGCCACGTCCCACCGGTGCCCGCAGCTCGAAGCGCTCCGGGGCCGGCAGAGCCTCCGTGGTCCCGCGCAGCCTCGCCCCGACGACGCCTCCACACGCGGCGCAGCCAGCCAGGTGGGCTTCGACGGTCGCCCTCCGACAGGCTTTGGCGGCGCCTTCGAGCCAGGCGCTGAGCGTCTGGTCAGTGGGACAGGCTTCGAAGCCAATCAGGGGCGGGACCGAGCGGGGCATGTCGCCGAGACGACCCCGAGCGGCCAACCGTCGCAGCGTGGCGCGCCGACGCCGTCCGCGACGGCAGTTCTCGCGCTGTTCCCGCAAAGCCACCTCGCTGCGGACCGCCACGCGGCGGACTTCGGAGCTCCCGACAATCCACCCATGACTCAAGCCCTCCGCTCCGCGACCGCCGCTGCCCCCAAAGCCTCCCCCGCGCCAGCGACCAGCACGGTCACCCAGCTGCGGCGAAGCACCCGCATCGGTGACACCGACTTGCCGGTTCGCATCGTCCGCAACGGCCCGGGCAACGTGTTCCTCAACGTGCACCTCGACGAGAAGACCTCACGCGGGGTCGCCGAGGCGCATGTCCGCGCGCACGGTGGGAGCTACCTCGAGTTCGACACTGGCTCGACGCAGCGGCACCTCAAGGTCCGGGTGGGCAAGACCACCTACTCGGTGGACCCCAACCGCATGTTCAGCGTCGAAGGGCTCCTCAAGAGCGAGCGGCACATCTCGCCGAAGCCAACCCGCGCGGTGGCGCAGCGCATCGTCAAGGACGCGGTGCGGTTCTTGGAAGACGTCGTCAAGCCGGAGCTGGCGCGCACCAAGGCGACCGCGCTCGTGGCCATGCACAACAACACGCACGACCACGAGAACGTGGCGAAGGGCACGGGCCAGATCAGCGTGTCGTTCTACGAAGGCAGACCCGAGCAGGCGGACCAGGTCTTCCGAGCGCCGACGGGCGATCACGACGACCTCATCCTCACGCCCAACCAAGACGTGTTCGACGGCCTGAAGGGTGAAGGAACGCTCCACGCCGTGCGGCTCCGGCCGGGCCTGGCCAAGACGTCGCTGGCCGCGGGCATGTTGTCGGAGTGGTGGCAGGGGCCCAACGCGCTCGTCGCCGGGCGGCCGACCCGGTACGTCAACTCCGAAGCCGAGCACGGGCACGCCGAGGTGCAGCACCAGCAGCTCGCAGCCGTGGACCGCGTGACGAAGCGCGCGAGCGACGCGGCGCCGACGCGTCGGCCGCGCTGACTTCTCACGCGCCTCCCGCGCGGCCGCTTCACCGTTCCCAGCAGCGCCGACGAGTCACCCAGCACCGACAACCCAGACACCATGCCCACTCACACACTCAACCGCAGCACCGACGCCGTTCGCCGCCTCCAGCACGCACTCGCCGCGCGTGGTCACTTCGTCGGAGCTCCGGACGGCCGGCTCGGCCCCGCGACCAAGGCCGCGCTCAAGGCCTTCCAGTCCGCGAAGGGCCTGACGGCGGACGGCCAGCTCGGCCGCCAGACGCTCGTGGCGCTGGGCCTGGCCGACGGCTTCGACGCTCCGCGGCCCAAGCACCGCTGATCTCGGCTCGGGTTTCTCGAGACCTGTAGTTCCGAGCGCTTGGAGGGGGCGTGCGACGCCTGGGGGCGGCCTGTCGTCTCGGGGGAAACCTCGCAACGCCGGAGCCTTCCACCCATGAAGATTGAGCGCCGCCCCGTCTCCGTCCCTGCTCCCGCGAAGAAGCAGCCCGACGTCAGCGCGCCGGTGAAGAAGCCCGCACTACCGGTCGCTCCGGTCGCGGCGAAGCCCGCTCAAGGCAGCAGCTTCTCGGCGAAGGCGACGGCGGCCGCACCACGGGTGAACGCGCTCGACGGGCTGGCGCAGGCGCGCCTGGCCAAGGCTCGCGGTGGGGTGGCGGCGCTGGCCAACGGCGCGCTCGGCGCCGCGCACGACGGGGTGAAGGCGGGGCTGGCCAAGGCGATGGAGGGCGGAGCGAAGCTGCTGGACGCGGCGGTGAAGGCCGTCGAGAAGTTCGGCCCAGCCAACGACAAGGTGGCGGTGTTCGACAACTTTGGTGGGAAGGACGTCAGCCATGGCGCGATGGTGGCCGACGTCATCCGGGACAACGCACCCGTCGACGTGACGGAGCAGCGGCTGGTCGAAGTCAAGTTCAAGGGCGACACGTCGAGCCTCGAAGCCCTGGTCGAGTCGCGCACCGTCGGCATGCTGGACGCGACGACCGCGGCCATCGACGCGCTGCTCGCCAACCCGGGCGCCGTGTCGGTCGTCAACCAGTCGCAGTCGTGGAGCGGCATCAAGTCGGTCAACGCGATCCTCGAGTCCCGCGCAAAGGGGACGACGCTGCCCGCTTCGAAGACGCCGGACCTTGCGTCCCCGAGCCACGCGGCGGAGCTGCAGGCGGTGGTCGACGGAGTCACCTACGTCCTCGAGAACAGCCCGAAGATCGCCGCGGCGCGCGCGCGCTACGAGGCGGCGTCGGCCCGGCTCGAGGCCGCCAACATCGTCCACGTCGTCGCAGCCGGAAACCAAGCCGAAGACGTCGCCGCCCTCGAGGCGAAGGGCGTGAAGGTGCCCGCGTCGCTCAGCACGTCGGTGCTCGCGAACGGTCGGCAGCTCGTCGTGGGCGCGTCGGAGGGCGGCGTCGGCAGCAAGGTCGCTGGCTTCTCCAACCGCACCACGCTCTTGTCGACGACCATGGACGGCGTCGCGGTCGACGCGCTGGGGAGCAAGGTGGACGGCACGTCCTTCGCCGCACCGCAGGTCGCCGCGGTCGTGTCCCGCCTTCGGGAGATCAACCCGGAGCTCAGCGTGGCGCAGGTGCGCGACCTGATTCGGGTGGCGTCGGTCGACGGGCCCGCGGCCAAAGAAGCGGAAGGCGCCGGGGCGCTGAACAAAGACGTCGCCGTGGGGCTTGGGTACCTGTCGCTGCTGCCCACGCTGGCGCGGCGTGTGGTGCCGTAGCCCCCCGACGACGAGCGGTGTCGGACTTCTCAGGGCCGAGCTGACAGCGCGTGCTCCAGAGAGCGCGTCACCCAGCACCGAAGCGTCGGCCGACAACCACGGCATGAACTCAATCACTGTCGGTGCACGTGGCGATGTCGTGCTCAAACTCCAAGAGGCCCTGGCCGCGGAGGGCTACTTCGAAGGGACGGCCGACGGGAAGTTCGGCCCCAAGACGGAAGCCGCGGTGCGCGCGTTCCAGCAGGACGCGGACCTCGAGGTCGACGGCAAGGTCGGCGCGCTCACCGCGGAGGTGCTCGGGCTGAGCGACGCGTTCGAAGAAGCACGAGCGTCCACCCCCGCCGTGCGCGTGCAAGGCGACACCTTCGACGGTGGCGAGGTGAAGCTGGTGGCTCGCCTCAACCGCAACCCTGAGCGCCCTGGCATGACGAGCGGCACGCTGACGTTCAACGGGAAGACGTACGCGTTCAACACCGGCAAGGCGAAGAACTTCAGCACGCCCGTCGGCACGTACGACCTGCGGATCCACAACATGAACCGCAACGGACAGCGCGCCTTCAGCCGCGACGGCGTCGGCTTCACCTTCAGCTTGGACGGCCAAGAACGCGACGGGTCGGCGGTCGAGCCCGGCTCGGGACGCATGTGGGACCCGCGCGCGGACCGCATGCGCGACGTGCTGCGGCTCCACCCAGACGGCGGTGGGCCGGGGAGCAAGGGGTGCATCGCGCTGGTCGCCGACGGGAAGACGCTGCGCAGGTTCCGCGACGAGCTGGCAGCGGCGATCCGCGCGAACGGCGGCTCGGTGAAGTTCGTCGTCGCCTGAGCCACGACCATGCGCGCCACGCTCAGTGCGACACGTCCGGTGTCACCGCCCGCAGTGCCGTCGCGCTCGGCGCTGAGCCGCTGGCTCGAAGCGCTACCGGCGCTCCGCCTCGCGCTGTATGCGGCCTCCGCCAGGCCAATCGACCCGCCCCCGAGGCGCGACCTCGAGCTCCTCCCGCCGTCCTTGTCGGCCGAGCCCGCGGCGAAGCTCTTCGTCAACCGTCGAACCAAGCAGGCGTACCAGCTCTGGCAAGACGACCAGACGCTTCACTGGGAAGGACCGGTGCCACTCGAAGTGCTCCCGCCCGTCGTCCCGCGCCGCCTGGAGCGCCCAAACCCGCGAAAGGCATTGCCTGAGTGAGGCGTGCGACGGCTGTGCGGAGGCTGTCGTCTCACGGGAAACCCCAGCCAAGGAGCCCACCGTGAAGATTGAGCGCCGCGCCGTCACCGTCCGCAACACCCAGTCCACCTCGCCCGCGTCCGCAGCACGTCCAGCACCTGCTCGCATGGCGCCGCCGCCGGCGCGACCGGCGGACGACTTCCACGCTGCGGCGCCGACCACCAGGCCTCCGACCGGGCCGTCGCAGCTGGATGCGCGCGCCAGCGCACGGCTGGCTCGACGGGGCCTGGACCACGCCGTGGCAGGCTGCGTCGCAGGTGCATCGGCGCCGAAGGTGGTGGCGCCGAAGGGCATCGAGCTGACGCCGGACATGGTGGACCTGAACGGCGCGGCCAAGGCGCCGAAGGGCATCGAGCTGACGCCGGACATGGTGGACCTGAACGGCGCGGCCAAGGCGCCGAAGGGCATCGAGCTGACGCCGGACATGGTCGCGCTCTAACGGCCCGCCCGACCGAGGGCGACACGTCAGCTCTTCGACCGACCTTCCAGCGGCGCGACGGCCCCCGTCGGCAGGAACGCGCTGATGCTCGCGTCGAGCTGGGACTGGAGGAGGTCCATGACGCCGTCGAGCGTCTCGCCGGCAAGTCCGGAGCGTTCGGCGAAGGCCTTGCGGACGCTGTCGAGCAGACGCTCTCGCGCCTCGCGGAGATGCCGCGCCACCGTCGCCCGGTGGACCTGGCGCGCCTGGGCGAGCGCCTCCAGAGAGCTGCGCTCGAGGTAGTGCTGCCGCAGCAAGTCGCGCTGGTCGCGCTCGAGCGTGCGCACCGCGTCCCTGAACGCCTGCTTGAACACCGAACCGTACTCGCGGCGCAGGTGCGCGAACTCGGCGACCTCGCCCGTCTTGCTGAGCCGGGTGATGAGCGCTTCGTCGTCACCGACGGCCTTGACCGCCGTCCGCCGGCGCAGCGCCTCGCTGGCCAGGCGCCGCAGGACGACGGCGAGCCAGCCCCCGAGCGGCGAGTGTCCCGCGTAGCGCAACAGCCGAGGCTCGCGCCGCGGGCCGGCCATGACCAGCACCTCCAGCGCGTACTGGGTGACTTCGTCGACCGCCTCGCGCGCCAGCCCCTGCCGGCTCAGCAGCTCGCGCACCTTCGCAGTCAGCTTGCTCAACGGGACCCGCTGCTGCGCCACACACGCCAGCGCCCAGTAGAGGTCGTCTCCGTGGACGCTCGCCTCCGCCGCGGCCCGCTCGTAAGCCTCTCGAAAGCGCTCGGCGTCCACCGTGACGTCGGGCCACGCGCTGCGCGCCTGCTTGTAGGCCGCCCGCCAGTCGGTCGTCATCGCGCGCGCCCCTTTCCCTTCGGCGCCGGAGTGGACGGGACCGGCGCTGCTTTGGTGCTCGGAAAGAACTCGATCGCCGGCGTCCCTCCGCTGCGAGCCGGGGCCCGCGCGAGCACCAGCGCGCCGCCGGCCAGCGCGAAAGACAGCGCCGTCAGCGCCACGACGAGGGCGACTGGCCGCCGGCCGTTGGGCGCCGCGCGTGAGGACGCCGCTCTGCCCACGGACCCACTGTCTGAATCCAACGCCGCGTCGATCGCCTTGCGGAGCGCCGACACCGAGCCGAAGCGCGCGCCAGGGTCCTTGGCCAGGCACTTGTCGACGATGCGAGCCAGCGCAGGCCCGGTGGAGTCGGCGCGAGGCACGCTGACGTCCGTGTGCGCCACGTTTCGAATCGCGTGCGCCAGCCCGACGAGCGAGTCGGAGACGAAAGGCGGGCGCCCGGTGACGAGCTCGTACAGCACGACGCCCAACGCCCACACGTCGATCGACGGCGCCTGGCGGACCCCCGACAGCTGCTCCGGCGCCATGTACAGCGGTGAGCCGACCAGCAGGGCCGTCGAGGAGATGGTGCCCAGCCCCTGCTCGATGGCCGGGTTGTGACTGCGCGCCACGCCGAAATCGAGCACCTTCACGTGCGCCGCGTCGGGGCCGCGCGCGCGGACGAGGAAGAGGTTCTGCGGCTTGATGTCTCGGTGGACGATGCCGGCCTGGTGCGCCACCTCGAGCCCCAGCGCGGCTTCCCGGACCAGCTGCAGCGCTTCCCTCGGCTCGAGTCGGCGGCGCCGCTGCAGCAGCGCGTGCACCGTCTCACCTTCGAGGTACTCCATGACCAAGTACGCCGCGCCGTTGGGCAGCGTGCCCAGGTCGAACACCCGAGCGACGTAGGGGGTCTCCAGCCGCACCACCGCGCGCGCTTCGCGCAGGAAGCGCCGCGCGGCGACCGGGTTGGTGGTGAGCTTCGGCAGCATGAACTTCAGCGCCACCATGTGGTTCAGCTGAATGTGCTCGGCCTTGTAGACGGCGCCCATGCCGCCCTGGCCCAAGACCGAGACGATGCGGAACTTCCCGTCGATGACGTCCCCCGGCACCGGCGGCTCGACCTTCGCGGCCGGCTGAAGCGCCGCGGGTGCCTGCGCCGCAGTGTCGCGCTGCATGGCCGCCGCGAGCCCTTCGACCAGGCCCCGACACGACGCACACCCGTCAATGTGCCGCTCGAGGCGCTCGGCCCCCTCGTCGTCGATGCCACCCGACAGGTAGGCGACCCCAGCTTTCTCGTCGACGTGCGTGTCCACGCGGCCCCGGTGTACCGCACTCACGTCCGTCGGCCCAAGGCAAGCCAGAGACTGGCGACGGCGAGCGCCAGCGCCAACACGAACGCGGTGACCACCGGCGCGGCCGAGGCGCGGTAGGGAAGGCGGCTGGCGACGGTGACGGTCTCCTCTGGGGACAGCCGCGCGGTGGCCGACGCGCCTGGTTCCTGCGCCGAGCCGAGCACCTCGTCGAGCGCGCTCCCGGTGCGGACCTTGGCCAACGTCTGGCTGCCCGAACGGAACACCACGGGCCCTTCGACGGCCTTGCACAGCTCCGCGAGCGCCGCGGCGGGGTACTCGTTCCACAGCAGCAGCGACGTGTCGGCAGTCCCCACGGTGGCCGAGACCGCGAAGACCAACGCGTCGTGGAGCGCGAAGAGGCGGGCGCCCCTGCCGGGGAACATGGTCAGCCACGCGGCGATCTGCTGCGCGCGCGCCTCGTCTTCGGCGGCCGCGACGATTCGCCCGTGTCGGCTGACGGCGGACCGGCCTTCGGCCCGCACCGGCGCCCAGCCCGTTTCGGTCCGCAGGAAGTCGCGCAGGGTCGCCGCGTCGGCTTGCGCGAGCATCATCTCGATCTGCGGCATGCCCGCGGCGTGCGCGGCGACCTGCACCAGCGTCTCTCCGCGCGTGCGGAACGTCGCGGCCAGGCCGTCGGCAGCGGCTTGGCTCCGAAGGAGATCGACCGTAGGGCCCGCCGCGGCCGCGCGCCCATAGACGAGCGCCCCCAGCGCGCCGAGCCACGGTGCGGCCAGCGCGACGGCGATGAGGACCACCTGTCGGTTGCGCCGCGTCACTGCCACGCAGTCTGCCCACCGTGCGACGAAAGACAGAAGCCCTTTTGCGGCCATGGCAGCACCGCCGGCGACGCCGCGCCGACGAGCCGAAGCGAAGCCACGCTGGCGGCGCGCTGGGAGCTCACCCAGACATGACGAATGCGGGCGCCCGACTTCTCAGTCCGGCACGACTCTTGCGCCGGCCGCTGCTCGACGCACGACGAACACCGTGAAGCCGCTCTCCTCGAAGCGCTCGACGACGCCTGCGGCGGCGGCTTCCTGCTCGAGCGCTTCCAGCGGCGCCTGCGGGTAGTCCGGGTGGTACAGCCACGCCACCACCCGCGCCGACCGGAAGCGCTCACGCCACGGCGGGTAGCGGTCTTCGTCAGCGGCGAAGGGCACGACGATGGGGCGCTCTTCGAGCAGGAACGCCGCGCGGTACGCAAGCCAGTACTGCCCGGCTGCCGCCTCCACCCCTCGCGTGCGCAGCGCCTGGCCGAGGCGATCGACGTCTTCGTGGAGGTGACGTTGGTCGACGCGCGGAAGCGGCCCGTCGACGAACGGGTGCAGCGACACCCAGCCGGCCAGCGCGCCGCTGACGACGTACGGCGCGAGCAGCACGGCGAGGCCTTGGGCTCGGAGCGTGGCCGCGACCGGCACCAGCGCGAACGGCAGCGCCCAGACGACCGGGGCCACGTAGCGCATGGACCACAGGTCCTCCGGCTGCCGCGAGACCAAGTACGCCCCGACGGACGTGGCCATGACGGTGACGCCGAACAGCCCCGCCCGGCGCGCCGCCCACGCCAGCCGAGGAGAGCGCGCGAGCAGCAGCGCCCCGCCCGCCAGGCAGAGCACCAGCCCGGCGCCTCCCCACTGCACCACGCGCACCGCCAGCGG
>JALHOS010000254.1 GCA_022842905.1 Myxococcaceae bacterium | reverse complement strand
CCGCCCGAACCAGCCGCGCCGCCCGAACCAGCCGTGCCGCCCGAACCAGCCGTCCCGCCCGAACCAGCCGTCCCGCCCGTGCCGCCATCTGCACCGCAGCGTGGCTCACACAGGGCGGCGCAACAGACCTCCAGGCCTGGGCAGTCCTTGTCCGTGACGCAGCTCGCGCGGACCTCGCCGGGGTTGACGCACGCCGCACCGAGCGAGGCGACCAGGAACGCGAGCTGTGCCGGGCGAAGTCGGACCATGTGCTCGTGCTACGGAGCGATCGCTCGCAGGAGGCCACCACCCTCGGTGCCCAGCCAGATCTCCGCACCAGGCTCGGCCAGGCCGTCGATCGTCGTCACCTTCCGCTGTGAGCCCGAGTCGATCAGCGTCCAACTCACGCCGTTGAAGCGTAGCGCGAAGCCGGTACGCAGCTGGATCGGGCCGAGGAAGTTGGAGACGCCGACCGCGTACAGCGAGTCGATCTTCCGACCGAACAGCCCTGTGATCACGTCGGGGACGACGCCGCCGAAGCTCTCCACCGCCACCGCCTCGGCCGTGTTCCAATAGATCCCGTAGCGCGCGTCGCCGAACACCAGCGCCTCACCTTGGCCAGGGCTCCACACGGCGCGCCAGGGCGCAGGGTTGGGCGGCATGCCTCCGTCCGGGTTGGGCAGCGGGTGCTCGATCCAGGTGCCCGATTGGCGGCGCCCGAAGTACTCGTCGCCGGCGACCCACACGTCGGACTCGGTGGGGCAGTGGATCGCGTGCAGCGTGCCGGACGTCGGCGAGCCCGCGCTCGAAAGCAGGGTGGACGTGCCTCGGAACGTCGCGCCGGTTGAGCCCACCGCCCAGAGCGTGTTGCCGCAAAAGCGCAGCTCGCGAATGAGGCCGGGGGCTGCCGCGGCGACCTCTGCCCAGCTGCTGCCGTCCCAGCGCCACAGCTGCGAGCCAGCGGTCGACACCACCACGTCGGCGGCCGAGGTAGCGGCGACGGCGAGGATCGGCTGCGCGAACGGGAGCTGCGGCACCGCAGTCCACCCGCCGGCGTCCGCCTTGTGCATGAGCGTCGGCGTGCGCTGCGTGCAGCTGGGTGGGTTCACACACTCGTTGACGCCCGCGAAGACGTCTCCGGGGACGACGGCCAGGTCCGCGACGTCACCGTAGAAGCCGCTCGACACCTCCGCGAACGTCTCGAGCGCTGGCTGCCAGCGCCACACCGCGCCGTAGTCGCCCACGACGTAGCCCGCGGCGCTCGTCACCCCAGGGCTCACCACACCGCGCGGCACCTGCGGGAAGCGCAGGCGGAAGACGCGCCACTCGCCGGGGGCCTGGGGCGGGGTGCCGGCGTCCGCTGGGCCTCCGGCGTCGCTTGCACCCGCATCCATCGTCCCGCCGTCGAGGTCGCCACCGGCATCGGCTCCACCGGCATCGGCCTCTCCCGCGTCGAGCTCACCGGCGTCGAAGGCGCCGCCGTCGTCGGGGCCCGCGTCCACGGCCACGCCCCCGTCTGCGCCACCGTCGAGTGAAGCGCCCGCGTCGGCGTCAGCCCCTGCGTCGAGGGTCCCGCCATCCACGACGCCCGCATCGAGCGACCCCGCGTCGACCGTTCCCCCATCGACCGAGCCCGCATCTCCCGCGCCAGCGTCAACAGAGCCGGTCGGCGGAATCCGGTAGCTGAGCACCACACCCGGCTGCGCGCTTCCAGCGGCGCGCCCGGTGATGAGCACGCGGCCGTCGAGCAGGCCCAGGCTCGTGTACTCCGCCAGCAGCGGCGTGCTCGGCAGGCTCTGGGCGGACCACGCGCCGCCATGGAAGTGGAACAGCTGCGTGCCGCCAACGGCCCAGGCTTCGCGGCCGTCACCGTCGACGAAGGCCGCGGCGCGCAGCAGGACGGACAGCTGGGTTTGGTACAGCGAGTCCCACACGCCGCGCATCGGATCCCACTTGTAGATCGAGCCCCGCGCGCCGAGCGTGACGAAGGACCCTCGGCCGTCGCCGGACACGGCGAGCAGCGTCTCGAACGACGGGCTGGACTCGAGCACCCACATGCCGTTGCGGCGCATGAGGAGATCGTTCCCCACGCCAGCGGCGATCCCGTGGGTTCCGTCGAACCACAGCTGCCGCGGCTCCACCGTGGTCAGCACCCGCGCGGTCGGCGCTTGGTTGGCGCCGCGCAGCTCGATGAGGACGCCGTTCGAACCCTGCTGGCCGATGGCGACCGCGTTGGTGGCCGTCGTCCCTCCGGCGGCCTTGAGCACCAGGCCCGTCGACGAGAACAGCCGCTGCCATTGGCCGGACGCCGCGCGAGCCAGGACGGTGCCGTTGGCGCCCGCGAACACGTCACCCAACGCCGCCGGACCGATCATGCCGCCGTACAGATCGTTCCCGGTGGGGAAGGGGTTCTCGTGGAGGTGACTGACGCTGGTCCCCGCCGCCGAGCCGATGACGAAGACCCGCGCGGTGGCGCTCTTGCCGGTGGACGTCGCCGTGACCGTCGCGATGCCGGGGTCGAGCGCGGTGAAGAGCCCGTTCGCGTCCACCCGACCCACGCGCGGAGGCACGACGCTGTAGGTGATCGGCAGCCCCAGATCGTCGCCCGTCGCGGACACGACGCGCCCGAGCAGCTGCACGGTCTGCCCGACGGCGAGGGTCGTCTCTTCGGGCGACAGCTCGAGCCGCGCGACGTTGGCCTGCGCGGCGCTGGTGATCCAAAAGAGCCCGAGCTTGTCGGAGCTGGCTTCGACCACGGTGATGTCCATGGGCAGATCGAGCCGCCGCGCGCCCGGCAGCATGAGGTACGGCTCGCTGCCGAGGTTCCGACGCAGATCGAGCCCGTTCAAGTCGACGCCCGCCGGCACCCGCATCTTGAGCACGGGCAGGGTGATCTTGATGGGGGCCTTGAGCGAGAGCGTGTTGGGGGAAAAGCGGTAGCCAAAGCTGACGCGCTTGCGGTCCGGCACGTCGGGCACGCCGGTGTCGACGACCGTGACGAAGATCCGCACCTCGTCGGTCACCGCGCCTGCGGGAATGTCGATCACCGCCCCTTCGCGCACGAACAGACCGCCTCGGGGCCCGACGACGATGGGCCCCGTCGCGCCGCCGTCTTCGCCCACGTCGATCGGCGGGGGACAGCCGGCGAGCAGCAGCAGGGCGAGCGGCAGGCCGGCTCGCAGTGCGCGCAAGAAAGTGGAGATCACGTCACGTCGCTCGCAAGGTGGCGGCGCCGCCCGGCCCGAATCGAGGGGCGCCAAGGTGTACAGACGCCTGCGCTTATATGCCGGTCCGCGGGGAATGTGCGGGTGCGCGCCGCCGTTGCACGCCTTCGCTCACTTGCTTCCACCATTCGCTGCGTTACCCCATTGCCTCCCATGAGACCGACCCTCGTCCTCGCCGCGCTCTTCGTCCCCGTCCTTGCCTGGGCCCAGCCCGCGGTCCGCGAAGGCACGCTGCCCAGCCTCGCGCCGCTGATCGAGTCGGTGAAGGGCGCGGTCGTGAACATCGACGTGCAGAAGCGGCTCGGCCCCGACGAGCAGATGGACTTCTTCGGCTTCTTCGGCGGCCGGCTCCCGCGGCGGGGTGGCGGTGGTGAAGACGGCCCGGTCAGCCCGGGGACCGGCTCGGGCTTCATCGTGGACTCCAAGGGGCTGGTGCTGACGAACAACCACGTGATCGATCGCGCGGTGTCCATTCGGGTGCGGCTCGACGACGGGCGGGCTTTCGACGGTGAAGTGACCGGGCGCGATCCGCTGACCGACGTCGCGGTGGTGCGGCTCAAGGGCAAGGTCGACGCGCTGCCGACGGTGAAGCTGGGCGACTCGGGCCAGGTGCGGGTGGGCGACTGGGTGGTGGCGATCGGCAACCCGTTCGGGCTGGGGCACAGCGTGTCCACCGGCATCATCAGCGCGCTCGATCGCCAGCTGGGCAAGGGCCGGTACGATCAGTTCCTCCAGACGGACGCGGCGATCAACCCCGGCAACTCCGGCGGGCCGCTGTTCAACATGAAGGGCGAGGTCATCGGCATCAACACGATGATCGTCGGCCCGGCGAACGCGGGCGTCGGCTTCGCGGTGCCGTCCACGCTGGTCAAGGCGCTGTTGCCGCAGCTCGAGAAGAACGGCGCCGTCGTGCGCGGGTGGCTGGGCGTGGGCATTCAAGACATCGGGCCTTCGCTGGCCAAGGCGCTGGGCGTCGCGTCCCCCGATGGCGCGCTCGTCACCTCGGTCAACGACGGCTCGCCGGCGAAGGTCGCGGGGCTCCAGGTGGACGACATCATCACCGCCATCGACGGCGAGAAGCTGCCGACGAGCACGGCGCTCACGCGGGCGGTCGCGCTCAAGCGGCCGGACTCGACCAGCACGCTGACGGTGCTCCGGGGAGGAAAGACACTCGAGCTCAAGGTGAAGCTCGGGACCCGCCCGGACCTCGAGCACGTGGGCGCGGTGGGAGAAGCGTCGAAGCGGTCGTCTGAAGGCCAGCTCGGCCTCGCCTTCGAAGAGGTCGATCCTCGCTTCGCCGAACAGGCCGGGCTCCCGCCCGAAGGCGCCATGATCGTCGACGTGCAGCCGGCGTCTCCAGCGGACCGCGCGGGCCTGCGGCGTGGCCAGGTCGTGATCGAGGTGAACCGCAAGCCGGTCAGGGGCCGCGATCAGCTCGCCGCCGCCCTCAAGGGCCTCAAGTCCGGCGGTGTCGCCCTGCTCCGCGTGGCCACGCCCGGTGGGGGCGTGTCGCTCATGGGGCTCGAAGCACCCTGATCTCCCTCCACGATCGGCGTGTCACGGCACACGCACGCGCGCCCCACTGTCCCTTTTTCGGTCCGACGCCGCTGCCTGTGGGTGCAGGCGAATTAGGCGCTTTCGCCCCCGCCTCGTTTGGCACCCACGTTGCTCAACCCCTCTGGCCATGAACGAGCCGAAGCGATTCCGCCCGACCCGTCCTTTTCCGCCGCTGGCGCCCGTGACGCACTTGGGCCCGACGCTCTCGCTCGAGGTCGTCGACGGCCGCCTCGTGCTGGTCAAGCAGCTCCAGCGCTGACCCTTCGCCCAACCCCGCGCAGCCTTCGTCTCGAGCCTTCCTGCGTGGTTGTGCGGGCCTGGACGTAGGGTCACGGCATGTAGTGTCACGCTTGCTCAGTCGTCGCCCCGGGTGCTACGAGCGCGCGCGTTCCAAGGCCGATTTACCGGCCTGTGGCGCGTTAGCGAGGGGCACGGAGCTCATGCGAATCAAGCGGCTGGACATCACCGGCTTCAAGTCGTTCATGGACCGGGTCGTCTTCACGTTCGACGACGGCATCACCGGCGTCGTGGGCCCGAACGGCTGCGGCAAGTCGAACGTCGTGGACGCGATCCGCTGGGTCATGGGTGAGCAGTCGGCCAAGAACCTGCGCGGCCGCGGCATGGAAGACGTGATCTTCAACGGGTCCGAGACCCACGCGCCGCTGTCCATGGCGGAGGTGACGCTGACCTTCAAGGTGGACGAAGGCGACGTGCTGCCGGACACGCTGGCGGGGCTGCCCGAGGTGTCGGTGACGCGGCGGCTGTTCCGCTCCGGCGAGTCGGAATACCAGATGAACCGGACGACCTGCCGGCTGCTCGACATCACCGAGCTGTTCCTGGGCACCGGCGTGGGCACGCGCGCGTACTCGATCATCGAGCAAGGGCGCGTCGGGCAGATCGTCTCCGCGCGGCCGGAGGATCGCCGCAGCTTCATCGAAGAGGCCGCCGGCATCACCAAGTACAAGGCGCGGCGCCGGGCCGCGGAGCGCAAGCTCGAGTACACCGAGCAGAACCTCCTGCGCGTCACCGACATCGTCGTGGAGCTCGAGAAGCGCCTGGACAGCCTCGAGCGGCAGGCGCGCAAGGCCGAGAAGTACAAGCGGCTCAAGGCGGAGATGCGGGGCATCGAGCTGCACCACTCCGCGCACCGCTACCTCGAGCTGTTCGCGCAGAAGACCGTCCTGCGGCACCAGCTCGACAGCCTGTCGACCGAAGAGAAGGACAGCCTGGCCCAGGTGCAGGCGCTCGAAGAGTCGATCGCCGCGCGGCGCGGCAAGCTCGACGAAGAGGCGACCCAGCTCGAGCAGCGCTCGGCCGACCTCTACGCGCTCGAGAGCCAAGTGCAGCTCGACGCGCAGAACGTTCGCCACTGGACCGAAGACCGCGACGCGACGGCCAGCCGCCTGGGCGCGCAGCGGCAGGAGCTGTCCGAAGCGCTGGCCAAGAAACACGAGCTCGAAGGGCAGCGAGCCGAGCGCTACCAGGAGCTCGACAGCCTGGGCGTGGCCTCGAAGGACGAAGAGGTCCTGCTCCAGGTGCGCGAGGAAGAGCTGCGCCGCAAGAGCCAGCTGCTGCTCGACGTGAGCGCGGGCCTGGAAGCGGAGCGCAAGGGGCTGCTCGAGCTGGCGACCCGGGTCGCGAACCACGAGTCGAACCTGTCCGGCGTGGGGCAGCGGCGGCAGGACGTGGCGGCGCGGCTGGCGCGGATCGACGGTGAGGTCTCGGCGCTGCGCGCGGAGGAGAAGCAGCTCGAAGGTGCACGGCAGGAAGTGCTCGAGCGCGTGGAGCTGAGCCGGCAGATGACGCTGGAGCTGTCCAGCCGGCGCGGCGAAGAAGAGGCCACGCTGGGCCGCACCAAAGAAGCGTTCCTCGAGAACGAGGTCATGGTGACGGCGCTGCGCGAGGAGCTGGCGGACAAGCGCAGCCGGCTCTCGTCGCTCGAGGACATCGCCCGGAACTACGACGGCTTCGATCGCGGCGTGCGCGCGGTCATGCTGCGCGCCGGGGAGCAGCCGCGGCAGATCGGCGTGTTCGGCGTGGTGTCCGACGTGCTCCAGGCGCCGGCGAGCGTCGAGAAGGCCGTCGAGGCGGTGCTCGGCGAGCGGCTCCAGCACGTGCTGGTGGACAGCGTCGACGTCGGCTTCGAGCTGTCGGGCTACTTGCGCGAGGTGGCCGAAGGCCGGTCGAGCTTCATGACGGTGCCCAGCGGTTCGGCCTCGCCGCTGCCGGCGATCGAGGGCGCGGGGATCCTCGGCATGTTGCCGGCGCAGGTCTCGGCGAAGGAGCCGGCGCTCGAGCCCGTCGTCCGCGCGCTGCTGGACGGCGTGGTGTTGGTCACCGACGCCGACGCGGCCAAGCGCCACGCGCTGGAGCACCCCAACCACACCTTCGTCACGCCCGACGGCGACGTGCTCGAGCCGGGCGGGCTGGTCACCGGCGGCGTCATGGAAGGCCCGGCGGTCGGCGCGCTCCAGAAGAAGCGGGAGATCGAAGAGCTCAAGGGCGACGTCGCGCGGCTCGAGGAGCGGTACAACGAGCTCATTACCCGGCACTACGAGCTGCAGAAGCAGCTGGGCCAGCACGAAGGGGTGCTCAAGGGGCTGGAGAAGAACCGCCACGCCGAAGAGCTGTCGCTGCAGAGCCACGAGAAGGATCTGTCGCAGGCCGGCAGCAGCCTGGTGAAGCTGCGCGAGCGCATCGCCGGGTTGGGCGCCGAGCTGGAGCAGCTCTCGACGTTGGATCGGTCGCTCGAGCTCGAGCTCGAGTCCTGCCGCGGAGAGGTCGCCCACGGCCAGACGGAGCGCGAGGCCCGCGAGGACAAGGTGCGGCTGCTCTCCCAGGAGCTCGACAGCCTGCGCCTGGGCGTGGAGACGCTGTCCGCGGAGGTGACCACGCTCAAGGTGAAGGTCGCGTCCAGCTCCGAGCGTGGTGATGCGGCGCGCAAGGCCGCCGACGCGCTCGACTCGCAGCTCGACGAGCTGACGCAGCGCGCGGGCCGGCTCAAGCTGTCGGTGGACGAGGACGAGCAGCGGCTCGCGGAGCTCGAGCAGCGCCTGGCGTCCGAAGCCGACAGTCGGGCGGATCGGGCGAGCACCTTGTCCACGGCGCATGCGGGGCTCTCCGAGGCGAAGGCGGCGCACGGTGAAGCCGCCGCGGTGGTCAGGGCGGAAGAGGGGAGCCTCAAGGAGCTGCGCGGCAAGCTCGACGGGCTGACCCACGGCGTGTCCGCCATGGCGCTCAAGGAGAAGGAGCTGCAGCTCGAAGCCGATCACCTCGCTTCCCAGGTCGAAGAGCGGCACGCCGTGCCCATGGCTCAGGCGATCCACGAGTACCACCTGCTGCCCGCCGTCGCGCCCGAGGAGCTCGAGCGGCTCAAGGAGCTCAAGGCGCAGGTCGAGAAGATGGGCGAGGTCAACGTCACGGCGATCGAAGAGCACCAGCAGATCCGCGATCGCTTCGAGTTCTTGTCCACGCAGAAGAAGGACCTGCAGGACTCGCTCGTCTCGCTCAAGGACGCGATCGCGAAGATCGACGAGACCAGCCGCCTGCGCTTCAAGGAGACGTTCGACATCGTCAACGACAAGTTCCAGCAGGTCTTCCCCCGGCTCTTCGGCGGTGGCCGCGCGTCGCTGCTGCTCACGCAGGAGGGCCCTGGCATGGAGCCTGGCGTGGAGATCCTCGCGCAGCCTCCGGGCAAGAAGTTGCAGTCGGTGAACCTGTTCTCCGGCGGCGAGAAGGCGCTGACCGCCGTCGCGCTGATCTTCGGCATCTTCCTCATCAAGCCCACGCCGTTCTGCCTGCTCGACGAAGTCGACGCCCCGCTCGATGAGGGCAACGTCGGCCGCTACAACGAGATGGTTCGGGAGATGAGCAAGATGAGCCAGTTCATCCTCATCACCCACAACAAGCGCACCATGGAGGTCGCCGACACGCTGTACGGCGTCACCATGGAAGAGCCGGGCGTCTCCAAGCTCGTGTCGGTGAAGCTCAAGGCTGCCGAGGCGGCGAACGCCGACACGCAAGTGGCCTGAATCACGGGCAGTGCTCGGCGCGTAGATCGGCCGCGCCCCAGGGTCGTTGAAGGGACAGCTCGAGCCGTTGGACCCCGAGCCCGCCGTTCCTTCACCTCTTCTCCTGGAGCACCCTCATGTCTTCGCTTCGAACCGTCGCGGCGCTCGCCGCGCTGTTGGCCGTGCCTTGCCTCGCTGCGCCCGAGCCGGACGCGCCGAAGATCCAGCTGGCGATCCTCCTCGACACCTCGAGCTCCATGGACGGGCTCATCAACCAGACCCGCGAGCAGCTCTGGCGCATCGTCAATACGTTCGCCACGGCGAAGCGAGACGGCAAGCAAGCCACGCTGGAGCTGGCGCTCTACGAGTACGGGAACGACGGCATTCCCGCGGGTGAGCAGCACGTCCGCCAGGTCGTCCCGCTCACGACCGATCTCGATCGTGTGTCCGACGCGCTCTTCAAGCTGCGCACCAACGGCGGCAACGAGTTCTGCGGCGCGGCCATTCACAAGGCGCTCACCGGGCTCGAGTGGAGCGCGCGGCCGAAGGACTTGAAGCTCCTCTACATCGCCGGGAATGAGCCGTTCACCCAGGGGCCGGTGAACTTCCGCGAGAGCGTGAAGGCGGCGATCGGCCGCGGCGTCGTGGTGAACACGATCCACGCGGGCAGCGCGCAAGACGGGATCGCCACGGGCTGGGCGGAAGCGGCGAAGCTGGCCGACGGGCAGTACACCTTCATCGATCAGAACCGCGCGGTGGCGGCCGTGGCGGCGCCGCAGGACGCGGAGTTGGTGCGGCTGTCGGCGGAGCTGAACAAGACGTACATCGGCTACGGGCGCGCGGCCCCGGCGGCGTCGGTGCGCCAGGCGGAGCAGGACAAGAACGCGGCCGGCCTGGGCGTGGGCACGGCGGCGACCCGCGCGGCGACCAAGGCATCGGCGCACTACGACAACTCGGGCTGGGACCTGGTCGACGCGAAGAAGAAGGGCGTGCGCGTCGAGGCGCTGGGTGAGGCGGAGCTGCCCGCGGAGCTCAAGCCGCTCAAGCCCGAAGAGCGCAAGGCCTTCGTCGAGAAGAAGGAGCAGGAGCGTGCGCAGCTCCAGTCGAAGATCGGGGCGCTGGCGAAGGAGCGGGAGGCGTTCCTGGCCAAGGAGAACGCCAAGCGCGCAAAGGACGCGACCAAGTCGCTGGACGACGCGGTGGTGGAGTCGGCGCGGACGAAGGCGGTCGAGAGCGGCTACGCGTTCTGAGCGCGGCCCGGCGTTGCGGAACCGAGGGGCGTCGCCAGTGACAGGGTGGCGCCCCAAGGCGCGGCGAGCCCAGCTCTTCGGAGCGGCTCGCCGCGTCGGCGTCTTCGAGCGTCAGGGGCAGGCGGTCAGCTGCAGCGCGCAGCATCGGGCTCTGTTCAGCGCGCCGCAGCCAGTGCCGTCGGTGAAGCCCACCATGAACTTGTTGTTGGGGCAGGTGGTGCTGCCGTTGCACGTGAAGCTGGGGCTGTCCTCACACGCCGTGGGGACGACGCACAGCAGCCCGTTGCCACCGACCCGGCCGTTGAAGGTCGCCGTCGTGCCGCTCAGGGTGAGCATCGACGTGCCGAGCGCGGCGGTGGGGCCGGCGCGGTCGAAGAAGCTGAACCCTCCGGGGCCCGAGCCACGATTGTTGACGAACTCGGTGCGGCCGGTGCCGACCACCGTGTTCCACGTGAACTCCGCGCCCTGGTTGCCGTTGAAGCCCGCGCGGACGCGGCCCAACGCGTTCACGTTCGCCTCCGTGCTCAGGTCGCCCTGGGCGCTGATCGACGACGTCGCGCTCACCGCGGCGGGCGGCGCGAGGATCCAGTCGCGGAGTTGTCGAAAGTTGTCGTTCAGCTCGGTCGCCAGCGCCGGGCCGTCGGCGCAGAGCGTGTGGAGCGGCGCGGGCAGCGACTGGGTGCACGGCCCGCCGGCGAGCGCCCGACCGGTCAGCACCGTCGCGACCGCC
>JALHOS010000253.1 GCA_022842905.1 Myxococcaceae bacterium | reverse complement strand
CGCTCGCCAAGTCGAAGAAGCTCGACCCCGTCGTCGGGCGCGCCAAGGAGATCGACGAGGTCATCGACATTCTCGGGAAGCGGCGCACCAACAACCCCGTGCTCGTCGGCGAACCCGGGGTGGGCAAGACGGCGGTCGTCGAGGGCGCGGCGCAGCTGCTCGCGGCCATGCGCGGACCTCTGGGTGACCGCGTGGTGGTCGAGCTGGACATGGCCACGCTGGTCGCCGGCACCCAGCTGCGCGGGTCCTTCAGCGAGCGGCTCAACGCGATCAAAGACGAGGTGCGGCAGGCCAACGGGAAGGTGGTCGTGTTCATCGACGAGCTGCACACCCTCATCGGCGCGGGCTCGACTGGCGACGGCCCCCAGGACGCGGCGAACGAGCTCAAAGCGGCCATGTCCCGCGGTGAGTTCCCCTGCATCGGCGCGACCACGCACGACGAGTACCGCAAGCACATCGCCAGCGACTCGGCCCTCGAGCGCCGCTTCACGCCCGTCGTCGTCAACGAGCCGTCGGTCGACGACACCGTCTACATCTTGAACGGCGTGCTCGAGCACTACGAGGCGCACCACCATCTCAAGTACACGCCGGACGCGCTCCAGGCCGCCGCGTCGTTGTCGTCCAAGTACATCAAGGACCGCTTCCTGCCCGACAAGGCGATCTCGCTGCTCGACCTGGCCGGCTCCCGCTGCCACCGCGAAGGCAAGCGCGTGGTCGAAGCGACGGACGTGGCCCGCGTGGTCGCCAAGGTGGTCGGGCTGCCCGAAGAGCGCCTGCTGATGACGGACTCGGAGCGGCTGCTCAAGCTCGAAGGCGCGCTGCGCGCGAAGATCATCGGCCACGACGACGCGATCGATCGCATCGCACGGGTGATTCGGCGCAACTACGCCGGCTTCTCGACGCGCCGGCCCATGGGGAGCTTCCTGTTCCTGGGCCCCACCGGCGTCGGCAAGACGGAGACGGCCCGGGCACTGGCCGACGTGCTCTTCGGCTCGACCGACGCGCTGATCCGCATCGACATGTCGGAGCTGTCCGAAGGGCACGGCGTCTCGCGGCTGATCGGCGCGCCGGCGGGCTACGTGGGCTACGGCGACGGGGGCCAGCTCACTGAGCCGGTGCGCAAGAAGCCGTCGTCAGTCGTGGTGCTCGACGAGATCGACAAGGCCAACCGCGAGGTGTTGATGCTCCTGCTCCAGGTGCTCGAAGAGGGGCGGCTCACTGACGGCAAGGGCCGGCACGTGGACTTCTCGAACACGGTGGTGATCCTCACCACCAACCTGGGCGCCGAAGTCTTCAGCCGCACTGGTCGCGCGCTGGGCTTTGGCGGCCAGGGCGCTGCCGAGGCGTCGGCCGGTGACGCCGCGTCGGCCGCGGCCCGCAAGGCCCTGCCGCCGGAGCTGTGGAACCGCATCGACGAACGCTGCGCGTTCAAGCCGCTCAGCGAGCTCGAGGTGTCCCGCATCGCCCACCTGCTCGTCAAAGCGTCGAGCGACCGGCTGCTCGAGGAGAAGGGCATTCGCTACGCGTGCGGCGACGAGGCGGTGGCGCACCTGCTCAAGTCCGGCGGGTTCGACCCGGCGCTCGGCGCCCGGCCCATGCGCCAGACGATCCAGCGGCTCATCGAAGGCCCGCTCGCCGAGCAGATCCTCGCCGGGGAGATCGTGGCCGGAGACTCCATTCGCGTGGAGTTGGTCGGCACCGAGCTCAAGTTCCTGCGCGACGAGGTCCCCGCGCCGAACCAGTTCGTCGCCGAGGCCCGGGCTTAGCGCGTGGGGACGGCCAAGAAGCAGCGCGCCAAGGCGCGGACGACCAAGAAGCCCGCTCGGCGTCCGTCGCTGGTGATCGTGGGCTCCGGGCGGATCGGTGGGGCGTTGGCGCTCGGGCTGCGCAAGGCGGGGTGGCGCGTGTCGGTGCTCCCGCGGTCCGGTGAGTCGGTGCGCCGCGTCGCCAAGGCAGGCCTGCGCCTGGCGGATCACGACGATCTGCGCAGCGCCGCGCTCTGTGTCATCGCCGTTCCCGACGCCGCGGTGTCGGAGGCGGCTGCGCTGGTGGCCGAGGACCTCGGGCCGCAGACGGCGCTGGTGCACTGCTCCGGCGCCCTGCCCCTCACCGTCTTCGGGACGACCCCGGTCAGGCCCGTGGCGTCCTTTCACCCGCTCGTCGCCGTCAGCGACGCCGCCGATTCTCTTTCCGGGCACTGGGTGGCCGTCGCCGCGACGACGCCGCAGCTTCGCCAGCAGCTCTTCACGCTGGCAGCCGACTTGGACATGCACGCGCTGGAGGTCCCCGAGACGGGCCGCGCGGCCTACCACGCGGGCGCGGTGCTCAGCGCTGGCCTCCTCGTCGCGCTCACCGACGTCGCCGTGAGCGTCACCGAGCAGGCCGGGCTCAGCCGTGAGGTCGCGCTCCAGGCGCTGCTGCCGCTCATGCGGTCTGCGCTCGACGGCATCGAACGGCGAGGCCTCGCGCGTGGGCTGACCGGCCCCGTCGTCCGCGGAGACGTCGCCGTCGTCCAAGCGCACCTCGAGGCCATGCCGCCGGAGCTGGGGGCGATCTACCGGCTGCTCTCACGGCGCGCCCTGGGGCTCGTCGAAGGCTCGCTCCCGGCCGAGACGCGAAACGCCTTGGCCCGCCTGCTGGCCTGACGCCGCTGGTGGCTTGACCTCGAATCGAGGCCTGCATAAATCGGCGCCCCTCATGGCACGCGTAACCGTCGAAGACGCCCTCCCCCACGTCGACAACCGCTTCGCGCTGGTGTTGCTGGCTTCCAAGCGCTCGCGCCAGCTCATGGCCGGCGCCGCGCCGCTCGTCGAGCACTCGAAGAACAAGGCCCCGGTGCTGTCGCTGCGAGAGATCGCCACCGGCAAGGTCCGCTTCGATCGCGACGTGCGCGAGGCGTTGATGGGCAAGTTCGGCGCGCCGACCGCGCAGAGCTGAGCTCGCCGCAGCGCGGAGCACTCCTCTTCGCTAATCGCGCACGAGCCTGGACAGGGCTCTGCGCGCGATCTGCCGTTCGCCGCTGTAGCTGAGCAGCCGCCACACGTCTTCGAGCGGCACCCAGCGCGCCAGATCCACCTCTTTGCGCATGGCCGGCGTCAGCACGTCGATCTCGCCGCCCGTGTGCTCGAGGAGGAAGAACGACACCATCTTGAAGATCGTGCGGCCCTGCCAGCGGTAGACGTAGCGCACGTCACCGAGCTTGGTGAGCGCACGCGTGGCCAGGCCCGTCTCTTCCTGCACTTCCCGTTGCGCGGCCGCGAGCGCCGTTTCCCCAGGCTCGATGTGTCCCTTGGGCAGCGCCGTCACCGACCGCCCCGCGGGCTTGATGACCGCGGCTTGCCAGTGCCCGTCGACACGCCGGACCGCGACGCCGCCGGCGGAGAACTCGCGAGACGTCTCAGCCATTGCGCAAAGCCCGGGGGACCTCGAAAACGAATGAACCCCCCGACTCGGTCAGAGGCGGAGGGTTCGAAGAAGCAGTGGAGCTAAGCGGGATCGAACCGCTGACCTCCTGAATGCCATTCAGGCGCTCTCCCAGCTGAGCTATAGCCCCGAAACGCTTGCTGTTCGCCCTGGGGGACGAACCGTGGCGGCGCTCGTTACTGCCTTTCTGAATCGCGCGCCAGTGCTTTTCGACCGGCGGCGCGACGAAGCCTGACCGCGCCTTCAGCGCTTCTTGGGCGCTGGGCCCTTCGCGGCGCTCATCTTCTCTTCGAGGAGCTTGGCGATGTCAGCGCCCTCGGACAGCAGATCGTTGATCGTCGCGTTCTGCTGCTGAATGCGCGTCGTCACGGCCTCGAGCGCCTTCTTCACGCCGGACAGGTTGTTGGGCAACGCCAGCCGCCCCTTGGACACCTCGGCCCAGACGGCTTCGCCCAGATCGCGGTACGCCCTGTCGAGCTCACGCTCGAGGCCACTGGCGGACACCTTCGCGGACGCCAGCGACGTCGCGTACTCCACCTGCTGGCGCAGCACGGTGAGCTGCCCTTGGGCTTCCTCCCACGCGGCTTGGATCTGCTTGATCGTATCGGCCTGGGACTGCGCAGCGGGGCGGGGCTGAGTCATGCGCGCGACGCTACAGGCCCGGCGTGCTTTTTCAACCGCGCACCGAAGAACCCGCCGCTGCGGGACCGGTGTGGCCACACGCGCAGGGAGCCCCCGTCCAGCGAGAAGTCCGGGTGCCGGGCGAGGAAGGCCTCGACCACGTCTTCGTCCTCTTCGCGCAGCACGGAGCAGGTGCCGTAGACCACGACGGCGCCCGGCACGGCGCCGGCGGCCACCTCGTCGAGGATCTCCCCTTGCGTCTGCGCGAACTGAGCCACGGCCTTCGCGCTGAGCTTCCATTTCTGATCCGGCTCGCGGCCCAACGTGCCGGTGCCGCTGCACGGCGCGTCCACCAAGATCACCTGCGCCAGGTCGAGGCGCGGCGCGTCGGGGAAGGAGATCTGTCGGAGCTTGAGCTCAGCGGCGCGGCGCCGGGCCTCCGAGAGCCGCCGCTTCGAGCTGTCATGCGCGAACACTCGGCCGGTCGGCCCCACCGCGTCGGCCAGCGCCAGCGCCTTCCCGCCCGCCCCCGAACACCAGTCGACCACGGTCATGCCCGGCGTCACCTGGCAAAGCGCCGCGAGCTGCTGACTGCCCAGGTCCATCACCTGGAGCCGGCCGTTCTTCAGCGGGCCCGAGTCGAAGACCGCGCGCCGGTCGTCGGTGATGCGGAGCGCGTCCGGCAGCTCGTCACACGCCTCGGCGGCGACCCCGAGGGAAGCGAGCTGGGCCAGCACCTCGGCGCGGGTCCCTGCCGGCCGGGCGCGCAGCGTGAGCGTCGGCTCCAGATTCAACGCGGCGAGCACGGCCTCGAGCTCACCGGTCGGAGCGGCGCGCCCGATCGCGTCGACCAGCCAGCCGGGGAAGCTGTGTTGCGTCGCGGCGCGCTCGAGCGGCTCCGGCGGGAGCGGCGGCCGAGGCGCTTCCAGCGCGCGGACCAACACGTTGTCCGGAATCGAGCGCGGGCGGACTGGGCCCGGCAGGCCGATCTCCACCACCACCCGCTCCGCCGTCGCGCCGGTCACGTGGTGTCGCCACAAGGCGTAGCGGAGCAGCGCCTCGTCTTCTTGGAGCTGCAGCTTCGAGGCAGGGTGGCCAGCCGATCGCGCCCACAGCTCCAGCAGGCGCTGGTGCCGGGACAGCTCTCGGACGGCGAAGGCGACGAAGCGGCGCTCGCTCCCGCCCAGCCGCTCGGCCTGATCGAGCGCTTCGGACAGCGCGGCGCGGAGCGGCTTGCCGTCCAACACGGCGACGTGGGCTTTGACGACCGCCGTCGCTGCGCTGCGCGTGGGGCGCCCGACGACGGCGTGGGTGCTATGGCCCTCCCCGGACTCGAACCGGGACCCGGGGTCAACCGGAGCGGATTTTGAGTCCGCCTCGTCTACCAGTTTCGACAGAGGGCCTTTCTTCAAGCGCAACGGCGCGCGCTCTCTAACAGACTTGGTATAGGCCTGCACCCATGATCAACGTGTTGCTCTCGGTGGCGGTGGGAATCGCCGTCGCCGTCCTCGTGAAGCTCCTGAACTTCAGCCTGCTGGCGGGGATCATCCCCGGCACGATCGCCATGCTCGCCGCCATGGTGCTCTTGGGTCGGCGCAGCTTCATGAAGCTCCAGGCCGTCAGCCAGGCAGTCCAGGCCGAGCTGTCGAGCCTCACGCAGAACCAAAAAGAGCAGAAGGTGAAGGTCGACAAGGCGATCAAGCTGCTCGAGGGCGCGCTCCCGTTGGGCAAGTGGCAGTTCCTGGTCGAAGGCCAGCTGTACGGCCAGATCGGCATGCTCAAGTACATGTTCAAGGATCATGACGGAGCGATGGTGGCGTTCGCCAAGGCGTCGCCGCGGGACTACCTCGCGCGCGCCATGCAGGGCGCCCTGCTCTTCCAGCGCAAGGACTTCGGCGGCATGCAGCGTTGCTTCGAGGACGCGATCAAACACGGGAAGAAGGAGTCGCTCATGTGGGCGGCCTACGCGTGGTGCCTCGTGCAGAACAAAGAATCAGACCGGGCCATGCAAGTGTTGGCGCGCGGCGTGTCGGAGAACCCGAGCGACGAGAAGCTCAAGAAGGCCCTGACCGATCTGCAGAACGACAAGAAGCTGAAGATGAAGGCGTGGGAGCCCATGTGGTGGCAGCTGGGGCTCGAGACCCCGCCGATGCAGCAGGTCCAGTTCATGGGCGGTGGGCGCCGTCCGCGCTTCATGCGTCGCTAAGGCGAAGCCGCGCCAGCACCCGCAGGCCACACCGGTGCGCGCAGGACGTCGGCGACGGTGAACGGTGGAGTGAGGGCGAGCGCGCCGGGTTCCTTCTTGAACCACGTCCACTGGCGCTTGGCGTAGTGCCGCGTCTTCTGCGCGGTGTCCGCCACTGCCGCGTCGAGCGTGAGCCGTCCCTGCACGACTGCCAAGGCCTGCGCGTAGCCGACGGCCCGCATCGGCGCCGTGTCGGTGAACCCTCGAGCGACCAGGCCCCGCACCTCGTCGACCAGTCCTTGAGCGAACATGGCCTGGGTGCGGAGGTTGATCCGCTCGTAGAGTGCCGCGCGGGGAGGATCGAGCACGACGAAGCGCGCGTCGTACCGGTGCTGCGCGAAGCCGTGACCGGCGCGCTGCACCGACGCCGGGACGCCGGTGAGTTCGAACAGCTCCAGCGCACGAATCACGCGAACCCGATCCGCCGCCGGCAGCCGCGCCGCGCTTTCGGCGTCCACTTGGGCGAGCTTGGCGTGCAGCGCCTCGTTGCCCTCACGGTCGGCCAGCGCCGTCAGCGCGGCGCGCAGGCTCGCGTTCGCCGCCGGTGCCGCCACCACGCCCCTCAGCAGTACGCGCAAGTACAGTCCCGTGCCTCCGACGACGACGAGCGGGCGGCCACGAGCGCTCACCTCGGCGATCACCCCGTCGGCGAAGCGCTGGTAGTGAGCGGCCGAGAACTCTTCGAACGGGTCGACGAAGGACAGGCCGTGGTGCGGCGCTTGGCCGAGCTCGGCGGCGCTGGGCTTGGCCATGCCCAGCTCGAAGTGCCGGTACACCTGCTGGGAGTCGGCGCTGAGGATCTCCGCGCCCACGGCCCGCGCGACCTCGATCGCCAGCGCCGTCTTCCCCGACGCCGTCGGGCCGGCGATGACGATCAGCGGCGTCAATTCTTCAGGGTCTTCTCGACCGTCTCGGCCAGGATCTTCGACGCGTCGTCGTTGTACCCGCGGTGCACCATGCTGACGACGCCGTCGGGCTTGACGAGGAAGAGCGAGGGCAGCGGGCTCTGCATGCCCAGCCACCGTCGCGCGACGATGTTGAAGCGATCCTTGAGCACCGGGAACGTCACCTTGTTGGTGGCGATGAGCTCGGCGATCTTCGCCTGGCCTTCCTCTTCCTTGTCGATGGAGACCATGACGACGCGCAGCCCCGCGTCCTTGTACTTGTCGTGGAGCGACTGGAGGTACGGCATCTCCTTCTTGCAAGGGCCGCAGAAGCTCGCCATGAACGACAAGAGGACGACCTTGGTCTTCTTGTCCGGCGCGTCAGGGCCGACGAACTTGTCGAGCCCCAGGAACTTCTGGCCCACGTCCTTGTCGTTGTAGACGGGCAGGCGGAAGGCCGGCGCCGGCTTGTTCACGTCGGCCAGCTCTTCGTCCGCCGCGGCTCGGGCGGCGGTCAGCAGGAACAGGGCGGCGACGATCGACGAGCAGAGCTTCATGGTGCGGGGGTCCCTTTCAGGGGTGCGGGGCTGCAGACGGCCCAGACGGTAGGTGATTCAAGCTCGGGTGGCGCTGGTGAGCGTGGCGATTCGCTGCCCGAGGCGGAGCGGCGCGTCGGGACCCAGGGCCTCGTCCAGGTGAACCCGGCCGCGCTGAAAGAGCAGAATGACGGTGCTCCCCATCTCGAACATGCCCACCTCGTCGCCCTTCTTCAGCGGCTTGGGCGCGGGGTACGACACGGTCCGAACGGGCTCGCCGCGGTGCGTGGTGATGGAGTCGTAGGCCGCCTGGATTCGGGCCACACACGTCGCACCGACGGCGACGTATGCACACTGGCCGGCCGGCCCGTCGAAGTACGTGATGAGGCGCTCGTTGATCGCGAAGAGCGCGTCTTTGGTGCGGACCGACGCGGGGTTGACCGGCCAGAACTCGCCGGGCTGGTACGCGTAGCCGGTCACGTTGCCGTCCAAGGGCGCGTGGAAGCGGTGGTAGTCCCGCGGAGACAGGTAAATGGTGATGAACGTGCCTCCTTCGAAGTCCAGGGCACGGCGCGCGTCGCCCAGCAGCTTGTCCACCGGGAACCACACACCCTTGGCCTGGAGGCACCGGCCCGCGTCGATCGTGCCGAGCTGCGAGACGCGACCGTCACAGGGACTGACCACCACCGCAGGATCCGCGTCGATCGTCCGCGCGCCGTCCTTGAGCTTGCGCGTGAAGAACGCGCCGAACGTGCTGAAGGCTTCGATGGGCTCGGCGGCCTCGGCCAGGTTGACGCCGTAGGTGCGCGCGAAGGTCCGCATGACGACCTGGTGGAGCGGCGCCGGCACTGCGGCGCGCGTGGCCAAGCCGACGAGCGAGGAGAGCGCCGACTTCGGAAGCAGGCGCATGAGGGTCATGAACGCGGCGTCTCTCATGGGCTGACGGTCGGAGGCGGCAGCTCCGGTCGCGGGGCGCCAGGAAAGGTCATGCGCGGCTCTGGGAGGGGGCCCGCATCGACGAGCACTTGTATGATGCGTGGCTCCGGCACCGCCGGTGGGACCTGCGAGCGCGTGAGCTGCTTGGCGAGGTGCCCATCGACGAAGAACAGGACGACCTCGCCGGTCGCAGACAAGCCCATGCGGCGACGACAGTCGGCGCTCCCTCTGATCGTGTACCCGACGCCCCGCCGGTCGTCCTGCGGAAGTGGCCCCGCCACGCCGGGATCGAAGCAGCCCGCGAAGTGGAGCGCGAGCGCCTTCTCGTCCAGGTTGCCGTCGAGCGTGGGAATCTTCACGCCGGCGTCGCCGGCCGGCCGCAGCGCCGCGGGCGGGGGCGGAACAGGGGCCCCGCGGTTCTCGAAATACGACGGCATCGTCGGCGTGGTGTCGGCGCGGGAGCGCTCGACCACCTGTTTGGCGGCTTCTTCTTCGGCCGCGATCCGCTGCCGCGCCGCGGTGATCTTCTGGAGCACGGCCTGGGCGGCCCCACGCTCAGCGGCCCCTTCAGGCACCGACGAGAGCCCCTGGACGATGCTGTCCATGTCCGGCTGGGCGTACGCGGCGTCGCCGTCGCGCGCGACCAACAGCTCGTACTGCGTGTTGAACTCGTAGAACGCTTTGCCGCTCGGCTTGCGACAGCCGAGGACCGCGACGACACACACCGTCGCGACTGCAGCCCACGCCCGCATCAGACCCCCAGGAACAGCCGCTTGCCGAAGTTGAGCGCCAGGTCGGCGTCGAAGATCCGCTGCGCCGACGCCTCGATGTCGTACTCCACGCGCAGGTACTCCACCGTGCGCGCGTCGGTGTCGAAGATCACGAAGCATGAGCGGTTGTCGTAGTCCCGAGGCTGACCGACCGAGCCGACCGAAATGATGTACTTGTAGCCCTTTCGGATCGCGAACTTCTGCGCGACGACGTCGTTGACCTCGCCCGAGCCGATCGCGAACGCCTTGCACAGGTGGCTGTGCCCGATGAACGTGACCTCAGGCAGATCGCCCACGAAGGGCGTCAGCTCGCGCGCCTGCTCCAGCGCGAAAATGTACTCGTACGCGCGCGGATCGATCGGCGAGCCGTGGCAGAAGCCCACGTCTCCGATGCGGTACGTGAACGGCAAGCTCCGCAGCCAAGCCAGGTTCTGCTCGCTCACCACCGAGGCCGACCAGTCCAGCGCGTGCCGAGCGGCGTCGTAATAGAACGAGTAGTCCATGCGCCCCGCCACGGCGGCGTCGTGGTTGCCCAGGAGCGTCACCTCGGCGTTCTGTCGCACCAGGTCACAGCAGGGGTTGGGCGAAGCGCCGTAGCCCACGACGTCGCCAAGCGACACGATGCGGTCGACCCGGGAGTTGTCGATCACCCGAAACACCTCGGTGAGCGCTTCGATGTTGCTGTGAATGTCCGAGATGATCGCGATTCGCACGTGCCCGTCCGTCCCCGAGTCGTTGTCCTGCGCTTGAAAGCGCCGTGGCGCGCCGATCCCTTACTCGTGCCGTTGGCGTCGCTCAACCTCGACGATGCGTCGGATCTCCGCCAACTGCCCCTCGTCCACGCCTTCGAACATGAGGCCCATGCCGGCTGGGCCCCCTTGCCCTTCCATGCGCGACCAGATGACACGCGCGCTGGCCTGGATCGGCATCTCGGAACCAAAGCGCAGCACCGCCAACGAGCCGCGCTGCAGCGGCGTGCTGGTGCGCAAGAACAGCCCCCCCTCGCTGAGGTTCCCGATGCGCGCGTACACGGTGACGTTCTCGCCTTCGCACCAGCAGCGCAGCCTCGAGGGCGTTCGGGTGAATTTTCTGTTCTCGGCAGCCACGTGGGCCCTCCTCAACTTCGGGCCTGTTGCCCGCTCCCCCGAGAAATTCGAGCAAATGGTAGAGACGACTGACGATGCACGTCAAGGCGTACCCGTGCACCGAGCCAGGAGGCCGGAGCCCTAGAGGCGCGAGTCGCGGAAGTCGTAGATCCGTTCGAGCGAGATCTGGCGATACCGGTCGGCCTTGAGCAGCCGCTGCGCCGCGTCGGCGGTCAGCCGCGCGACCCCAGCCGCATCGCCCCGCGCGCGGCGC
>JALHOS010000252.1 GCA_022842905.1 Myxococcaceae bacterium | reverse complement strand
ACGGGGAGCGCGCCACCACCGACGTCGTCCTCGCCCCCGGCGAGCTGGTGGCCGGGCTCGAGCTCGTCCTGCGGCTGGACCGAGGCGACCTGCGCGGCTCCGTCGAGATGGCAGACGGAGCGCCGCTCGACGCCACCACCGTGGACGTCGTCGGCACCGCGTACTCCGCCGTCGTCGTCCCCAGCGCGTCGATGCCGAGCCGCGGGACGTTCGTGCTGAGCGGCCTGCCCGTCGGCACCGCGACGGTCCGCGCCCGACGCACCGGCTACATCACCGCGGAGTCGGGCATGCTGACGGTGCGCCTGGGCACGGCGACCGACGTCGGGCTGCTGCGCCTGTCCCGTGTGCTGGGCGACTTCCTCATCGACGACGGTGATGCCACCAACACGCCCGGCTACACCCGCACCCGCGCCGTCACGCTGGTGCTTTCCAACGTGGGCGCCGCCGCCGAGTACCGCGTCGCCGAAGGCACGGCGCAGGCCCTCACCACGGCCACCTACCAAGCCCTCACCGGGCTCCGGGTCCCCTTCATGTTGAGCCAGGGCGACGGCGTGAAGGCCGTCTCCGTCCAGCTCAAGTCCGCCATGGGCAACGAAGGCGCGCCGCTGTCTGCGACCGTGACGCTCGACACGACGGCGCCGACCGGCGCTTCTCTCACGCTGGCGTCGGGCCAGCGCTTCACGCGCATCGCCAACCCCCTGCCGGTGACCCTCGCGGCTGCCGACACCACGTCTGGAGTGGCCTGGGTGCGCCTCGCCGACGGCAACGTCGACGCCGGGGCCTCTGCCATCGACGGCGGCGCCGCCGAGCTGCCTGGGCCCAACGCGCCCTTCGTGCGCGACACGACCTTCACCCGCGCGACGTCGGGCGACGGGCCGCAGGTCGTCCTCGCCCAGTTCTTCGACAACGCGGGCAACGCGAGCGACGTCGTCAGCGCGTCGGTCGTCATCGACACCATCGGCCCGACCGGGACCTGCAGCCTGGCGCGCGGGCCCCGTGCGACGGTCGACGGGTACACCAACACCTTCTTGGTCGACGTAACCCAGACTTTCGGGGCCGAGCCGCACGGAGGCGCCGTCTTCGTCAGGCTGGCCAATGACAGCAGCGACTTGGCCGCGCTGCCGCTTCAGCCCGCGCGCGCGCGCGCCGCGTGGTTTCTGGACCCGCTCGGCGAAGGCTCGAAGACGGTGTTCTGTCAATTCGTGGACTCCGCCGGGAATGCGGGCGCCGTGGAGCAAGCGCACATCACCTACGACGCGACGCCTCCGAGCGTCACGGCGACGCTGCTGTCGGCGCCCCTGACGAATGACGCCGGCATCCAGCTCGAGCTCAGCACCGTCGATACTTCACCGCTGTCGCCCGACGCGGGGCTGGCGCTCTCGGAGTCGGCGCTCTTTGCGGACGCCGTGCCGCAGCCGTACCCACCCACTGGGCGAGTCGGCTTTCGGCTGTCGTCGGGCGACGGCCGCAAACAAGTCTTCGTGCGCGTGCGCGACGCGGCGGGAAACGACGGCACGACGAGCGTGGAAGTGGAGCTCGACACGCAAGCGCCGCTGTCGCTCGGGCTGAGCCTGAGCGGCACCCTGGCCGATGGCACGCCCTCGAGCACGCTGACGGCGTCCCCGAGCGTCACCGTCAACGTCTCCCACGTCGGAGCCACCCGCGCGCTGTTGTCGGACGGCAGCCTGACGAGCTGCCCGCCGGTGGACGCCAGCTACCGCGCGCTCACCAGCCCGGTGATTCAGGGCCACCCGCTTCCCGGTTCCGGAGCGAGTCGAACCGTCACCGTGTGCTTGGCGGACGGCGCGGGCAACGTGTCGGGCCCCGCGAGCGCGTCGATCCTCTTTGACGCCACGGCTCCCACCGGCTGCCAGCTCGGCCTGACGGGGCTCCGTGTGGACGGGAGCCTCACGGGCACCACCAAGACGGCCCAGCGGACGGTGCCCTTGCAGCTCAGCGGCTGCGCCGAAGCGCCGACCGAGGTGGCGTTCACCGAGCAGCCCACCGTGGACTGCGCGACGTCCACCAGCCTCGCCTGGAGTCCCGCGCCCGCAAGTGGCGCCAGCCTCAACCTGTCATCCGGCGACGGCCTGAAGACGGTGCGCGGGTGCGTGCGAGACGCCGCGAGGAACTCGGCGTCCTTCGCGGCGGCCAGCCTCACCGTGGACACCACCCCTCCCTCGGCCGGCCGCGTGACGCTTCACGGGGGCCTGGCCTTCGTCGGCGCCGCCCAGCTCGACGGCGGCGTGGCGACAGTCTCGGTCCTCGGCTCGGCGATCGGCGCGGTGCAGTGGGCTGTCGTCGAAGACGGCGCCTCGCTCGGTGCGTACGTGGACTTCGCGACGCAGAACCCGCTCCCGCTGGCGCTCTCGCCGGGCGATGGCGTCAAGACGGTGCGGGCGTACTTCCGGGACGACGTCGGCAATACGTCACCGGAAGCGGCGGACTCCATCGAAGTCGACAGCCTGGCGCCTGTCTTCACCAGCCTGCGTCTCGTCGGTGCGCTGGCCGACGGCGCGGCGTCGACCGCCGTGACGACGACGACCGACGTGACGGCGGAGCTGATTCAGAGCGGCGCGACGCACGTCTTCTTCGGCGACGCGAGCGTCACCACCTGTCCTTCGAGTGGCCATGTCCCCTTGTCCGGCAACTCCGCCCGCGTGACGCTGACGGGGAGCGGGACGACACGCACGCTCAAGGCCTGCGTGAGCGACGCGGCCGGCAACCTCTCGGCGCTGTTGACTGCGTCGCTGGCCTTCGACGCCTCGAGCCCGTCGGGCTGCGCGCTCGTCCTCACGGGGCTGCGCGCTGACGACGCCCAGCCGACGAGCGGGCCAGCGGCCACGAAGACGGGGCGCCGCGACGTGCGGTTCGCCCTCACCGGCTGCACTGAGCCGCCGGCCGAACTCTTCCTCACCGAAGGAACCGCCTCCTGCACGGCCAGCGCGTCCCTCCCGTGGGCCGCCTTCGCGCCCAGCGGAGCCAACACCTTCACGGTCAGCGCGCTCGACGGGTTGAAGACCGTCCGCGGCTGCGCGCGTGACGCCGCTCGGAACACCACCAGCGTGGTGGCCGCGGCGGTGACGCTGGACACCGAGCCACCCAGTGCGCCCTCACTCGTCCTCCACGGCGGCGCGGCGTACTTCAACCTGGCCGACTCCCAAGCGGCGGGGAACCAGAACCACGTCAGCGCCACCGGCGCGGCGACCACGGCGACCACCTGGGCTTTGGCGGAGGCGGCGACGCCGAGCACCTTCGCCGCGCTGGCGCCCAGCAGCTTCACGCTCAGCGCCGGTGACGGCGTGAAGACGGTCGCGGCGCTCTTCAAGGACGACGTGGGCAACGTCACGCCGCTCGTCACCGACTCGGTCGAAGTGGACACCAGCGCGCCGACGCTCTCGAGCTACACCGTCACCGGGAGCCTGGCCGACGGCACACCGTCTCCCAGCCGCTCCACCACCTCCACCGTCACCGTCACGTTGAGTCAGCTCGGCGCGAGCGGCGCGCAGCTCGTCCCCGCCGCCACCACCACCTGTCCGCCGAGCGGCTACACGGCCTTCAGCGGGGCCTCGCTCGTCCTCGACTTGCCCGGCACGGGGCCCTCGCGCCAAGCCAAGCTGTGCCTCGCGGACGCCGCGGGCAACGTCACGGCGCCGTCGGCCGTCACCACGTCCATGACGGTGGACGGCAGCTCCCCAACCGGCTGCGCCCTCGTCCTGACGGGGCGGACCGCCGGCGGCGCGGCGACGGGTGGCGTCACGGCGGGAAAGACGGCGCTGCGCGACGTGGGCGTCGGGGTGAGCGGCTGCAGCGAAGCGCCGACCGACGTCTTCCTCACCGAAGCGACGACGGTGACGTGCACCACGCTCGGCGCGGCCGACTGGCAGCCGCTGGGCACCTCGACGTTCTCCTTGTCGCAGGGCGACGGCCTGAAGACGGTTCGCGGGTGCGTGCGGGACGCGACGCGCAACGTCGGCGCGTTGGTGCCCAGCTCCCTCACCTTGGACCAGACGCCCCCTGCGGCCCCGAGCGTCACGCTCGACGTGGGCGCGGACTTCGTCAACGCCCAGCAGGTGACGACGCGGGGCGGTCGCCTCGCGAGCGCGAGCGGCGCGGCGACCGGGGCGACCGAGTGGGCGTACGCCGAAGGTACGACGCCGACGAGCTTCGTGAGCCTCGCCACGTCCAACCCCGTCAACATCACCTTCTCGGCGGGCGACGGGACGAAGACGGTGCGCGCCGTCTTCCGCGACGACGTGGGCAACACTACCCCCGAAGTGACGGACAGCATCACCTTCGACACGGTCGTCCCCACCTTCACCTCGCTCAGCTTCACGGGCGTGCTGGCGGACGGGAGCCAGTCGACGACGTGGTCCACCACGCCCGTCGTGACGGCGTCACTGGTGCAGAGCGGCGCGACGCTCTTCGCCGTCGTGGCGTCCGGGGTCGCCTGCCCGACGAGTCTCGCGGCCTACGCCAGCTTCTCGGGCTCAGCGCCGGTGACGCTGCCGGGGCCACCGGTGGGCACCACGTACACCGCCCGCGTCTGCCTGTCGGACGCGGCCGGCAACATCGCGCCTCCGCTCGAAGACTCCCTCGACGTCGACGCCGCGGCCCCCACGGGCTGCGCGCTGACGTTGGTTGGACGTCGCGCCGACACCGGCGCGAACACCGGCGGCGCGACGGCCGACAAGACGGCTCTGCCGCAAGTGACGGCCAGCCTGGTGGGCTGCAGCGAAGCCGTCGCGGACGTGCACCTCGTCGAAGCGACGTCTCTGACGTGCCCGGCGCCAGGCTCGCCGCTGTGGCAGTCGCTCAGCGGCGCGACGAGCGCCCAGTTCCTGCTCTCGAGCGGCAACGGACTCAAGACGGTCTGGGCCTGCGTGCGGGACGCCGCGCGGCGGGTGAGCGTCGCGTCGTTCCAAGACGGCATCACGCTCGACACGGCGGCGCCGTCGAGCGCCCTCGTCAGCATCAAGAATGGCGACGCCTTCTTCAACGCCGCCGAGGCCGCTGCCGCCGTGCCCGTCGGCAGCAACACCATGGTCGTGGTGGGCACAGCGTTGGGCGCGGTGAGCTGGACCTACAAGTCCGACGGCACGACGCCTTCGTCCGCTGATTCCTTCGCGGCGCTGGCGTCGGTGAGCGTCACGTTTCCCCCTGGCGACGGCGCCAAGACGTTCCGAGCGCTCTTCGCCGACGACGTCGGCAACCTGACGCAGGTGGTGTCCGACACCATCGACGTCGACACCACGCCGCCGAGCCTGTCCGCCATCTCCATCGTCGGGACGCTCGCGGACGGGAGCACGTCGTCCGCGCTGTCCAGCAGCACCACGGTGCGCGTCGACTTGACGCACAGCGGAGCGAGCCAGGTGAAGTTCGGCGGTGCGGGGAGCACGTGCGCGAGCGGCATGGGCCCCTTCACGGCGCTCACCGGCAGCTCGACGACGACGACGCTCACGGGGACGGGCACGACGCGGACGCTCGTCGCCTGCGTCGCCGACGTGGCCGGCAACGTGGCCGCGACGGCGCAAGACACCATCGACTTCGACGGCGCCGCGCCCGCGTCGTGCAGCCTGGTCCTCGTCGGGCGCAAGGCGGACGGCAGCGTCACCGGTGGAGCCCAGGCGGACCAGACCGCGCAGCGCGAGGTGGGCGTCACGCTGAGCGGCTGCATCGACGCGAGTCCGCAGCTCCAGGTGGCCCTGCTCGAGACTGCGGGCGCGGCGTCCTGCGGCGTGGGGGCGGCCTTGAGCTGGGTCCCGCTGACCGCCGGAACGACGTTCACGGCGTCCGCGGGAGACGGCGTGAAGACGGTCAACGGCTGTGTCCGCGACGCGGCGCTCAACTCGGCCGCGCTCTTCGCCACGGACAGCATCACCCTCGACGCGACGGCGCCGGACAACGCCTTTCTCTCGCTCGCCAGCACGCAGGGCTTCATCAACGTGACGACGGCCACCGTCGTCGCCAGCGGCTCGGCGAGCGGCGCGACGGAGTGGGCGACGGCGACCAGCTCGACGGGCCCGTGGGTGTACCAAGCGTACGGCGCGACGCCGTCCACGAAGTTGGTCGGCTTCAGCGCGCCGGACGGGCTGAAGACGCTGTACGCCCGCTTCCGCGACGCGCTGCAGAACACCTCGGCGGTGGTGTCGACGTCGGTGGTGCTGGACACCACCCCGCCGCTGGCGCCCGTGCTCAGGACGGTGGACTCGCAGAACCGCGGGGCGCGGCTCTTCTGGGAAGCGACGAGCGACCTCAACGGCATCGGCCGCTACGAGGTGCTGTGCGGCACCGTGAGCCCTACCGCCGTGTGCGCCACCATCAACGGCACGCAGACGGACGGCTATGTGCTCAGTCTCTTGGACAAGACGGACTACGTCTTCGCGGTGCGCGCCGTGGACGTGGCCGGCAACACGTCGCCTGCGAGCGCGAGCCTCGGAACGTCGATTGGGTGGCGGCGTGTCACCGTCAACCCGGGCTCGGCGTCGCCCATTCGCCCCCTCGACATCGCGGTGAAGGGGACGGACGTCTACGTCAGCTACATGGAGACGGACTTGGCCGGCCAGTACGGCAACCTCAAGGTCGCCTCGTCGCAGGACCGTGGCTTGACGTGGCGCTTCTCGACGCTCGATTTCCTAGGCGCGCCGAATCGAAAGCGAGCGCCCATCGTGATGATGGGGCCGTCCGTCGCGGTGGTGTCGACGGCTTCCATCAACAACCCGACGGACCCGTGGGCGGCGCCCATCAAGGCGTGGAGCAGCCCCGACCGCGGCGAGACCTGGACTGAGCTGTCGGATCCAGCGTTCTCCACGGCGGCGAACTTGGCCAAGGTCAACGGGTTCGCCGTGCAGTCGCGAGGAGACTACGCACGCCTGGTCTACTTGCCCGCGGCTGATACGTCTCCGGCGAAGCGGATCCACGCCGCGAGTGTCGGGAGCGAGGGTGGCGGGACGTTTCTTTCCGCGCCCTACGCCTTCGTCAACGGCGGCACAGCGTTCGGCACCGCGCCGTGGCCGCTGACGTCAGACCTGGACGCCTGCATGGCCAACTCCAAGAGCATCATGGTGTGGAAGGACCGCAACGGGACCGAGGCCTCGAACCTGCGCGCCCTCATTCACTTCCGCGCCGGCGTGTCGCAGTACACCTCGGGCGTGGGAGACGCGCTGGAGCAGGCGGTCGGGGTCGGCGCGGGGCCGGGGAGTGAGGTCGGCATGTTCGATCTCGCCTGCGCATCGCTGCCCGAAGCGGCGCAGGCCTACCTCGTCACGAGCAGACCACAGGCGACAGGCTGGGTTGTCGGTGCGGGAGGCACGATCCTCGGCCTGGGCGAGACGCAGTGGGCGGCCCAGCCCAGCCCAACGCCCATCGGCATTGCCGCGGTGGATGACCTGTGGGCCGTCGGCGACGCCTTCGTGGTGAGTGTGCTCGGGTTCAACTACCCGGTGAGCGTCATCCTTCGCTGGAACGGGGAGGCGTGGGACGGACTCTACGACTCGAGCGGCTACCCGATCTCCCCTGCGAACGGGCGCGCGCTCACCGACGTGTACACGTTGAATGCGACCTCGGCCGTCGCCGTCGGGGCGCAGGGGGCCATCATCTCGGCGACGGGCACGACGTGGAGCCCAGTCACGCCTCCGGCGGGCTTCGACGCCACCCTCTACGGGGTGTGGACGTCGTCGACGGGGCAGAGCTGGGCGGTCGGCGCCTACGACAGCGTGGGGGTCGTGCCTGCGACCAACATCGTGCGCTCGAACCCGGGGGCGTGGACCGCCGTCGCGACGCCGACGACCGCGACGCTCTTCGCGGTGTGGGGCACGGCAGACAACAACATCTGGGCGGTGGGCGCTGGTGGGACCATCATTCGGTACAACGGGACCAGCTGGGCCGCGGTGCCCTCACCGACGACGGCTGGGCTGTTGGGGGTCTGGGGCTCCTCGGCTTCAGACGTGTGGGCTGTGGGGACCAACGTCATCCTCCGGTACAACGGCACGAGCTGGGCGGTACACAGCTCGTCCGCCGCCAACCTCGAGGACGTGAGCGGGACGGGCCCCAACGACGTGTGGGCCGTCGGCAGTGGCGGGACCGCGCTGCACTTCGACGGCGCGAGCTGGTCCGCGGTGCCCACCGGCACGACCGCGCAGCTGCGGTCGGTGTGGAACGGCCCGTCTAACGCGGGGCCGGCCACCACGCTCTACGGCCGGCGCATGCTCGACTCGCGCACGGGCTTCGGCGCTCCCACCGTCCTGCGCACCGACGCTCAGCCGCAGAGCCGAGCGCGGGTCTGGGCGGGCGGGCGCAACGTGTACGTGCTGTACCGAGACACTGCGGGGCAGCTCAAGCTGGGTCAGTCGGAGGACGAGATGGCGACCTTCAGCAGCTGGAGCACGCTGGAGGCGCAAGCGACCAACGGGCTCCACGCGGTGCTGACGGGAGACCGCTCGACGGACGTCGCGGTGGCGTACACGGACCTGTACGGGACGGCCCTCACGGTGCTGCTCCCGCAGCTCGCGTCGCTGCCCATCGGCGCCGCGCAGGGAGAGGGGAGCTCGCGGCTGAGCTGGGTGTCCGCCGCGGGCGTCGATCGCTATCAGATCGACTCGGACCCGGACGGCCAGGCTCCTTTCGTCAACACCGACTTCACCAGCATTCCGCAGTACGCCGTCGGTCCTCCGTCGGGACTGGCGGAGTTCTTCCACGTGCGCGCAGTGGACGCGCAGGGCATGCCCGGCAACAGCGGCGACGTGTGGCAGCTGCGACCCTTCGCGGACGTCACCCTGGTCACCAACACCGCCGCGGCGCCGGGCCCCAGCGCGACGGGTGGCGTGGTGGCCTACGACGACCGCGTCGCGGTGTGGCCGCCCGTGGGCAGCCTGGCGGGCAACGAGCTGACCCTGTACCGCTCGAACAACTCCGGCGCGACGTGGTCCAGCTACAGCCCCACGGCGGCGACCACCACCGGCGCGCGGGCCTTCGCGGGCTTCTCGGGCAAGGCCGTCATGTTCTACGAGGACCTCGCGGCCCCGAACGCCCTGAGGGCCGTGACCTTCAGCGACTTCATGGGGGCCGGCAACCTGGTGACGCTGGACCCGGCGGCGCCCATCGACTTCATCTCGGCGAAGGCGAGCAGCACCAACGACGGCATCGTGGTCGCGTACGCCAACGCGGCGACCGACACGATTCGGATCGCGACGCTGGACGCGAACCTCGTGGTGACGCTGCGAGGCACCATCACCACGACCGCGGCCAACACCATCGGCGCGGTCGAGGTCATCGCCGCCAACCTCGCCACGGGCTACGTGCTGGTGAGCTGGCGCGAGTACACGGGCGGGTCCCCGAGCCGTAGCGACTACGTCTACGCGGCTCAGTCCACCAACTCGGGCACGAGCTTCTCGGTGGCGGCGAACACGGTGGTGCAGGGCAACTCGGCGTCGGGCAGCACGCCCGTCTACGGCGTCAGCAACTTCGTGGGCAACTCTCACCTCGCCGGGGCGCAGAGCGGCCCGTTCTCGGTGTTCGCCCACGTCACCAAGTTCGACGACCTGTTCAACACACCGGCGGACCTCCACGTGACGGTGGCGGCAGGTGAGACGGTCGCCGACGGCCTCGGCTTCGACCGCTTCCGCCTCGACACCGAGACGTGCGACAGCGCGGCGCTGGACGCCTTCGCCAACGATGACGGCCACTACCTCGCGTACCGCGCCGTGTCGCTCGACGGCACGACGGCCCGGCTCAAGCTCGCCCACTGCGCCGTCGACTGCCACCGCAGCACGTCGTGGACGCGCTCGGTCCTCAAGACGTGGTCCTCCAACCCGACGGACCAGGCCAGGCTCGTCACCATGACGGTGGCACAGCGGAGCAGCGCGGCCTTCGACCCGGCGATCTACGTCGTGTACCAAGAGAGCACCGGCGGCGCCGGCCGGGCACTGAAGGTGCTCACGCGTGGCGTCCACCGCCAGACGCGGTGACGACGGAGGCGTGCTTCAGCGGCCGCGACCACACCGCTGCGTGATCTGCTCGACGAGCGGACCCTTCCCCAGCGCCTTGAGCTCGTCACCCTGCGCGAGCGCCTCCTCACACCGTCCCTGCTGCGCCAGCTGCCTGGCCCAGTTCCCCAGCGCCGCGCCCAGGTTGTGGGTGAGCGCTTGGTTGCCAGGCGCATCGGTCAGCCCGCGCCGCAGCTCGGTGACAGCCCGCGCCCAATCGTTGGCGTTGCCCGCTTCGACGGCGCGATCGCCGGCGCAGCTCGCGAGCAGCTCCGGCACTGACGTGGCGACCGCGTCCACCCGCGCCGCCCGCAAGGCCAGCGGCCGCGCGTCTTCACACCGGCGCTGCTTGGCCAGCGCGAGCGCCCAGTTGAACTCCATGGCCGCCAGGTTCTGCCGCGCCGCCGGCTCGTCGGGCTTGGCCAAGAGCGCGCGCTCGTAGGCCACGACGGCCTCGGGCCACCGCTCGGCCGTGGCGTGCGTCTGCCCCAGCGTGGACCAACAGGCCTGCACCAGCGACGCGCCGGACCAGGACTTGCTGGAGATGGAGCCGGCGTACAGGCCCTGCTCCCTGACGATGTCGGCGACGTCGTCGCAGCGCTGCCGCTGCCGCTGCTGCTCGGCCTGCTCCTGGAGCGCGAAGAAGAGCAGCTCCTTCGCGCGCTCGTTCCCGGGTGACAGCTGCAGCGCGCGGCGCGCGGGGGTGAGCGCCTCGAGCCCCTTGCCGCCCGTGAGCCAGGCGTGGACCAGCGTCAGCAGGCACGACGTCTGCTCGCTGGGGCTCCCCGTGGCGCAGTCGGCCTTGCCCTGCGCCGCCAGCGAGCCCTGC
>JALHOS010000251.1 GCA_022842905.1 Myxococcaceae bacterium | reverse complement strand
AGGCCGCGCGGCCTCCCGCCTGGGAGCCGGTGGTGCGCTTTGCCCCGCTCGCCCTCTCGGCGCTGCTGCTGGCGGGCGGCGGCGTCAGCCTGGGCGTCTCGGCGGGGCGAGCGCGGGCGCTCGAGGTGAGTCAGTTCGACTCGCCGGAGGCGATTCGTGAGGCCGCCAACACCGGCAAGACGTTCCAGACGGTAGGCCTCATCGGGCTGGCCGCCGGCGGCACGCTGCTCGCGGCCAGCCTCGTGTTTGCCATTGCTTGGAAGGGCGCCGCTTCGACGGTCGTCTTCGCGCCGTCCGCCGAGGGCGGCTTCGTCGCGTTCACGGGGACGTGGCCGTGAAGCTCCGAACGTACGTGCTCGCGCTCGTGGCCCTCGGCAGCTTGGGCGCGTGCACCGACTTCGACGCGCTCGAGGCCAAGGCGCTGTGCGAGCAGTTCGCGCGCTGCGACAGCGGCGGCGCAGACGGTGGCGGGACCGACGCTGGGAACGGCGACGCGGGTGAGGGCGACGCGGGGGCCGCCGATGCCGGCGTGGGAGACGCTGGCTTCGAAGATGCGGGCGTCGTCGACGCGGGTGTGGATGCGGGGCTCGACGCCGGCCGCACGGATGGGGGCGCGGGCGACGGCGGTGCCGTCGACGCAGGCAACGTTGACGCAGGTGTTCTCGACGCAGGTTCTCGCGACGGCGGCCCCCTCGACGCAGGCAACCTCGACGCAGGGACTCGCGATGCCGGGCTGACGCCGCGGCAGCTCGACCTGCGCGTGCGCTGGTACCGCACGCACGTTCCGCCGGTCACCGGCTCACCGAACGAGCTTGGCGGCTACGTCGTCACCTCCACGGACGGCGGCCGAGTCTTCCTGTTCTCCAACACGGCCTCCGCCGACGGTCGCCTCTTCGGCAACGTGTACGGCTGGGACAGTGATACGGGCGCCTCGCTGCTCGTCGACGGGGGCTTCGCCCAGGTCGGCACGCGCGCCACGGCGGACAGCGCGCGCGCGTACACCGAAGGCCGCATCACCGGCGCCAGCGCCTTCGCCGGCTCATTCTTCCTCAGCTTCGAGGGCCGGCTGCTCGACGGAGGGCTCCCACCGACCATTGGGCACGGGGACTTCGTCCGCCGTTATCCGGTGGACACCTTCCCGCTCCCGGACGTGCAGTTCACCGCGGCGGGCTTCACCGACATCCCGTCGGCGATGCTGCGCACGCGGGACAACATGGGGCAGAGCGTCTGGTACGTCGTCACCCGGCAGCGCGGCGCTTCTGATTTGCGCGTCCATGTGGGCGCGCCCGGGCTCGCCTTCGTCGATGTCGGGGTTTCCCTGGCGCTACCCTGCGACCCGCCGTCACAGGCTGTGGCGAGTGGCGCCGAGGCCGTCGCGCTCGCGCGCTGCGCGGGCGGCACCTCCAAAGTGCTGCGCGCTTCGCCCAACGCCTACACCCTCGACCCCGGTCCCGATGCGGGCCCTGCGTACCCCGTGTTGGCGCAGGCGCCTGACGGCACGTCGACCCTGCCGCCGCTCATGGCGTGGGCGGATCCGGTGACCAACGAGGTCTGGGTGCAAGAGCTGGTCGGCTCTGGAGCCAACTCGGTGCCACGTATCGTCGCGACGACGTCGGCGGGCTTCCACACCGTCGCCATGGCCGTCGACTCGCAACGACAGGCGTATTTGCTGGGGCGCCTTCCGACGAACACGATCATTGCGCCTAGCCTGACGCCCGCTGGCGCGTCATTCCTGCTCATTCAGCCGTGGGTCGTCCTCGCGCTGTCCTCCAACCTCCAGGTGCGCTGGGCGGCCGGCCTCACCATTCCGGAGAGCTTCGACAGCCACTCGATCGCAGTCGGCGCCGGGCGGCTGTTCATCGAGGCGCGCTGTGCGGGCTTCGCCATGATTGGCACCGCGGACGGCGGCTTCTGCGAGGCGGGTTCCTCCAACGTCGTGGTGCGCCTCGAAGCCGCGGACGGCGGAGCGCTGTGAAGGCGACGGCGGTGGCGCCGGTCGTGCTCGGCCGAAGCGTCTGAGTCCAGGCTGCGGCGCCGCGTCACAACGAATCCGTGGGCCAGCGGGCAGCCCGCGCTGACGGCTCCGGTTGCGCTCGGTCTGACTTCGGCGGTGGGCAGGCTCGTTGGTGAGTCGTTCCTTGCGACCGACGCCTCGACAATGCGCTCGGTCGCCGGACGGGCCGTTGCTCCCCGCCTTGGGCGCTGGCGGGGCGGTCGCCGAGTCACTTTTCCGCGGGCAAACTCCTCGACAACACGTTCGGCCGCAGGACGGGCCGTCGCTCCCCGCCTTCGGCGCGGGCGGGGCGGTCGCTGAGTCACTTTCCTGCGGGCAAGCTCCTCGACAACACGTTCGCCCGCAGGACGGGCCGTTGCTCCCCGACTTCAGCGCTGGCGGGGCGGCCGCTGAGTCACTTCCCCGCGGGCAGGCTCCTCGACAACACGTTCGGCCACCGGACGGGCCGTCGTTCCCCAACCTCGGCGTCGGCGGCCGGTCGGTCAGTCAATTTCGTGCCAACCGACGCCGCGACAGCAGAATTCGGCTACCGGACGGGCTGTCGCTCCGCAACTTCGGCGCTGGAGGCCGGTCGGACAGTCGATTTCGTGCCAACCGACGCCGCGGCTTTCCCGCGCGCTGAGTGCCGCTGAGTGCTGCTCGTCCTCGCTGCCGGTGACGAGCAGCGTGTGGCGGTCGGGCGAAAAACGCATTGGGCGCGGGTCTGCCTGTCGATTCGAAGGGCCGCTCGCGCGTCGTGCCTCTCAAAAGGAGGGCACTCCATGCCCAAGAGCACGCAGCCCGTTCCCGCAGGTCTCACCGCCGTCACCCCTCAGCTCGTCTGCAAAGGAGCGGATTCACTTCTCGGCTTCCTCGGCAAGGCGTTTGGTGGCGAGCAGCCGTTCCCCGCCATGCGCAACCCGGACGGCACCGTCATGCACGGCCACGTCCGCATCGGCGCCGCGGTCGTCTTCGTCAGCGAGGCCGGCGGCTTCGCCAAGCCCACCAGCGCCAACGTCTTCTTGTACGTGCCCGACGTGGACAAGACGTTCGCCGCCGCGGTGGCCGCCGGCGCCAAGCCAGCCATGCCGCCCACCGACATGTTCTGGGGTGACCGGTGGAGCATGGTGGAAGACCCGTTCGGCAACGTGTGGCAGGTTGCGACGCACGTCGAGGACGTGGCCCCCGAGGAGCTGCAGCGCCGCATGGCAAGCCTGCCCAAGGCCAAGTGAGGGGACATGCGGTACGCGCTGCTCATCAACAAGGACGAGGCGGCCTGGGCGAAGCTGGATGACGCTTGCCGCGCGAAGTGGCTCGAGCGCTACGCGGCGTACGGGCAGAAGATGATGGCCGCTGGCATTCTGCGCTCCGGCGCCATGCTCGAGCACACCGACGCGGCGACAACCGTGCGCCAGCGGGACGGGAAGCGCCTGGTGACCGACGGGCCGTTCGCGGAGACGACGGAGCAGCTCGCCGGCTTCGCCCTCATCGAGGTGGCGAACCTGGACGAGGCGCTGCGCTGGGCCGCCGGCCACCCGGACGCCGAGTGGGGCAGCGTCGAGGTGCGGCCGATCGTCCCCTGGGACGGGTGACGTTTCCACCAGGGCATGCACCACCTCGTCGAGACCGTCTTCCGGCAGGAATACGCCCGCGTCTTCGCCGCGCTGGTCAGGCAGCTGGGCGACTTCGACCTCGCGGAGGACGCGCTGATGGACGCGTTCTCGGCGGCGCTGCGCGTCTGGCCGACGCAGGGCGTTCCGGCCGCGCCCGGCGCCTGGCTCACCACCGCCGCCCGCAACGCCGCCACCTCGATGGCGCGGCACCGCACCTTGGCCGCGGCCAAACACGAGCTGCTCGTCTCGCCTTCGGGTGAAGCGGCGGTCGGCCCCGCGAGCGAGGACTTCCCCGACGAGCGGCTCAGGCTCGTCTTCACCTGTTGCCACCCCGCGCTGAGCTTGGAGGCCCGCGTCGCGCTGACGCTCAACGCCCTGTGTGGTCTGCCGGTCCCGGCCATTGCCCGGCTGCTCCTGGCTGAGCCTGCGGCCGTGGCGCAGCGCTTGGTGCGCGCGAAGCGGAAGATTCGCCTGGCGCGCATTCCTTACGAGGTGCCCGACGGCGACCAGCTGGCCGAGCGGCTGAGCGGCGTGCTGTCCGTCATCTACCTCTTGTTCACCGAGGGCTACGGGTCCACAGACGACGCGCCCGTCGTTCGCGCTGCGCTCTGCGACGAGGCGATTCGCATGGGCCGGGCGCTGAGCACGCTGCTGCCGTCGGATCCGGAGGTCGGCGGCCTGCTGGCGCTGATGCTGCTCCATCACGCACGGCGCGACGCGCGCACGGACGCCGACGGTGACGCCGTGCCGCTGGAGGCGCAAGACCGAGCGCGGTGGGACGCCGGGGAGATCGCCGAGGGCCTGCGTCTGCTCGACGCCGCCATGGCGCGCCGCCAGCCGGGGCCGTACCAAGTGGAGGCCGCCATCGCCGCGCTCCACGCCACCGCGCCGAGCTGGCGCGCCACCGACTGGGCGCAGCTCGCCGCGCTCTACGACACGCTGGTCGCCTCGCAGCCGTCACCTTCGGCCTACGTGGCGCGGGCGCTGGCGCACGGAATGGCGTACCAGCCGGCACGGGGGCTGGCGTTGCTCGCACAGCTCGGCGACGGCGCGCTCGTGTGGGCTGCACGCGCCGAACTCCAGGAGCGCGCGCTCGAAGACGGCGCGGCGCGGGCCAGCTGGACTGAAGCCGTGGCGCGGGCGCGGAACGACCGTGAGCGTCGCTTCTTCATGCAGCGCGCACGACGTGTCGAGGTGAGCGGGGCCGGTGCGGCGGACTTGCCGGAGTCAGCCGGGTGCGACCGGCGCTGATGCGCGGCGGTTCGCGTGGGCAACTCTTCGCGAAGCCCGAGCGGCGCCGCAGACCCAGACGACGAAGGGGGCCACGGACCTTCGGCCGCGGCGTGGAGTCACTGGTAGGTGCCCTGGGTGCGGGGCGTTGGGTAGCTCGAGCTCAGGTTCGCGCCGACGACGTTGTCGCGCACGACGAGGGGGCCATCCCTTGAAATGGAGACCCACGTCCCGGTCGTGCCGACGTCCTGCGTGAAGTGGTTGCCCCGCACCGAGAGCGGCAGGAAGCCCTCGCCGCTCACCGCGACGAGCGCGTGGGGCTGGTTGACGCTGGTGACGCGGGTGAGCTGGTTGTCGACGACCTGCGCGCTCAGGAAGACGCCCGGTTCGGCGGACAGCGCGACCGTGGCAGGCGCTTCGGCCGTGGCCGCCAGCACAGTGAAGACGTTGCCCGTCAGCGTGAGGCTCGTGGTCGCGAAGGTGCCACCCGCGGCGGCTGCGTACGAGACCGCCGTGCGCCCGACGTCGACGAAGAACGTCGAGCCAGTGAGGACGGCGGTGCCCATCGTCAGGTCGACCATGGGCGCGAGGGTGGCCGCCGAGGGCACGCCCGGCGCGAGGAAGAAGTTGCTGGCCGCGACCTGCAGGTGCCGCGGGTTGCGCCAGACGATGCCGGCGCCCGAGTCGAACGAGCCGCCGACGATCGACAGGTACGCTCCGCCCTGAATCGCGCCGCGCCCTGACCGCACCGCGAGCTTGCCCGCGAAGAGCGAGTCGCTCACCTTGACGTCGTCGGCGTGGCCCAAGTCGAGGCACGTGGAGTTGCCGAAGAACGGCGCGGCCTTCTGAGCGAACAGCGCGGGGCTCTTCCCCCAGTCGTGGAAGACGAACTGGCAGTGCAGGCCGCGAATGCGAATCGTGTCCCACGAGCCGTCTTGGCGAACGGCGACGTGGTACGCGGTGATGCCCACGTCGGTGAGCGACCAGCCTGAGGTGTCCGGAAGGTACGTGCCCGCGCGGAAGCTGCCGACTGCCGAGATGCCGTCCCACGCGTCCCAGATGCTCACGTCACGTACGTGGAAGCGCGAAGCGCCGTCGAGGTTGAGGGCGACGGGGTAGCGCACCAACTGGGCGAGGTCGCTCGTCTCCGGTTGTGTGAAGACGACGGAGAGGCCCGCGAGTGTCGTACCGGGCACGTACAGCGCCGTCTGGCGCAGCACGAAGACGCCCGCCGCGGCGAGGTTGAAGGAAGGCGCGACGCGAATGAGCGTGCTGGTGCGACCGGCACCGTGGATCGTCGGCCCGAACGCGAAGCCACCCGCATCGTTCGGCTGCGAAGGTGGCAGGGTCAGCGCGTCGCTGACGAGGAAGCAGCCCGGCGCGAAGGTGAGCGTCTGCCCCGTGGTGGCGACGTGCCGCAGCGCGCGGTTGATGGCGGCCGTCGCGTCGACCGTGCAGGTCGGGTCCGCGCCGAACTCGGTTGCATCGACGCTCGACCTGGTGCCGCCGTCAGCGGGAAGAGAGAGCCCGGGTGGGCCACGTTCCCCGGTTGCTCCCGTGGCGCCCGTCGCGCCAGTTGCCCCTGTCGGACCGTTGGCTCCGGGGCTCCCGGTTGCGCCTCCCGGGCCGGGCGTGCCGCAGGAGAGCATCGAACCGAGGAGGGCCACGAGAAGCGTGCGCATGCGGGGCTCTCAGCCCGCTGGGGAGAGCGCGTCAACTCCTGCGCTGCGCTCGTCCCCTCCGAACGCGCGCATTCGCAGCTCGAAGTGGATGAAGGCCGCGCCTGGGCGGGCGCGGCCTCGGAGCGCTTCTCCGAGAGGACGGCCGGAGCCTCACCAGCGGAACACGCGCACGCGGCTCCGCACCACGCTGATGCCGGAGGTCGCGGTGATGCCCGTGTTGTTGGCGGTGGAGAAGAACGTGAGCTGGTCGCCGGCCGACAGGGACCCCATCCATTGGGTTTGCGAGACGTAGCTGTCAGCGACGCCGAGAGACCCGGCGGTGGCGGGACCGATGATGAGGTAGGTGCCGTTGCGTCGAACGGTGCCGTTCTTGGTGTGACCGATGCCGTTCCCGGCGGAGACCTGGAGCTCGAGCGAATAGAAGCCCGTCGTCGGCACGATGAACGTCGTCGCGCTGAAGCTGCCGGCGGTGAGCGTGGTGGGCGTCCACGTGTTGAGTGCGACCTCGGCGTTCTGTGTGAGCGCGATGTCGGAGCTGAGGTAGGCCTCCGCGATCAACGACGGCGGCGTGGTGGTCCCGGTTGCACCGGTGGCTCCGGTCGGTCCCACCGGGCCCTGAACGCCTTGAGGCCCCTGCGCGCCGGTCGCTCCGGCTGGGCCCTGTGCCCCTTGCGGGCCTTGGGCTCCTTGAGCGCCCTGCGGCCCCTGCGCGCCCGTTGGGCCTTGAGCGCCCTGCGCGCCCTGTGGACCTTGAGCACCCTGCGCGCCCGTTGGGCCTTGTGCCCCCTGCGGGCCTTGTGCGCCTTGAGCACCCGTTGGGCCCTGAGCTCCCTGCGGGCCTTGTGCGCCTGGAGCACCCGTTGAGCCTTGTGCTCCCTGCGGGCCTTGAGCGCCCGTCGGTCCCTGCGCCCCTTGTGCGCCTGTCGCCCCGGTTGGACCTTGTGCGCCCGTGGCCCCGGTGGCGCCGTTCGACCCCTGAGCGCCCGTGGCGCCGCTGGGTCCTTGAGGGCCCGTTGCCCCGACGAGCCCCGGCGCTCCCTGGGCGCCAGTGGCGCCAGTGGCGCCAGTCGCCCCAGTCGAGCCGGTCGGTCCCGCGGCGCCAGTAGAGCCAGTCGCTCCCGTGGGCCCGGCAGCGCCAGTCGGGCCGATGGAGCCCATCACGCCCATGACGCCGGGCGCGCCAGTCGCTCCGGTCGTGCCGACGGCACCAGTCGCTCCCACCGAGCCCGTCGCGCCGATCGACCCGGGAGCTCCGGTGGCGCCCGTCGCGCCGAGTTCACCGGTCGCGCCCGTGGTGCCGGTCGCGCCGGTACTTCCGGTCGCGCCTGGACTTCCCATGGTGCCCGTTGGACCTGTGGCACCGGTTGGGCCGGTGGCGCCGGGCGCGCCCATGTCTCCCGGCATGGGTGGACAGGCAGCCAGCATCAGGCAGACGGCGGCGACGGTTCTCTTGGTGTGCACAATTCCTCCCCGACAGGTGTGCGGCGTGGGCGAGCGTAGACCAAGTGGGCGACGTGGCCAGCTGGCGGCCACCCTTCGACGCGAAGCGGCCGGTGGACCGGGCGCGGGCGGCTCAACGCCAGCGCGGCACGAGAAACGGAACGCGCTGCCGGTACGCTCCGTACGCCTCGCCGTGTCGCGCCCGGAGCTCGTGCTCTTCGAAGTACACGAGATTGAACGCGTGCGCGGGGATGTACGCGAACAGCGCGAGCGCGAGCAGCGTCGTCGAGCCGACGAGCAGGCACACCCCGACGAGCTGCAGGTACGCGCCCAGCGACATTGGGTTGCGTGTGCGCTCGTACAGCGAGCCGGTCACGATGCGCTGGGTGAGCTGAAACGCCATCATCCCCGAGCCGAGCTGCTTGAGCGCGCGCATCGAGCCGGACGCCAGCATGACCCCGAGCAGCAGGAGCGGCACGCCCAGAATCCAGCGCAGCACCGGCGCCGGCAGGCTGGGCACTCCCAACAGGCCGTCGAAGCGCGTCAGCCCGGGCCACACCACGGCGAGGAACTCAGGCACCACCAGCCCGCCCCAGAAGAAGGCATGGCTGATGCGGCTGAGCCGCTCGGCCGCTTCGCGCGTCGGCGTGCGGCGCATCTGCGCGCCGAGGACCAGCGTCGCGAGGAAGAACGCCACGACGCCGAAGACGAGAAGGGCGAAGGTGACCATGCGCGGCTGCATAACAGGGGCGGCTCCAGGGCCTCCCAGTTCAACTTCTCGGACCCGCAAGGCGCGGCGTGGTGGCCACGAACGGAGCCCTCGGCGCTGCGGTCCCCTGCCGTGAAATGCCGCGGGCGGTCGTTCCGCGGGCGGCCTCCTCGGCGCGCAACCAGACGGCTACGGCGCAGGCAGATCAGACGGGGCAAACTCGGGCGATGGGTCGTTCGGCTGCTGTGTCGGGGCGCGCTCGCAGTGCTCACGACGTCGTGGCTGAGCTGCACCTCGTCAACGGCCTCATTCGGGGTTCCTGCCCGCCACCGTGGCCGAGGTGACGACCATCCCGACGGCCGCCCCACGGCGTGCACCGAGCGCCGCGTACAGCGCGTGGTCCTTGGAGTGGCCGGCCATACAGGCGCTCCGCGTGCGCGCGTGGAGGAAGGGCTTGTCGCGGAAGTGGAGCGTCTGGTGTTCCCAGGCCTCCGGGTGAAAGCGCGGGCATCAGCCCGTGAGGGTGTCGGCGCGGTTGATTGTGGGCAGGTGGTTCAAGTCCATGGTGTCCCTCCATGGGTTGGGGTGGATCGGCTCGGCAACGCGCAGGCGCGCGTCCGGGGGAGCGTGCAAGCACAGCACCGGTCGGCGGCCTCGTGGGTGTGCGTCGGGCGCCGCTCCGAACCTGCTCGCGCGGCGTCGATCGGAGCAGTTGACAGCGTACGCGGAGCAGTCACTCCTGAAGACAGTACAGCGCCATGCCGCTGTTGCACTGAGCCGCGGTGCCGCTGGAGAGCCAATCGCGCACTTCACCCGCGGTCCCGTGAGCACCGCCCAGGAAGGGGTCCTGACTGGTCCAGTCGGCGCACGTCGACTGGAATGGTGGCGTGGGCTCAGCGTGCCCAGTCCACACGCTGGCGCTCGAGTCCGGCTGGCGCTTGGCATTCGTGCTCAGCGGCGCCAACGGCCGTGCTGTGCCCGCCAGGAAGGCGCCGGCATCTTCGATGAAGGCGACGCCGTCGGTGCGCACCCAAGGGCCACTGGAGTTGAAGCGGGCTGTGAAGCCGGCGTCGCGCGTGGCGAGCAGCGCCCGGAAGGAGCCCCCCAGGCCCGCGTCGAGCGCTTCGTTTCGACAGTGGGCGTCCGCGGCGCTCAGCCCACCCCCAGGCCGGAACGGCTCGGCGGACACGAAGGCGAGCCGCCCCACATTCGCGGCTGGCGGCAGCACCGTGACGTAGTCGACGCCGAAACAGTAGAGCCGAGCCGGCTGCGCGCACGACAGACCGCCGAACCAGGACGTCCACCGCCCGTGACCGCCTGTCGCCGAGCCGACGTACACGGCGTCGCTCGCGGTCGTGGAAGACCAGGCGCCGCAGTCACCACCGAAAGGCCTTCCGAGGTCCGTCGTCCCCGTGACGACGCGTTCGCCGCCGGTGACCGCCACGTTGATGAGGTCGACGCCGCGTTCCGTCACGCTCACTGGGTACGCCGTGCGCGCCGGCCGCCCGCCGGCTGAGGTGAGCGCTTCGGTCAGGTGATCCGCGAAAGGTCGCCCGTCAGGGCGCACGAAGCCTCTGGCTGGGAGAACCCGACTCGGCGCTCCCGAGGAATTCGTCGACAGCCAAGCGCGATATGTGCCGCCGAGCCCTGCGTCTGCGGCCAACGACGCGCAAAGTCGGTCGCCGCCATCGAGTCCGCCGATGGCTCCTGGCGCGACCAGCACCGAGGACACGAAGACGACGTTGAACGGGCTGAAGGTGACTGCCTGGGCCGTGGGCTCCACCACCACGAAGCTGCACCGCGTGTCCTCGGGGGCGGTGCATGGGCCGCCGGCCGCCCACCGCTCGAGGCCGCCCCTCGTCGGGTTGGCGAGCAATACCAGCCGTGTACCGGCGTCGACGAACAGCGCGCAGGTACCCTGCGCGCACGCCACACCGCCATCCTCGAAGCGGACGGTCCCGGCGGCGTTCCCGCGCGTGACGACGGTCAGTGCGATCGCGCAGGGCCCGCCGTCGCAGAAGTTGACGCTGCCACCACCAGCCCCCGCGGCGCCACCAGCCCCGGCAGCGCCACCAGCCCCCGCAGCGCCACCAGCCCCCGCAGCGCCACCAGCCCCCGCAGTTCCACCGGCCCCCGCAGTTCCACCGGCCCCCGCAGCGCCACCAGCC
>JALHOS010000250.1 GCA_022842905.1 Myxococcaceae bacterium | reverse complement strand
AGCTCCGGGCCCCAGCCCGACTGGGGCGCGTTGCGCGCGCCGCCCTGGAGGCCGACGGACGGACCGGTGAGGAGCCCGCTCATGCGCGCTGCCGCCGTCTGGAAGTCGGCGCTCGCTTGTTGCGCCGCGGCGACGCGCGGGGTGCTCGGGGCGCGCTCGAGCGCGGCGCTCAAGCTGAGCGGGGTCGCGGCGAGGACGGCGGCGGCAAGCCAGGGCATCGGGCCAGCTGTCTACGCAGGGCGCGCGTACACCGCCTGAGAGGACGCTGAGAGGTTTCTCAGGAAAGCGCGGGGCGGTGCTAGACCGCCGCCCGGTGACGACACGCGCGTTCGGCCGCTGGTCCGGGGTAGGGCTGGTGATTGCGAACATGGTCGGGGCGGGTGTGTTCCTGTCCACCGGCTTCATGTCGCAGTCGCTCTCGCCCGGGCTCATTCTGCTCAACTGGCTGGTGGGCGCGGTCATGGCGCTGTGCGGCGCGCGGGCGTACGCGGAAGTCGCTCGGCGGGTGCCGAAGGGCGGCGGCGAGTACCGTTACCTGTCGGCGCTGCTCCACCCGCTGGTCGGCTACGTGGCGGGCTGGGGCTCGCTGTTGGTCGGCTTCTCGGCCCCCATCGCGCTGGACGCGCTCGCTGCTGGCGCGTTCGCCCGCGCCGTCGTGCCCAGCCTGCCTCCGCAGGCCGTCGCGGTCGGCTTCATCGTCGTCTTGACCGCGCTGCACGCCGTCGGCCTGCACGTGAGCGCGCGCGCACAGAACGTGCTGGTGGCGCTCAAGGTCCTGCTGTTGTCGGCCTTCATCCTCGTTGGGTTGACGCAGGGCTCGCTGGCCTGGCCCACCTGGTCGCCTCCGACGGCGCCTTCGGCGGACGGCTTCCTGACGAGCCTGTTCTACGTGTCCTTTGCCTTCAGCGGCTGGAACGCGGCGGTGTACGCGGCGGAGGAGTTCGGTGAGCCCAGCCGCGACGTCCCCTTCGCCATGCTGGTCGGCGCCGCGCTGGTGGCGTTGCTCTACCTGGTGGCCAACTTCGTCTTCGTGGCGAACCTGACGCCTTCCGACGGGAGCGTCGTCTTCAACTACGGCGAGTTCACGTCGGGCGCCGGGCAGTGGGACCAGGTGACGCTCGGGCAGGCGGTCATGGCGCGGCTGTTGGGTCCCGCCGCGGCGACGGTCATGAGCGGCGTGATGGTGCTGCTCTTCGTGTCGGCGATGAGCGCGATGATCTTCATCGGCCCGCGGGTCATCGCGGCGATGGCGCACGACGGCTACCTGCCCAAGGCGCTGGCCCCCGCGGAAGGCAAGCCGCCGGTCGGAGGCCTCTTGATTCAGAGCGGCTTCGCGCTCGTCGTCGTCTTCACGCACCAGCTGCGCAGCGTGCTCGAGAACGTGGGCGCCATGCTGGTGCTCTTCGCGGCGCTGACGGCGGTGGGCGTCTTTCGGGGGGCCAAGGAAGCGGGCACGCCCGTCACCGCGAAGCTCGCGGCGGCGGTGTACGTGCTGGCGAGCGGGGCCATGCTCTACGTCGGCTTCAAGAACGCGCTCGTGGCGTTGGGCTGTTCGCTGGGCCTTGCTTTTGCGTGTCAGGCCAAGGGCCCCAATGATTCGCCGTCGATGATCCTCTGGGTGCTGGGCATCTCGCTGGTGGCGACGGCGGCGTGGGCGGCGACCACCCGCAGAAAGGTGGCGCCATGACGGAGCCCAAGCGGTTGGGTCGGTACGAATTGCTCGAGCCCTTGGGCGAGGGCGGCATGGGGCAGGTGTGGCTCGCGCGGCTGACCGGGGCGCACGGCTTCGAGAAGCTGTGCATCGTCAAGACGCTGTTGCCTGGCGTCGCCGCGCAGCCGCAGTTCGTTTCGCGGCTGTTCCACGAAGCCAAGGTGATGACGCAGCTGCAGCACGCCAACATCGCCCAGGTGCTCGACTTCGGCGAGGAAGCGGGCACGTACTACTTGGCGCTCGAGTACGTCGCGGGGTTGGACCTGTCCCGGCTGCTCGGCGCGGTGCAGGCCAAGGGGCAGCGGCTGTTGATTCCCCTGGCGGTGTTCCTGGTGCAGCAGGTGGCCGAAGGGCTGGCCTTTGCGCACGCGCGCACGCAGACCGACGGGACGGCGCTCAACCTGGTGCACCGAGACATCTCTCCGCACAACGTCATGCTGTCCTGGGACGGCGAGGTGAAGGTCATCGACTTCGGCATCGCCCGGTCCGAAGCGAAGACGCACGCCACCGCGACGGCCAGCGTGCTGGGGAAGCTCGGGTACATGGCGCCGGAGCAGGCTCGAGGGCTGCCGCTGGACCACCGCGCCGACCAGTACGCCTGCGCGGTGATGTTGTGGGAGATGCTCGCCGACCAGCCGTACGTGCCGCGCGGGACCACGAACGAGATGTTGGTGGCCATGGCGCACCCGACGGTCCGCGCGCTGCTGCCGCTGCGCCAGGACGTGCCGGCCACGCTCGAGGCGACGCTGGCCAAGGCCCTCGCGCCGGAGAGCGCTCAGCGCTTCCCCACGACGCAGGACTTCGCGCGCGCGTTGCTCGAAGAGCTGAGCCGGCTGGGCGGCATTCCTTCACGCACGCAGGTGTCCGAGTTCGTCAAGAGCTACTGCGGCGCCGACTTCGAGCAGCACCGCACGCGGCTGACGCGCCTCTCCACGATCAAGCCTCCACCCACCGCAGGGTCGGAGCCGCCGAGGAGCTCCATGAACACCGACGAAATGCAGAAGGCGATTCGCCCGTCGAGGGCGCCCGTGGTGGTGGCCGCGCTGTTGGTGCTGGCGTTCGTCGGGGGAGGGGCGTTCTGGGCGCTCAAGTCCGACGGGCCTGGACCGACGCCCACCGTCGACGTGCCCAAGGCGCCGGCCCCGCTGCCACCGCCGACGGCCGCAGCGCCTCCAGCGCCACCTGCGCCACCTGCGCCACCGCCGCCGACCGTCACGGCGCAGCCCGCGGCGCCCGGAGTTCCCGAGCGCAAGGAAGCGGCCGCCGTCCCGCCCATCGACGTCGGCCGCGTGGTGGAGCTCTTCGCGGACGGGGACAAGACGTTCGCGCGCGCTGGGGCGGACGCGAAGCTCGCGGTGGGCGTCTCGTACGACGTCGTCGGAGGTCCCATCGCGCCCAACAAGCGCCCGCGCTTGGGTTCGGCCACGGTGATGGAGCTGTTCCCGCAGATGGCCCGCGTCAGCTTGGACCAGGCCGCGTTGGACTCCGCTGGGCCGCGCTTCCTCGCGCTCAAAGAGGGCGCGGCAGCGGTCGCTCCGCCGCCACCTCCGCCTTCCCCCAGCGCCGTGGGTACGCCGGCACCGCCACCGCCTCCTGCTCCGAGCGCCGTCGGGGCAGCACCGCCGCCGTCACCCCAGGCCGACGCGCCGAAGCCCGCCCGCGCGATGAAAGGCTCGCTGCGCCTGCAGCGCACGCCCGTGTGGTCGGTGTTCCTCACCAACACGTCCGGCTTCGGCTGGAGCAACTGCACGATCGTCGTGCCAGGTCAGCGCCGCGCGACGCTCAAGAGCCTGCCGGCGGGCTTCGATCGCGAGTTCCCGCTGGCGAGCTTTCAGGTGGACCCGTCGGTGTCGGAGCTGGGCGAGTTCGTCGAAGTGCGCTGCGCGCAGGGCACGCTCAAGGTGCGCGCGAGCGAGTAGCCGCCGCGTTGGTCACGTGGGGTCCACCTACCGGCTTTTCAGTTCCCGACGATGACCTTCGCCACGCCGCGCTTGGTCAGCCACTTGGCGGCGCGCTCGCGGTGGTCGCCCTGCAGCACCAGCGCCGTCCCTTCGATGACGCCGCCGCAGCCGAGGCTCCCTTTCAGCTCGGCCAGCCACACTGGGCGCTGCGGCACGGGCAGGTCGAGGTCGATGACGGTGACCTCTTTGCCGCGGCGTCCCTTTCGCTCGAGCCGCAGCACGGCCTTGGGCGGGGCCTTGCGCTCGACGAGCTCTTCCTTGGACGGCCCCTGCGGCAGCTGCTCCCGGAGTCCCTGCAGCGCGGCGAACGGGTTGTTGAACGGCTTCTTCTCGTCACCCACGTCAGTGCTCGTGCTCGTCCATGGGCGGCGGCGGCGGGAGCTTCTTGAAGAAGTCCGAGTTCACGTCGCCGCTGCTCTGCGCCATGCCGAGCAGGAAGTGGGCTGACGGGAGCGTCTCGCGGCCGTTGACCAGCACCAGCGGCGTCCCTTCGAGCCCGTAGCGAAGCGCCAGGCGAATGTCCTCGTCGAGCTTGGCCTGCGTCGTCGGGGAAGCCAGGCAGGCCTCGAGCGCCGTCCGGGGCATTTCCTTGCTCGCCAGCTCCAGCACCAGCTCCTTGGTGAGCTCTTGCTGGTGTTCGAAGACGGCCTCGCGGAAGCGCCACAGTCCTTCGCTGCCCTCCAGGCAGATCTGCGCCTTGGTCCCCGCGCAGCGCACGCCGTCGCCCCAGACCTTCTTCACCTCCGAGTTGCACTCGCCGTCGAGCGGGAAGTGCCGCGCTTCGAAGCTGAGGCGGTCCGCCGGAACCGCCTTGCGCACCTCACGGACGATCTCCTCGAAGTGTTTGCAGTGCCCACACTTCACGTCGGTGAAGTCGACCACCTTCACCGGGGCGTTGGCGGGTCCGGACAGCGCGCGCGGCGTGAAGACCGCCTTCACTTCACTCTTGAGCCACTTGGCGCGAGCGGCGGCGGTGAACAGCGCGTCTTGCTCGGGCAGGTTCTCGAGCAGCTTCTTCACCTCGGCGTCGCCCTTCGCGGTGATGGTGACGGCGGGCGCCTGTGGCGTCTTGGCGCCCGGGTAGAGCGCGAGCAGGTAGAGCGGCGAGAGCACCACCAGCGCCCAGCCCATGCCGCCCGTCGCGTCGTCACCTTCGGGCAGCCAGGGCTTGGGCAGGCCCATGAAGGCCGCCACCGCGTAGCCAATGCTCAGCGCGTAGGTGCCCAGGCAGGTCAGACACACCGCCCCCGCGCTGATGGAGGCCGACGCGAAGACGAAGGTGCCGAGCAGCCCGCCGATGGCGGCGACCTTGACCGCGGCGACGGCGACGGCGGACGGCTTCTTGAGCCACAGGCCCGCGAGGATCGCCGCGGCGAGCGACCAGACCAACCCCAGGCCGGCGACGGGGACGCGGAGGAACGTGTGGATGCGGCTGGCGAACTCGCTGTTCCAGACGGTCGCGCAGTTGAGCGTCTCGTTGACGGCGCAGGCGACGGTGCCGCCGCTGCGCAGGCTGACGAGCTCGAGCCACTGGTAGACGGCGAGCGCCGCGCAGGCGAGCGCGGTGCCGAGCAGCGCGGCGCCGACGGGCGTGGGGCGAGCGGGGGTGGGCTGGCTCACAGCGCGGGTCGTCTAACGAGAAGCGTCTGGGTTGTCGAGGTGAGGTGGCGCGGGATCGGCCGCGACCACCTCGAGCTCCAGCGGCCCGTCGCCGAGGAACGTGCGCACCGGCCGCACCAAGCGCCACGCCGAGAAGAGCTGCAGGTCGTAGGGCTCGGCGACGCAGTCGGGCACGACCGAGAGCCGGAAGCCCCCTCGTTGGTCGGTCAGCGTCGTCGCCACCGGCCCCGCACCGCGCCGCAGGAGCGACACCTGCACACCCGGGACGACGCCCCCGTCGAACTGCCGTACGGCGCCGCGCACTTCCCAGTGCACGCGGTGCAGGCGCACCGTGAGCCGCGTCTCGGGTCCAGACAGTTCGACCCACGCGCGGCCCGCGACCGGCGCCCCTCTCGCGAGCCCGCGCACCGAAACCAGCACCGTGCCCTGCCGTGCGCCGAGGCGCGCCACCGCGTCGATGAAGGGAGCGGGCTCCCAAGAGTCGGGCTGGCTGGCGTGCCCACAGTCCAGCGCCGGCTCGGTCGTGACGTAGAGCCAACCGCTCGCCGGCAGCACGAGCGTCACCAGCCCCGGGCGCAGCACCGGAACGGGTGCGCTGGTTGCGGGGCCGTGCCGGGCGCGGACCACCATTGGCTCGTTGAAGCCGGCCGCCAGCTCGCCGTGTTCGTCGGTCTCGCCCAGCGCGCGCTGGCGAGTGTCGGTTCCTGCGACGAGCTGCGCGCCCGCCACCGCCTGTCCCGTCGGCGTGACCGCCTCGAACCACACGGTGTTTGCCCCGAGATTGATCGCCACGTCACGCTCCGCCGGGCCGTCGATCCACAGTACCTGCTCGTGGTTGCCGAGTTGCACGAGCCACCGGCCAGGGCCGAGCGCCGCGGTCGCTTCGCCCATGACATTGACCAGAGTGGACTCGCGCCCGCCCGCCTCGCCGCGCAGCTCGATCCGAGCGCCGACGTGCCTGCCGTCGTGCGAAGTCACCCTGAAGCGCACCGCCGCGCTCACCGCAACGTCCTCGCTCGGTCGATCAGCTCGGTGGGGCGGCGTGGGCGGAGGGGCGTTGGCGGTGCGTCGGGGGATATCGCCCGTGGGCGGCGAGGCCTGCTCAGCCGGCATCGCGGTCTTGTCCGGCGAGGGCTGACGGTCCGGCCAGGCGGCGACCACGACCACGGACGCCAGCGCGAGGCCCGCGAGCAGCGACACGATCTGTCGGCGCGGACTCACCGGCTCGTTGCTCGCGCGGCTACGCCTTGCCCAGCACCATGGCCAAGAGCGCCATGCGCACGTACAGCCCGCACTCCATCTGCCGGAAGTACGCGGCGCGTGGATCGTCATCGACCGACGGCTCGATCTCCCCGACCCGAGGCAGCGGGTGCATGAGCGCCATCTTCGGCTTGGCCTTGGCCATGACGGCCGGCGTGACGACGAACGCGTGCTTGAGCGACTCGTAGAGCGCCAGGTCTTCGAAGCGCTCTTTCTGCACGCGGGTGACGTACAGCACGTCGGTCTGGGCCAGCACGTCTTCGAGCTTGGCGTGCTTGCTGAACGCCACGCCCCGCGCGGTCAGCTCCTTCGTCACCTTCTCGGGCATCTCCAGCTGCGGCGGCGAGACGAAGCGCAGCTTCACGTCGAACAGCGAGCACAGGCGCGACAGCGAGTGCACGGTTCGGCCGAACTTGAGGTCGCCGAGCATCGTCACCGTCAGCCCGTCGAGCGTGCCCAGCTCCTCGCGAATGGTGAACAGGTCGAGCAGCGCCTGCGTGGGGTGCTCGCCGGGGCCGTCGCCCGCGTTGATGATCGGCTTCTTCGCCGCCGCCGCCGCCTGCGCCGCCGCGCCCTCTTCGTGGTGCCTCAGGACGATGACGTCGGCGTAACACTCGAGCGTGCGCACCGTGTCCGGCAGCGACTCGCCCTTGGAGACCGACGAGTAGCGCACCTCGCTGATGGGAATGACGCTGCCGCCCAGCCGCTGCATCGCCGCCATGAACGACGACTGCGTGCGCGTCGACGGCTCGTAGAAGAGGTTGGCGAGGATCTTCCCCTTGAGCAGGTCGAACGTGCCCACGTGCCGCACCATGGTGCGCATGGCCTCGGCGACGCCGAACACGTACTCGAGGTCGTCTCGGCTGAACTGCGAGACCGACAGAATGTCTTTCCCGTAGAAGCGGCCGCTGCGCTGGTCGCCGAGCGGCAGGTGCATCGCGGAAGCAGGCGTCATGGCGCCTGGCGTCTTCCTCCCTCGTTCCCGGGCATGCAAGGCCGAACCGTGCGCGAAACTGTTGCGCTGACGGCCCGAGCCGCCCATGTACGCACCCATGGCCGCCGTCCGCGCCGAGCCCACCGAGTACGCCGCCGCCACCACGAGCGTGGCCTGGGCGGACCATGCCTCCTTGGAGCTCGTCCGCGTCAGCGGCCCCGACGCCACGAGCTTCCTGCAGGGCATGGTCACCAACGACGTCGAAGGCCTCGCCGTGGGGCAGGCGTGTGAAGCCGCCATGCTCACCCCCAAGGGCGCCACCGTCAGCTTTGGCCGCGTCGTGAAGCTGCCCGACGCGCTGCTCTTCGTCACCGACGTGGGCCGCGGGCAGGGCGCCTGCGACTTCCTCAACAAGTACCTCATCAGCGAGGACGCGCTCGCCGAGCTCGACACGCGCTTCGCCGTGCTCGCGCTGGTAGGCCCGGGGGCGGCCGAGCTCTCCACGCGGCTCCCGCACGTCGCTCAGCTGCCGTCCTTCCTGGGCGTCGGGGTCGACCTGCTGGTCGAGCGAGAAGGCCGGCCCGCCCTGGCGACGCTGCTCTCTGGAGCTCCCGTGCTTGGCGAGGCGACGCAGACGGTGCTGCGCGTCGAAGCGGGGCGCCCGGCGCTGGGGGTCGAGCTGACGGACACCACCATTCCGCTCGAGGCCAACCTCGAGCGCGCCATTCACTTCAAGAAGGGCTGCTACATCGGCCAGGAAGTCATCGCCCGCGCCACCTTCCGCGGGCAGCTCAACAAGCGGCTGATGGGGCTGTTGCTGGGCAGCGCCGAGCCCGACGTGAAGACCGAGCTGCGCGTGCAGGACCGCAAGGTGGGCTGGCTGACGACGGTCGTGCACTCTCCTTTGCTCCAGCAGGTCGCCGCGCTGGGCTACGTGCACCGCGACTTCCTGACGCCGGGCACGGAGCTGTCCCTGGCGACCGGCGGCACGGCGACGGTCCGTGCGCTGCCCTGGGCTGGCTGACCGCAGGGGCCTCGCAGCGACGGGAGTGGCAAGGCCCGTCGGTCCGAGTACGCTTCCCCCGTTTGGGGGAGACCACCATGACCGCGGGCTTCTTGCCGAGTGCGAGCGTCGAGCGTCGTCTGGAGCGGCTGGAGGCCGCGCTGGACAGCGTGGACCAGGGCTTTCAGATCATCGGCTTCGACTGGCGCTACCTCTACGTCAACGCGGCTGTCTGTCGGCACGGCCACACCACGCGGGAAGCGCTGCTCGGAAACACCATGCAGGAGTGCTACCCCGGCATCGAGGCCACGCCGCTGTTCAAGACGCTCGAGGCGTGCATGCGCGAGCGCCGGGCGCAGGCCTTCGAGACCCCTTTTCAGTACCCGGGCGGCGGGAGCGCGTGGTTCGAGCTGCGCGTGGAGCCCTGCCCCGACGGGCTGAGCGTGTTCTCGTTGGACATCACCGAGCGCAAGGCGCTGGAGGACCGGCTGCGCCACGCCCAAAAAATGCAGGCGGTGGGCCGGCTCGCCGGCGGCGTGGCGCACGACTTCAACAACCTGCTGTCGGTGGTGCTGTCCTACGCGGCCATGGTGCACGGGGCCCTGCCCGACGGCAGCAGCCTCAAGGACGACGTCGCGGAGATTCGTCGCGCAGGCGAGCGCGCGGCGCAGCTGACGCGCCAGCTGCTCACGTTCAGCCGGCAGCAGGTGACGCGCCCCGTCGCCGTCGACGTGGGCGCCCTGTGCCAGACCTTGGCCCCCATGTTCCGGCACCTGGTGGGCCCTGGCGTCGAGCTCGAGCTCGAGCTGGGCGAAGGCGTCGGGCTCGCGCACATCGACCCCGGGCAGCTCGAGCAGGTGCTGATGAACCTGGTCATCAACGCGCGTGACGCCATGCCCGACGGCGGCCGCGTGACGCTGGCCTGCCAGACGCTGCCCGCGCTGGCGGCCAAGGCGCTGCCCGAAGGCCGCGCGGTGCCCCACGTGCTGGTGACCGTCCGCGACACGGGCCTGGGCATGGACGCGGCGACCACGCAGCGCCTCTTCGAGCCGTTCTTCACGACCAAGCCCGTCGGGCGCGGCACGGGCCTGGGGTTGGCCACGGCCTTCGGCATCGTCAAGCAGGCGCACGGCCACATCTGGGTGGAGAGCGAGCCGGGGAAGGGGAGCGCGTTCCACGTCGCGTTGCCCTTCTCGGACGCCACCCACGCCTTCACGCCGACGCCGGTGCCGCTGCGGCCAGCTCGCGGTGCGGGAGAGGCGATCGTCCTGGTGGAGGACGACGAGCAGGTCCGCCGCGTCGCCCGCGCGGTGCTGACCCAGGCGGGCTACCGCGTGCGCGACTGCGCCGACACGGCCCAGGCGCGGGCGGCGGCGGTGGAGCCGTTCGGCCTGCTGCTCACGGACGTGGTGCTCCCGGACGGCAACGGCCTCGGGCTGGCGGAAGAGCTGATGAGCGCCAGGCCGAACCTGCGCGTGCTCTTCATGTCGGGCTTTCGAGGGCCGGAGGCCGCGGCGGGCTCACCCGTGTCGACCGCGCTGCTGCTCGACAAGCCGCTGACGCCAGAGGTGCTGCTGCACCGGGTGCGCGACGCGCTCGATTCGTCGCCGCCGACGACGCTGCGGCCGGAGTAGCGCGCCCGTCGTCTGCGTTCACTTGTCGCAGGGCACGGCGCTGCACGCCCCCCACATGCCGGTGCGCGCCGTCTTGGCTTCGACTTCGTACGTTTCGAACTCCTCGCGCCGCGCATCACCGGCCGGCGCGATGAACAACGTGCAGGCCAGCCCGTCCTTCACCAGCGTGCTGTTCAGCTCGACGCCGCCGACCTTCACGTACGCCAGGGTGCGGCCGAACATGTCTTGGCAGCGTGCGTCGTCGTAGCTGAGCTGCACCGTCTTGCCTTCGACCACCGCCTGGGTGCGCTCCACGGCCTGGGCGCCGAAGCAGTCGGCCTTCGCGCCAGTGGTCTCCGGCGTGTCGGTGAGCAGCAGGCGCAGCTTCACCCCCGACTCGAGCTCGAGCGTGTCGCCGTCGATGACGCGCGTCACCTTGGCCTCGGCGGGGCCGCAGGGGCTCGGCGGGGTGCACCCGAAGGACAGCAGGCCGAAGAGGACGAGCGTGCGCCGTGCCATGGCGACGAGTCTGGCACGAGGTGTGCGCCGTGCGGCGCGGGGAGAAGGCCTTGGGGGCCTCACGCGGGTGCGCTTGAAAGCGCCGCGCTTCGACGGTAGGCGCCCGCGTGCGCATGAAGGTGACGCCCCCGTCGGTGCTCGCGGCGTTGGTGCTCGCCACGGCGACGGGCGCGGCTCCGCGGAACGCGCTCGCCGCCGGCTCCCCCGGCGGCGCCTGCAACACGCGCGCTGCGCTC
>JALHOS010000249.1 GCA_022842905.1 Myxococcaceae bacterium | reverse complement strand
AGGCTCACGACGGCGAGGCTCACGACGGCGAGGCTCACGACGGCGAGGCTCACGACGGCGAGGCTCACGACGCGAGGCTCACGACGGCGAGGCTCACGACGCGAGGCTCACGACGGCGAGGCTCACGACGGCGAGGCTCAGCCGGCTGGCGCTCACGACGGCTGGCGCTCACGACGCGGACGAAGAGGCCGTTGGGCGGTCACGGCGGTCGGAGCTCAGACAGCCGGCGCGCCTGCTGGGTCGACCGTCCAGGCTGCCCGTCGCGCCGGCGCCTTCGCTTCACGGTGTCGTCGAAGGCGCGTCGGCGGCGACCGGCACTCGTTCCCCGCTCCCGTGGGCATCGGCCTGCGCTGTGCCCGCCGCCCCATCCACCGGCGCTGGCGCTTCCGGCGCGACCACCGCGGGGCCCACGCTCGGTGCGCTCGGGGTCGGCGCCTTGACCTGCGCGAGCACCTTCGCCGACTCGTCGTCCGCGGCCTGCCGCTGCATGGCCTTGAGCTCCGTGCCGGTCGCGACCTCATGCGCGAGGGCGGCCTCGTCAGCCTGCGCGGTGGCCAGCGCGTTGAGCTTCCGCGCGACCGCCGACATCTCCGCCGCGCGAATGGTGGCGTGGCTCGACCGCATGCCGATCAACGCCACCCGCGCGCGCTCGAGCAACGCGAGCTGCGACTTGAGCTTGGCGACCACGCGCTCGCGCTTGAGCTTGAGCTCCCCCAGCCGTCCCAGCTCCTCGGTGAGCGACGCGCCGGCCAGTTCGAGCTGCCGCTTGGCGACCGGATCCTTCGCGGCCATTGCCGACTTCGTCAGCTCAGCCACCTGCTTGGCCAGCTCCCGCTCCGTCGCCTCGTGCAGCGACGACTCGACGCCGGCCCACTCGCTGGACAGATCGAAGGCCTCCTTCGTGAGTCGGGACACCGTACGCGCCAGCTCCTCACGCGCCGGATCACGGGGCAGCGACGCGAGGCTCGCGCCGGCCTGGCGGTACAGCGTCAGCGCCCGCTGCGTCAGCTCCTGAAACTCGCCGGACACCTGGCCCAGCACCTCTTCACCGCGCGCCTCGACGGGGTCCGACTTGAGCGCCAGGTGCGCCGCCAGCCCTCCGATGCCCGCGAAGAGCGAAACCACCGCGCCGCTCGCCAAATACCGCAGCAGGGCAGGGGCCTGGAGCGCGCCGAGCTGCGAAGCGACGACCTGTCCCACCTCCGTGCCGGCCACTGCCAACCCCGCGGTCGCCAGCGCCGTCGCCAGGTAGTGGAGCGGGCCTTCCCGTTCCGCGCCAACGCTGCCCTCGTCGCCGCGCTCCTTCGCTCGGGCCCGCACCATGAGCGCGCCGGCCACCGCGCCGGACAGGCCGATGGTCCACAGCGTCGACATGCCGAACAGCCACGGCACCGCGGGCAGCACCAGCGCCAGCGCCGCCAGCGACACCCGGTCCCACTTCGGGCCGCGCACACACGCCAGCACGGTCGCCACCAGCGACAGGAACGTCAGCGGCACCGTGAAGCCCAGGCGCGCCACGACGAAGGCCAGCGCTCCGGCTCCGGCCCCGGCCAGCACGGCGCGGGTCACGTTGCGCTCGAAGGCTTCCCGCTGGTGCAGCTGAATGACGGCGGCGGCGCTGGACATCGGTCGGGCCTTTCTGACGGTCGGGCAGGGTGAACGCTCAGTACGTCGAGCCCATGAGCCCGAAGTCCACCCGGGCCTTCTTGCGGTTCTGCTTGCTCCACTGGTTGGTCGCGCCCTCGTCGTCGGCCTGGCGCAGCGCCTCGGACGCCGAGCGCTGGTACGCGAGGTCTTCTTCCACGGCGCCGGCGCCGCTGACCTTGGCGGCCTCTTCGAAGAAGAACGCGTTCTGCTCGACGAGCTTCTGGGCTTCGGCCTTGCGACCGGCCCGCAGGTAGCCGGCCGCCTGCCGCAGGTTGTCCGCCGAGCGCGCCCGGGCCGCGAAGACGATGGCGTCCTTGTCCTGGTTGCTGGCGACCGTCTCCTGGGAATCGGTGACGAAGGCCGACAGCGCCGCTTCACTGCGCACGTCCTTGTTGGTCACGACGTCAGCGTAGTCGAGCGTCACGCCTGCGACGTCCACCGCTTGACCGATGGCGGCCGCGTCGAGCCGCAGGTGCACCACGACGCGCTCACTCTGGCCGGCGGCGAAGTCGGGCAGCGCCACCCGCACGGTCTCCTCGGCGCCCGCGGTGCGCAGCACGTTGGTGTACCCGAGCACCTGCTCGAGGCGCGCGCCCTGCGGCACGCGGAAGGTCAGGCTCACCGCCTTGGCCACCTGCGTGCCGGCGGCGTTCAGGTCCTTCTGGAAGATGCTGCCCAGCTGCGAGACGTCCTGCAGGTACGCGTACGCGCCGCCGCCGAGCTCCGCGAAGGCCTCCATGAGCTGCTCGTTGAAGTCGTCCCCGACGCCGATGCTGGAGATGGAGATGCCCTGGGCGCGGGTCTGGCGCACGACGTCGGTGAGCGCAGCGTGGTCGGTCATGCCTTCGGTCGGCTGCCCGTCGCTGATCAGCACCAGCCGGTTGACCTTGAAGTCGCTCATGCTGCGCACGAGCAGGTCCCGCCCCACGCTCAAGCCCTGGCCAATGTTGGTGCCGCCTTCGTCCCAGATGCCGTCGACGTACGCGAGCAGTCGGCCCTTGTTGGCCTCGGTGCAGAAGAGCCCGTCGAGGGACTTCACGTCGCTGCCGTAGTGGACGATCGCCAAGTGGTCCTGCTCGCCCAGCTGCGCGATCAGCTGACGGGCGGCCTGCTTGGCTTGGTTGAGCTTGAAGCCACTCATGGAGCCAGACCGGTCCAGCACCAGCGCCAAGTTCACCGGCGCGCGCTTGGTGCCGGGCAGCTCCATGCCCCGCAGGTCGACGGTGACGAACACGTCCGAGCTGCCGCGGCCGACATACGGGTGGGACAGCCGGCTCGTCATGGTCAAGCTGCCGCTCGTCACGGTGGGATTCACCGCCGGAGGCACACGGACCGTGGGCGGCTGGACGTGCGGCGAAGGCTCGACGCCGCGCCCGCGTGGCACCTTGGCCACCACCGCGACCAGCGCCAGTGCAGCTGCAACCCCCAGAAAGATCACGGTTCGATTCATGTGTACCCTCGCGCTTGGCCCGACGACGCCGCCGAAACGACACCGGCTGCGGCCTCAGGTTCACGCCCGAGCCGCGAAAACGATCTACGTGCGAGGACCGGGCCACATTCCGGAAGGTTCGGAAGGTGGCCGCCGACCCCTTGAACGGTCCGCGAAGGGCGCTTCAGGTCCCGCCGTCGAGGCGGCCGGAGCGCGAGCAGAACAGCGAGCCGCTGACGCCCAGCTGCGCGCGGACGATCGGATCCGCGAGGATGATCTCGCTGAGCAGCAGTTCCTTGCACGTCAGCCGGTTGGGGCTGTTGGGCTGGTCGTTCTCGGGCTTCTCGGTCTCGCAGACGTTGCCGGGGGTGATGCACTCGCGGGAGCAGTAGCCCTGCGCGTCTTGATCGTCGGCGGCGGTGCTGCGGTACGACGAGTCGCGTACGCAGATGAGGCTGTCGCAGTCGGTGGCGCCGACCGCGACGAAGTCCTTGTTGTTGAGCGTGTACTCGCGCGCGAGGCGCTCGGGGATCGCGCCGCCGTCGCTGAAGCGCAGGTTGCACGGTCGGTTGAGGTCGTTCTGCTGACACCCGAGGGCGGACAGCGCCACGCCCAGCAGCCACACGCATCTAGTCACGAGCCCACCTGCCTTCTCATCTGTGCTCTTCGGTCACGGGTCTTCGCGCGCTGCTCTCGACGCGGCGCGCACGGCGAGCCACCGTAGCAGGCGCACCCGCACCTGCGCACGCTTTGCGGTGGTGTGCGTGCCGCGCTTCACAAGGCGGAGCCAGGCGCTAGAGTGCGCTTCCGTTTTTCACGCAGGGCCCAAACCGTCGTTCGAAGGGGCCGGAGACACCACTTGATCCGCTACGCATGCGTGGCGCTGTTCGTCTTGGCACTCGCCAGGCCCGCGGCAGCCCAGAACCAATTCGAAGGCTTGGACCTCTCGGACGACGCGCCGAAGAAGGACGAGCCCAAGAAGGACGCCAAGCCGCCCAAGGACGAGCTCGACCTGTCGTCGCCCACGCCGCCGCCGTCGGACAGCCCGCCGCCCAAGAAGCCGCTGGCGAAGAAAGAAGACAAGCCGGCTGAGCGCGAGATCACCCAGGAAGACCGCGTCAATTCCAAGCAGCGCAAGCTCTACATCAAGCGTGGCCGCGTCGAGCTGGCGCCGTACTTCGTCTTCAACATCAACGACCCGTATTACACGCGCCTGGGCGGGGCGATTCGCGCGGCGTTCTACCCGGCGGACACCTTGGCCTTCTCGGCGCGCTTCACGTACCTGACGACGCTGCCGACGGACGACGTGCGCATCGCCCGGTCCACGCTGCTGTCCCGCATCTTCTTCAGCGTGCCCAAGTGGACGCTCATGGCGAACGTCGAGTGGAGCGCGATCTACGGCAAGGTCGCGGTGGGCAACTCGATCCTCCACGCCGACGGCTACCTCATCGGCGGAGGGGGCGTCGTCTTCACGGAGACCAGCGGCGCCATGGGGCGCCCGGTGATCAACCCGGCGTTCGACCTGGGCATTGGCCTGCGCTTCGTCGCCAAGGACTTCCTCGCGGTGAACCTCGCGCTGGTGAACACGGCCTACCAAGACGTGCCCACCGGGACCTCGAAGGGCAGCTTGCAGAACTTGATGACCGTCCAGCTCGGCTTCTCGTTGTTCATTCCGTTCAAGTCCACGTTCAAGGAGGCCGAGTGATGCGCGCCTTCACGTGGCTGTTGGTCCTCGCAGGGCTCTTCAGCGCGCCCGTCTGGGCGCAGCAGGCCGAAGACGAAGCGGGCGACGTGTCCGAAGTCGACAAGGACTCCGCCGGCCCCTTGCGCGATCGCATTCCTCCGGTGTCCGGCTACCGCTTCCTCCAGGCGGGCCGCTTCGAGGTGACACCCACGTTCGGGGTGAGCGTACGCGACGCGTTCTTCACCAAGCTGCTGTTCGGCGGCGGCTTCACGTACCACTTCACCAACAACTGGGGCCTGGGCGGGCGGCTCGGCTACACGCACTCGCTCATCTCCGGGGCGGCGCAGATCTGCTCCATTCCGCAGCCGGACCAGGGCATCGCCGGAGGCTGCCGGCCTCCGACGTTCCAGGAACTGACGACGTCCGGCGGCCAGCCGAGAAACGTGGCCTACGGCCTGACCGCGTTCATGGCGAGCGTCGATCTCCAGTGGGCGCCGATCTACGGGAAGCTGTCGCTGTCCGCCGAGGCGTTCCTGGGCTTCAACATGTACTTCCTCGTGGGGCCGGCGGCCGTCGTCTACGGGCCTCGCGGCGACTTCACCGTGGGCGGGAACGTGGGCTTCGGCTTCCGCTTCTTCCTCAACAAGTTCATGACGCTTCGGGCCGAGCTGCGGGACACCATCTACTACGAGGTGGGCTTCCCTTCGCCGGCGCGCGACTCGCTGCGCAACCAGCTGACGACCGAGTTCGGGCTGTCGTTCTTCTTCCCCACCACCTTCACGGAGCTCTGACATGAAGGCGCGCGCGAATTGGAAGGTGTTCTTGGCGCTGGTGGCGGTGGCGGTCGCCGTCCCCGCGCAGGCGCAGATGAGCTTCGAAGGCCTCGACCTGGGCGGTTCGAAGAAGACGCCCAAGAAGAAGAAGGGCGGCACCAAGCCGGCGACGGGGACCGGTACGGAAGAGGGCACGCAGCCCGACGTGCCGCTGCCTGAAGGCGGGCTCGATCTGTCCAAGCCTCCCCCCGACAAAGAGAAGAAGGAGCCGGCCAAGGCCGCGCCCACGATGACGTTCGACGCCGTGGACGTGGGGGGCAAGACCGGCGACCGCCAGCGCGTCGACGCGGCGATCGAGCAGTTCAAGAGCGATCAATTCGAAGAGGCGGCGCTCGCGTTCCAGGGGCTCGTGGAAGACCCGGCCATGGCCGGCCTCGCGGTGGAGTGTGAGTACTGGCTGGGCAAGACGCTCTACAAGCTGTCCATGTACCACTCGGCCCTGGCGCAGTTCTCCAAGGTGCTGGCCAAGGGTCCGCAGACCAAGTTCTTCAAGAGCTCGCTCGAGTGGCTCTTCTTCATCGCCCGCAAGACGGTCAACGAGCAGGTCGTGCTCGACGAGATCGCCAAGTACAGCAACTTCGAGTTCCCCGAGCGCTTCAAGAGCGAGTTCAAGTACCTCTTGGCCCGCTACAACTTCGTGCGCGGCAAGGCGCTGGACGAAGCCGAGCAGAAGGGTGAAGCGGACAAGGCGTTCGACGAAGTGAAGCGGCTGTGCCTCACGGTGCCCAAGGGCGACGCGTTCTTCCCCCGCGCGAAGTACCTCGAAGGGCTCGCGTACTTCCGTGAGAACAAGCTCGAGACGGCGCTCGAGGCCATGAAAGAAGTCGTGCGCGCGACGCGCCTCGACCCCGCCGCCGCCGCGACCAGCGAAGACCGCAACTTGAAGGCGCTGCGCGAGCTGGCGTTCATGCAGCTGGCGCGCACGCACTACGGCGCCAAGCAGAACCGCAACGCGATCTTCTACTACCAGAAGGTGGAGCGCGGCGGCCTGCAGTGGCTCGAGTCCCTCTTCGAGTCGAGCTGGGCGTCGTACCGAATTGGCCAGTCCGAGCAGGCGCTCGGCAACCTGATCACGCTCGCCTCTCCGTTCTTCAAGGACGAGTACTTCCCCGAGTCGCTGATCTTGAAGGCGGTGATCTACTTCGAGAACTGCCGGTACCGAGAGTCGCTCACGATCATCGAGGACTTCGAAGCCGTGTACGGGCCGGTGCAGGACGAGCTCGAGGTGCTGATCGGCAAGAACATGGAGGCCACCGAGTACTTCACGGTGTTCGACGACGTCCGCAAGAAGAACAAAGAAGGCGTCAAGGTGACGGGCACCGAAGAGCTCATGGAGCGGATCCTGAACCTGGCGCTCACCGACAAGGACCTGAAGAAGACGGTGGACTCGATCAGCGAGCTCGAAGCGGAGATCGACTCCATGGGCAGCAAGGGCGACACGTTCAAGTTCTCGAACCTCGCCAAGCAGCTCATCGAGACGCTCAAGGCCCAGCGCGAGGAGCTCATCAAGCGCGCGGGGCTCATGGCCAAGGGCAAGCTCGAGTTCGAACTGAGCGCGCTCAAGACGCTGCGCGCGAACGCGCTGCGCATTCGCTTCGAGACGACGACCAAGGAGAAGGAGTTCCTCGAAGAGCAGCTGGCCGCCGGCGGCACCGCGGACGTGCTGCGCAAGTACAAGATCCGCTACGGCGTGTCCGACGACCAGCTGTACTGGCCGTTCGTCGGCGAGTACTGGCGCGACGAGCTGGGCACGTACGAGTACACCCTGACCAAGGGCTGCATCGAGTCCAAGTCGCTCTCGGAATGACCATGGCCGAGCCCGCGCCAGCGCCGAAGCCGCCGCCTCGCCCCGTGTCGATCGCCTTCGACGTCATGGGGGCGGATCACGGGCCGGCGGAGATCGTGCGCGGCGCGGTGGCGCTCACGCTGGGGAACGACGAGATCCACGCGGTGCTGGTCGGCGACCGCGCGGCGATCGACGAAGCGCTCAGCCAGGTCCGCTACAACGCCGAGCGCGTCGCGGTGCACCACGCGCCCACCTTCGTCGCCATGGACGAGAAGCCCAGCGCTGCGCTCGACGCGAAGCCCGACGCGTCGGTCATGGTGGCGGCTCGGCTCGTGCGTGACGGAGAAGCGGACGCGCTGGTGTCGGCGGGGAACACCGGAGCGGGCGTGCTCGCCTGCGCCAAGCACTTCGGCCTCATTCCCGGGGTGCGTCGCGCCGCGCTGGCGACCGTGTACCCGACCGCGGCGACGCACGGTCAGAAGAACGATCCGTTCTCGCTGATCCTCGACGTGGGCGCGACGGTCGACGCGAGCGCCGACGATCTCGTGGCCTTCGCCGTCATGGGCGCGGCCTACGCCCGCATCATTTCCAAGAACCTGGACCCGACCGTGGCGCTGCTGAGCAACGGCACCGAGTCGTCCAAGGGCCCGCCGCGGGTGGTCGAAGCGAACGCCAAGCTGGGGCTGCTCTCCGGCATGCGCTTCATCGGCAACGTCGAGGGCGTCGACATTCCCAAGGGCACGGCGGACGTGATCGTCTGCGACGGCTTCGTCGGCAACGTGTGCCTGAAGATGCTCGAGGGCGTCAGCGAGACGGTCATGGAGTTGGCCAAGTACGCGTACAAGGAGAAGCTCCTGTGGCGCGCGGGCCTGGCCATGTTGTCCGGTGGCATCGAGCGGATCAAAGAGGTGACTGACTGGGAGCAGTACGGCGGCGCGCCGATCCTCGGGTTCGATCGCCTGTTCATCAAGGCGCACGGGCGCAGCAAGGCGCGGGCGATCACCAACGCCGGCAAGGTCGCCGCGAAGGCGGTGGCGAACGATCTGGCGCGCGCGATTCAAGACGCGCTGCCGAAGGTGGGCTGAAGCCCCATGTCCCCCAAAGTCGAAGCGCCCACCCGCATCTACCGCTGGGACCTGGACAAGACGTACCTCAAGACCGACTTCGACACGCTTCGGCAGCTGGTCCGCACCGCCATGCAGAAGGCCGAAGACAAGAAGGCCGTGCCTGGCGCGGCGGCGTTGATCCGTGAGCTGCGAGCCGACGGGCGCAGCCGCCTCTGCATCGTCTCCGGGAGCCCGACGCAGATGCGGGCGGTGCTGGCCGAGAAGCTCAAGCTCGACGGCGTGGAGTTCGACGAGCTGGTGCTCAAGGACAACCTGAAGAACCTGGTGCGGGGGCGCTTCAAGGCCCTGCGCGGCCAGGTCGGCTACAAGCTGCCGGTGCTGCTCGAGAGCCGCGCCCGCGCGCCGGCCGACAGCGAAGAGGTGCTCTTCGGAGACGACGCGGAAGCCGACGCGTTCATCTACTCGCTGTACGCGGACATGGTCTCCCGGCGGGTCGACGAGAAGGTCGTGCGCCAGGTGCTCGAGGCCGCCGAGGTGTACCCCGACGACATCGACCGGGTGCTGACGCGCTGGGCGTCGATCCCCGCGGCGGATCCGGTGCGGCGCATCTTCATCAACTTGGATCGGCTCAGCCCGCCCGCGTCGTTCGCCAAGTACGGCCCGCGGGTGGTGCCGATCTTCAACTACTTCCAGGCCGCCCTCGTGCTCATGGGCGACAAACACCTGACGGCCCCGCAGGTCGTCCGGGTCATGGTCGAGATGGTGCAGACGGCCGGGTACAACCTGCTCACGTTCTCCAACTCACTGCAGGACCTGCTGCGGCGCGGGCTGCCCGTGACGGAGGTCACGCAGGCCCTGTTGGAAGCGCTCAGCGGGCCGCAGGCCATGGTGCAGCTGGTGCGCCCGGTGCCCGACATCATCACCGCCTTCACCAAGCGTGTCGCCGCGTTGGGCGCCGCGCCGCCGCCGCCGGCCGCGCGGGAGGTCGACTACCTCGGGCTGTTGGACGACGCCCGGCCGCGGAACCACAAGGCGCGCCGGCGCCCCGAGTGAGCGCAGGCCTGTCTGGCGGCTGGTGTCCTGGCGTTCGAGGCGCGTTTCGGGGTAGGGCAGGGGCTCAAACGACTCCATGAGCACACCCGACGGAACTGTCCCTTCTCCCCACGCGCCCGACGCGGCGCTGCCGCCGAGCTCCAGCGAGAGCGCGGTGCTGCCCGCTCCGAGCGCTGACGCCGAGCTACCCACGAACGCCGAGCCGCCCGACATCGACCCGCGCCGTCTCGACGCCGACGCCGTGCGCGTGCTCATGCGGCTGAAGAACCACGGCTACGAGGCGTACCTGGTCGGCGGCTGCGTGCGCGATCTGTTGATCGGCCGCGAGCCCAAGGACTTCGACATTGCCACCAGCGCCACGCCGGATCAGGTGCGCAGCCTGTTCCGCAACTCGCGGCTGATCGGCCGGCGCTTCCGCTTGGCGCACGTGTACTTCAAGGGCGGGAAGATCCTCGAAGTGTCGACCTTCCGCGCGAACCCCGCGATCGTCGAGGAGCCCCAGCCGTCGGAGGCCGCCGAGACCGAGGTGCTGTCGGAGGGCGCCGAGCACATCGCCAAGGCCGACCAGGAAGCGCTGCAGGCCGTCGAAGAAGAGCGCGCGGTGCCCGAAGAGCCGGTCGCCGACGTCGAGGACGAAGTCGAAGCCGCCCACCCCACGCCCAATGACAGCGCGAACGGACACGGGAACGGGAACGGCAATGGCGAGCGGGACCTGTTGATCACCGAAGACAACACCTTCGGCACGAGCGTGGAGGACGCGCTCCGCCGCGACTTCACCATGAATGGGCTGTTCTACGACCCCATCGTCGGGCGGGTGATCGACCACGTGCACGGGCTGCGCGATCTGGCCGTGCAGGAGATCCGCACCATCGGCGACCCCGAGCAGCGCATGCGCGAAGATCCGGTGCGCATTCTCCGCGCGGTGCGCTTCTCGGCCAAGCTGGGCCTGGACTTCGAAGCGCGGACCTACGCGGCCATGGAAGGCGCCGTCGAAGATCTCCCCCGCTGCTCCGCGCCCCGGCTGCTCGAAGAGACCTTCCGGCTCATTCGGTCGGGGCACGCGTCGAAGTCGCTGAGCTTCCTGTCGGCGCTCGACGCGCTCCGAGTGCTGCTCGGGCCGGTCGACGAGTACCTCAAGCGGCAGGACGCCGAGGGAGTGCGCGAGTACTTCGCCTTCGTCGACGCCATGGACGAGCGCGTCAACTCGGGGCGGCCGTTCGACGACAGCATGCTGCTGGCCTGCATTCTCTTGCCGCTCGCGCTGGACGAAGCGGAGCCCAGTGAAGCTCCAGGCAAGCCCGTGAGCGCCGCGCCGGAAGTTGGCGCTGAGGCTACGCCCGAGAGCGCCGAGGCCGGCCTCTCGGAGGACGGAGCTGCGGGCCAAAA
>JALHOS010000248.1 GCA_022842905.1 Myxococcaceae bacterium | reverse complement strand
AGGCGGACGCGGCGCGGCGCCACCGACGGGGCGCGGCTCCCCTTCAGCCGGGGGCCTCGGGGCGGACGGGCGCTGACCCTCCATGCGCTGGGCGGCACGCGCCGCAGCCTCAGCCGCCGCGTGGTCCTGGGCGAACTTCTTGAGCGCGTCGGCCTTGTCCTTGAGGGTCGCGTTCGGGTCCTTGAGCGCCTTGTTGGCGGTCACGGCGCTCTTGTTGCTGGTCTGCGCCCTCGCGGCGGCTGCTTTGCGCGCCGCCTCAGCCCGCGCGGCGGTCTCACGTGCGAGCCGAGCCTTCTTGGCGGCTTCGTCTTCTCCGCCAACCTTCTTCTTGTCCCCGCTCCCACTGACCGGTGCCGTCATAGCGATCTCGTCCTCTCAGAGCCCAAGAAAGGGTGTCAGCCTAGGCGTGATTCGGATGCTGTAAGCCGACTTTTCTTCTGTATTTTCTTGAGGTTACACGCCACACTCAGACCTACTTCTACCCCTGCCCGCTCAGCGACAACCCCCTGATCCCTGGTCGAGGGGCGGACCGCCGCGTGCAGGCAAGAAGCGCCAGGTGTAGTCGGTGGTGCGCAAGGTCATCTCGAGGATCCCCAGCTCCTGCCCGATCCGCACCTCGCTGTTGGCCTTGGTCTCGCGCAGTGGGTAGAGCGTGGCGCCGCCGGTCCCGACCACGAACGATCGAGGCGCGTCCGCCGAGGGCGTTCCATCAGCGCGCTGCGGCGCGAAGCGCTCGTACAGATGATCGTGCCCGGTGAGTACGACGTCGGCGCCGGCCTTCTCCAGCGTGCGCCAGAACGGCTCCATGGCGGCGTTGTTGCCGTGAGGCCCCGACGAGAAGCGCGGGTGGTGCCAATACGCCAACGTGCACTTGGCCTTGCTCTTGGCGAGATCGGCCTCGAGCCAGGTCAGCTGCTCGGAGCCCGGCCCGCAGCCCACGGTCTTGCACTCTCCGTCGTTGGAGTTGAGGGCCACGAAGTGCCAGGGCCCCAGATCGAAGCTGTAGTAGCCCCGCCCCTCGGGGCCCGCGCGCGCGCCGAAGTACGCGAAGTAGCCTTGGGCGCCGGGTGTGCCGTACTCATGGTTTCCGGGCACCGGCCGGAGCCGATCTCCGAGCTGCCCCCACGACGCGTGGAAGAACTGCTGGAACAGCTCGAGTTCCCCCTTCGGATACTGGAGATCGCCCAGCGCCAGCACGGCGTCGTAGCCCGCGTCAGCCAGCAGCGCGTAGGTGACGAGCTGTCCACCGGGCGCGGGCAGAGACACGTCTCCCGCAGCCGCGATGCGCACCGAACAGACACCGTCCGGTCCACACCCGGCCGCGGCCTCGAGGCGCGAGGTGGTCGACGTCTTCGTCGAAGGACAAGCGGACAAGAACACGACGACCAGCGACCCCAACACGTAGCGCACGGGCGCCGTTCATAGACACATTCACACGCGGACGCTTCTGCTAGCAGGCGCACCCAACGCGCCCATGCTCCCGCTCGTCCTCGCCGTCGCGCTCAGCGTCACGCCTTCAGCTTCGCCGCCGCCGAGGCCGGTTCAAGCGCTGCGCTGGCACCCAGTCGCCGACGCGGTGTCCACCGGAGCCCTCTTCGCGACCTGGTTGACCAGCGAGCTGCTCAAGCCGGTCATCGCGTCGCGGCAGTGCCGCTGGTGCGAAGTCAACGGCTTCGATCTCGCCGTGCGCCGCGCGTTCAACCCGGCCCTGGCCCCTTCGGCGTCCGGCGTGCGGCCGATCTCACTCACCAGCGATCTGGTCGGCCCGCTGCTGACGCCGCTCGCGCTCCTCGCGCTCAACGCCGGTCTGTCCCGCAGCCAGACGGGCAGCTTCGAAGCCTGGGCCGTCGACGCCCTGCTGATCGCCCAAGCGTCGCTGACGGCGCTCCTCTTCACCCAAGCGACCAAGTACTTCGTCGCCCGCGCTCGGCCGTTCACCGTGGGCGGGACGCCGGAGCTGATCGCCATGGGGAGCGACCCTTCGGACGCCATGCTGTCGTTCTTCTCCGGCCACACCAACTTCACCTTCGCCGTCGCCACGAGCGCGGCCACCATCATGTCCCTGCGCGGGTACAAGCACGCGTGGGTCGCCTGGCTCGTGGGCCTCCCGCTGGCCACCACGACGGCGCTGCTGCGGATCGCCGCGGACAAACACTGGGCGAGCGACGTGCTCGTGGGCGCGGTCGTCGGTGCGGGGGTGGGAGCGCTGGTGCCGTGGCTGCTCCACAGGCCCATCGGAGCGGAGGTGCAGGTGAGCCTCGGACCCGACGGCCTCTCGCTGTTCGGCGCTTGGTAGCCCACGTGCACTGACACCGGCACCAGGCAAGGTGTGGTGCGAAGCGGAAAACCTTTCCATGTACGTGCGGCGCACCCGCGCGTTACTCCGTGCCGCCCGGCGGGCCCCGCGGTTGCTACTTCCCAGGGCCGGCCGCGAGGGCGCACACCAACGCCTGATCAGACCTGTTGCACGACACCTAGTGAACAATGGCGAAGACGATTCATTGCGATCACGTCGCACGTAGGTTTAATCGCTCGGCACTTTTTCGCTCATAAGGACTTCCCCAGACATGTGCCGACTCACCGGATTGATCTGCGCGCTGATCGCGTCGAGCGCGTTCGCCCAGCAAGCGGCCCCCGTTCCGGAGTTCCGGTTGGAGCGGTTCAACTTCAACTCCGGGGCGCGCAAGGGCTACACGGCCGCGTCGGGCGACCTGCTGGACAAGGGGCAGCTCCACCTGCTCTTCGCGCTGCACTACCAGCACAACCCGCTGGTCCTCTACACGGACACCGCGCGAACGGGAGCGCTAGTCGGGCCGCGGCTGACGCTGCACGGCGCCGTGGGCTACGGCATCACCTCGTGGCTCCAGGCCTCACTCGAGCTGCCGATCCTGCTGTTCCAGAGCGGGGAGACGCTGGCAGGGGTGAAGGCGCCGGACGTGGGCGGCATCTCTTCGCCGATCGTCAACCTGCGCTTGGGCCTGCTCAGCCAGGGGGACGGGGCGCTGGCGCTCAAAGACGCTCCCTTGGACTTGGCGCTGGGCCTGGGGGTGGTGGTGCCGCTGGCGACGGGAGCGTCGCTGTCCCGCGACTTCATCGTCATGCCGCAGGTGTCGTTGGGCCGTGACTTCGGCCTGTTCCGCCTGGGCGGCGAGATCACCCCGTGGATCCGCGGTGCGCCGCTGGTGCTGTCGCCGACGGCCTCGACGATCCGCGACGCAGTCGGGCACCAGCTCGGCGCGAAGCTCATCGTCTCGAAGATGTTCACCGAGGCCTTCGGCGCGGAGCTGTCCGGCCACGGCGGCTTCCCGCTCGGTGGCGGCGCGACCCCGGCGGCAGGCGAGCTGCTGCTCGGGCTCCACTACCTGATCGGCCCCATGGACGTGTTCCTGCTCGGAGGCCCTGGCTTCGGGCAGCTCCCGGGGAGCCCGGCCTTCCGGTTGATGGCTGGCGCGCAGCTCGCGCCGAAGCAGGACCCCTGCAAGCCGGGGAAGAAGCACACGCCGCAGGAGTGCCCCGACCTCGATGATGACGAGGACGGCGTGCTCAACAAGGCGGACCAGTGCCACGGCGAGAAGGAAGACAAGGACGACTTCCAGGACGCTGACGGCTGCATCGACCCCGACGACGACGGCGACAAGGTGCTCGACGTGAACGACCGCTGCCGGCTGGTGAAGGGCGTGCCCGAGAACAAGGGCTGCCCGGAGCCGGACACGGACAAGGACGGCACGATCGACCGCATGGACAAGTGCCCGCATGAGCCCGGCCCCAAGGACCGCCTCGGCTGCCCGGTGAACGATCAGGATCAGGACGGCATCGAAGATTCACAAGACGCCTGCCCTGCCGTGGCCGGCGTGCCCGAGTTCAAGGGCTGCCCCGACACGGACAAGGACGGCATCGAAGACGCGCAGGACGACTGCCCGAAGGTGCCCGGGACCAAGGCGCTCAAGGGCTGCCCGGATCGCGACGGCGACGAGGTCGGCGACGCGGTGGACAACTGCCCCGACGAGAAGGGTGACAAGGACAACGCCGGCTGCCCGAAGAGCAAGAAGCAGCTGGTGGAGATCACCCGCGAGAAGATCATCATCAAGGACAAGATCTTCTTCGCCACGGCGAAGGCGGTGATCCTGCCCAAGTCCTTCCCGCTGCTCGATCAGGTCGCCGCGGTGCTCCAGCAGCACAAGGAGATCGAAGGCATCGAGATCCAGGGCCACACGGACAACAAGGGCAAGCGTGAGTACAACATCAAGCTGTCGCAGGCCCGCGCCGAGTCGGTCAAGACGTACCTGACCAGCAAGGGCGTGGACGGCACGCGGCTCAAGGCCCACGGGTATGGGCCGGACCGCCCCGCAGACACGAACGCGACCGAGGCCGGGCGTTCGAATAACCGCCGCGTCGAGTTCGTGATCGAGAGCGGCGAGACGATCAAAGTGAAGACCAAGGAGGTCCCGTGAAGCACTCCATGCGTGCAGCGCTGTTGGCCGTCGCCTTCGTGGCGGCGTGTAGCGGACAGAAGGAGCCGGCTGCCGGCGCCGTCCGCGAGGTGACGGACGAGGTGGGGCGCAAGGGACAGGCGCTGACCGTCGCGTTCCCCGCCAACTCGATCATCATCCCCATGGACCTGGGCGGCGGCTCGCTGCCGAACCAGGACACCGGGTACCTGGCGGCCTTCGGGCTGGTGCAGCGCCTGCTGCTGGCCAACGTCCCCGTCCACCGCATCGCGCAGACCGGCAAGGCGTTCAACGGGAACGACTTCACGCTGACCAACGGCGCGCGCGCCTACGGGACGACGGGCACGCCGGTGACTCGGTCGTACCCGGGCGGGCCGTTCGTGATCGACGCGGCGAACCGCACGGCGGCGGCCGCGATCATCACCGCGTTCCGCTCGAGCTTCCCGACGAGCGGCGTGGCGATCCACGAGTCGACGATCGCGTTTTCGGCGGACAGCCAGATCCTGCTGACCGCGGCGCCCCGCATCGCCGTCATGGAGGACGGCAACCAGTCGGTCGCCTACAACTACCTCAACCAGGCGCTCATGCGGGATCCCGCGGGCAACGTCTGGTCCGACTCGAGCCCCGGCACGCTGACCCAGGCCCAGCTCGAGGGCACCGCCGGCACCGATGACTCGGCGCTCTTCGTCGGTGGCATTTCGAACTACGAGCACGTCTCGGTGCAGCACGGCGGCACCAGCGTCATCACGGACGAGGGCGTGCGCGAGGTCCGCCGCTGGCTCAACAGCGGCCGAGCGACGCACCTCCACGCGCAGTGCCTGGCCGTCACGTCCTTCGAAAACAACGTCAACGGCGACTTCATCACCACCAACGGCTTCACCATCGCCACGACGACGTCGAACGCCGGGAGCGCGATCCACGACGATCCGGATCACCTCCTCGCGCAGATGCACGACCCCACGGCGCCGAACGATCCGCCCAACGACTCGGGGTCCATGAGCTCGGTCAATCTCGCGGGGGGCAGCGTCTTCCGACCGTTCAGCAACGTGATGCTGCGGCGCAACGACTCCAGCGGCCCGCTCGACCGCATGTTTTGGATGAGCGGCTACCTCGACGGCGACTTCAGCAAGGGCTTCGTCACCTACCTGGGCGGCCACAACTACTCGACGGCGACGCCGGTCTCGAGCAACCCGCAGACCCACGGCGCTCGGCTGTTCCTCAACTCGCTGTTCTCAGGCGGCCTCAACACGCCGACGACGCTGCCCGACGGCGGCGTGATCGACGCGGGTTCGCCCCCGAGCCAGCCATTGGTCACCGTCAGCAAGGACGGCGGCGCCCCGCTCATCACGGGCAGCTCCATCACCTACACGCTGACGGTCACCAACTCCGGCCTCGGCATGGCGCTGGACGCCGGCCTGCGCGACGTGATCCCCACGGGGACGACGTTCGGCAGCGCGAGCAACGGCGGCACCAACAGCGGCGGCACGGTGACCTGGGTGCTCGGCAACCTGGCGCCCGGGGCGTCGGTCACGCGCACGCTCGTCGTCAACGTCGCGGCCGACGGCACGTACAACAACACCGGCACCGGCACGTTCTTCGCCGGGGCGACACCTCGCGCGGTGGACAGCAACCAGGTCACCACGGTCCGCGACACGACGGCGCCCGACACCACCATCACCACGGGGCCGGCGACGGGCTCGTCGACCAATGACGACACGCCGACCTTCACCTTCAACTCGCCGGACACGACCGTGGTTCGCTTCGAGTGCCGCGTGGACTCGGGCGCCTTCGCGGCGTGCAACTCGGGCACGTTCACCACGGCCACCCTGAGCAACGGCAGCCACACCTTCGACGTGCGCGCGATCGACCCCGCAGGCAACGTCGACGCGACCCCGGCGACCCGCACCTTCACGGTGGACACGGTGCTGCCGGACACGAACATCACCGCCGGCCCCGCGAACGGGTCCACGACGACGGACAACACGCCGACCTTCACGTTCACCTCGCCCGAAGTGGGCGTGGTGCGCTTCGAGTGCAGCGTCGACTCGGGCGCCTTCGTCGCGTGCAACTCCGGCACCTTCACGACGGCCACGCTGGCCGACGGCAGCCACACCTTCGCGGTTCGGGCGATCGACCCCGCGGGCAACGTGGACGCCAGCCCAGCGACGCGCACGTTCACCGTCGACGCCACGGCGCCGGACACGCTGATCAACACGGGTCCGGCCACCGGCTCGTCCACCAATGACAACACGCCGACCTTCACCTTCAGCTCGCCGGACACGACGGTCGTCAGCTTCCAGTGCCGCGTGGACTCGGGCGCCTTCGCCGCCTGCAACTCGGGCACCTTCACGACGGCGACCCTGAGCAACGGGCCCCATACCTTCGACGTGCGCGCAATCGACCCCGCCGGCAACGTCGACGCGACGCCGGCGAGCCGCGCCTTCACGGTGGACACCGTGCTGCCGGACACCAACATCACCGCGGGCCCCGCGAACGGGTCCACGACGACGGACAACACCCCCACCTTCACCTTCAACTCTCCTGAGGTCGGCGTCGTCCGCTTCGAGTGCAGCGTCGACATGGGCGCCTTCGTCGCGTGCAACTCCGGCACGTTCACGACCGCGACACTGGCCGACGGGCCTCACACGTTCGCCGTTCGGGCGATCGACCCCGCGGGCAACGTCGACCCGACCCCGGCGACGCGCGCCTTCAACGTCGACGCCACGGTGCCGGACACGAACATCACCAGCGGCCCGGCCGCCGGCTCGTCGACCAATGACAACACGCCGACCTTCACCTTCAGCTCGCCCGACTCCACGGTCGTCCGCTTCGAGTGCCAGGTCGATTCTGGTGCGTTCGCCCCGTGCAACTCGGGCACCTTCACCACGGCCACGCTGAGCGACGGCACCCACACCTTCAACGTGCGGGCGATCGACCCGGCCGGCAACGTCGACGCGACGCCGGCCACCCGCAGCTTCAGGGTCGACACGGCCCCGCCGGACACCGCCATCGCCACCGGGCCGGCGGCTGGGTCGACGACGAACGACAACACGCCGACCTTCACGTTCACGTCGCCGGACACCACCGTGGTTCGCTTCGAGTGTCGCGTGGACGGCGGAGCCTACGCCCCCTGCAACGCGGGCACCTTCACGGCCGCCACCTTGGCTGACGGCAGCCACACCTTCGAGGTGCGCGCGATCGACCCGGCGGGCAACGTCGATCCGCTCCCCGCGAGCCGCACCTTCACCGTCGACACGGCGCTGCCGGACACGCTGATCACCGGGGGCCCGGCCGTTGGGTCGACGACCAATGACTCCACGCCGACCTTCACCTTCGACTCGCCGGACGTGACCGTCATTCGCTTCGAGTGCCAGGTGGACACCGGGACCTTCACCGCCTGCGACTCCGGCACCCTCACCACTGCGAACCTGGCCGACGGCAGTCACACGTTCTCGGTCCGCGCGATCGACCCCGCTGGGAACGTGGACACGACGCCCGCGACGCGGACCTTCACCGTCGACACGGCGGCGCCGGACACCACCATCACCGGCGGGCCCGCGACCGGGTCCACCACCGGCGACAACACGCCCACCTTCACGTTCAGCTCTCTGGACACGACGGTGGCGCGGTTCGAGTGTCGGATCGACGGCGGCGCCTTCGCGGCGTGCGACTCGGGGACCTTCACCACCGCCGCGCTCACCGACGGCAGCCACACGTTCGAAGTGCGCGCGATCGACCCGGCCGGCAACGTGGACCCCACGCCCGCCAGCCGCACCTTCACCGTCGACTCGACGCTGGTCGACACGACGATCAGCTCGCCGGTGCCGCTGCCGGCGCTGACCGGCAGCAGCGTCACCTTCGGCTTCAGCTCGAACCGCCCGAACGCTCGCTACGACTGCCAGCTCGACTCGGCGGCCACCTTCACGCCGTGCGGCGGGACGGGGAACGACACGCTGGCGCTGACGGGCCTGGCCGCCGGCAGCCACACGCTGCGGGTGCGCGCGCGCCTGCCGAACGGTGACGTCGACGCGACCCCCGCGGTGCACACCTGGACCGTCGACGCGTCGGAGCCAGACACGACGATCGCCTCGCCGTCGCCGCTCCCCACCGCGACCGGCCCTGGAGTCACCTTCGGCTTCACGTCGAACGAGGGCGGCGTCACCTTCGAGTGCCGCCTCGACGGCGCCATGTCCGGCTTCTCGCCCTGCGGCGGCACCGGCGCTGGGACCTTGACGTTGACGGGGCTCACGGTCGGCCAGCACACGCTCGAGGTCCGCGCCCGCGACGCCGCGGGGAACGTCGATGCCACGCCGGCCACGCACACCTGGACCGTCGACACCAGCGCCCCGGACACGACGATCGCCACCCCCACCCCGCTGCCGGCGACGACCACGCCCGCGGTGACCTTCGGCTTCACGTCGAACGAGATGAACGTCACCTACGAGTGCCAGGTCGACGGCGCGGCGACCTTCACGCCTTGCGGCGGCACCGGCGCGAGCAGCCTGGCGCTCACCGGCCTGGCCGAGGGCAGCCACACGCTCAACGTGCGGGCACGGGACGCGGCGGGCAACGTCGACGCGACGCCGGCCACGCACACCTGGACCGTGGACGCGACGCCGCCGGACACCAGCATCGTCAGCGGCCCTTCGGGGACGATCATGACCAACAGCGCCACCTTCGACTTCGCGTCGCCGGACATGGGCGCCACGTTCGAATGCAGCCTGGACGGCGGGGCCTTCACCGCCTGCAGCGATCCGGCGACGTTCTCCATGCTCAGCGACGGCCCGCACACCCTTGCGGTGCGCGCGAAGGACGCGGCCGGCAACGTCGACCCCACCCCGGCCATGGGCAGCTTCACGGTGGACAGCGCGCCGCCGGACACGTTCTTCGTGCAGACGCCGCCGGCCACGAGCGCGTCGACCACCGCCTTCTTCGACTTCCGCTCGAACGAGACCGGCGTGACGTACGAGTGCCGGCTGGACGGCGCCACCGCCTTCAGCGCCTGCACCGATCCGGTCACCTTCGCCGGCTTGGCGGCGGGCATGCACAGCCTCGAGGTGCGCGCGGTCGACTCGGGCAACCGCCCCGACCCAACGCCTGCGCGCTACGCCTGGACGGTCACCCCCGGTACCGACTCCGACGCGGACGGGCTGCCGGACACCGAAGAGACGGCCCGCGGCACCAACCCGAACGACGCCGACACCGACGACGACGGCATCATCGACGGGGCTGAGCCGAGCTGGAGCACGGACAGCGACGGTGACGGGCTCATCAACGCGCTCGACCCCGACAGCGACAACGACGGCCTGTACGACGGCACCGAGGCGGGCGTGACGAGCGCTCACCCGGCCACGGACACCAGCCGCGGCCGCTTCGTGGCCGACGCCGATCCCACCGCGGTGACGAGCCCGGTGACCCTCGACACCGACCTGGGCGGCGTCGACGACGGCGCCGAAGACGTGAACAAGAACGGCCGTATCGACGCGGCCGAGCGCAACCCCACCAACCCGGCTGACGACGTCACCCGGCCCACCGACAGCGATATGGACGGGCTGACGGACGCCGAGGAGACGGCCAAGGGCACCAACCCGAACGACGCCGACACCGACGACGACGGCGTGCTCGACGGCGCCGAGCCGAACTGGGCGGACGACACCGATCGCGACGGCCTCATCAACGCGCGAGATCCGGACAGCGACGGCGACGGCCTGAAGGACGGCACGGAGCTGGGCGTGACCACGGCCTCGGCGGCGACGGACGTGAGCGCCGGCAACTTCGTGGCCGACGCGGATCCGAGCACCCGCACCAGCCCGCTGCTCGCGGACACGGATCGCGGCACGGTGAGCGACGGCGACGAGGACACCAACAAGAACGGTCGGGTCGACGCAGGTGAGCGCAACCCGAACGTGGGCGCAGACGACGTCGGCATGGGCCCGGACGCCGACGGCGACGGCCTGCCCGACACCGCCGAGCGCACCGCCGGCACCAACCCCAACGACGCGGACAGCGACGACGACGGCGTGATCGACGGGCTGGAGCGGAGCTGGAACGTGGACAGCGACGGCGACGGGCTCATCAACGCGCTCGACCCCGACAGCGACAACGACGGCCTGTTCGACGGCACCGAGCAGGGCGTGACCATGCCGAACGCCGCCACCGACACCGGGCGCGGCCGCTTCGTCGCCGACGCCGATCCGAGCACCACCACCGACCCGCTCAACCGCGACACCGACGGCGGCAGCCTGGACGACGGCGCGGAGGACACGAACAAGAACGGCCGCGTCGACACCGGTGAGAAGAACCCGCTGGTCGCCGCCGACGACGTCACCATGCCGCCGACGGACAGCGACATGGACGGGCTGACGGACGCCGAAGAGACGTCCAAGGGCACCAACCCCATGGACGCGGACAGCGACGACGACGGCGTGCTCGACGGCGCCGAGCC
>JALHOS010000247.1 GCA_022842905.1 Myxococcaceae bacterium | reverse complement strand
CAGGAAGAGCAGGGCGCGCGGGCGTTGGCCCGTGCCGCTCTTCTGCCGCGCGCGCAGCGCCCGCACACACTCCGCGGCGCGCCCGGCGATCCGCAGGGCCGCGTCCTTGTGCTGGGCCGGGTAGTGCAGCTCGAGCTCCGGCGTCGAGAGCACGCGCATTTCGTCCTGCGCGAAGGCCGTCGCCACGCTCTGGCTGAAGCGCGGGCCCGCAGTCGCGCAGCCCAAGACGACGAGCAGGAGACTGACCGCGAGTGCGCGCATGGAGGTCGCCAGGGTATTGGAAAAGCTGATAACAGCAACCCACCATGTCGATGCCGATGCCGCCTCAGTTGCAGGCCGCCAAGCAGCAAGTCGCGCAGGTGTTGTCCCAAGTCGAAGGGCGCCAGGTCGATCTCGTGAAGGACGGCTGGGCGCAGCTCGAGAAGGGCGTGATCAAGCTGCTGGGCGGGCCGTTCCGTCCTGAAGTCCCCGAACACCAGGTCGTCGCGCTGGGCCTCGCGGCGGCGCTCGGTGAGCGGCTGGGGGCCGAAGCCGGCGCGTTCTGGTTCCCCATGCGCGAGGCCGTCGAAGGCGCGCAGCTCGGCTTCCCCGAAGCGCTGATCATGTTGTCGCCGTTCGGCGCGGTGGCCGACGCGCTGGCGCGCGCGAAGCTCGACGCGCTGGACGACGTGGCGAAAGACGTGCGCACCAACCTGGCCAAGGTGCGTTTCTCGGCCGCTGGCGGGGGCGCGCGGCGGCTGGGGCCAGAGGACTACATGGCCCTGTTCGATCCCGCGTTCGTGCAGCTGGTCGCGCTCGATCCCGACAAGGCCAAGCAGGCGTGGGGACAGACGCCCGAGCGCCTGGCGCTGGACGTGCGCGACGCGATCAGCCGCGCGGGCAAGCTTCCGCCCGAGGTGAAGACGCAGCTCGAGCAGCAGCTCGTCTCGGCGATCGGCCGGCTCGAGCCCGGCAAGCCGCTGCGCGCGCAAATGCCCAAAGCCCCGCGAGTGGCGGAGCTGGTCGGCATGCTGTTCGGCGCGACGCACACGACGGGCGCGGCCGGCGAAGAGTTCTGGATGGAGGTCGTCCTCCCGCTGCTGTTCGTCGGGCAGCCGCAGGCCTTTCCTCCGCTGGACGACGACGAGCTGGCCGCGGCCAAGCAGGGCATCGACCCGCTGTTCTTGCTGCTCGACGTGGTGCCCTACCAGTTCAAGTCGCCCGACGAAGAGGGGCTGTTGGGCGCGTTCCCCCGCGCCAGCCTCAGGCCGCCGGACGAAGGCTTCAACCAGGCGCAGTCGCTGCGCATGATCCAGGTCTCGGCCGACGCGCTGGCCGAGCCGCTCAAGCAGTTCGACCCCCAGGCCACGCGCGAGGTGATCCGCCGCTTCGGCGCGTACGTGCAGGAGAAGACCGGCACTGCTCCGACGCAGGGCGCCGCCGAAGCGAAGCAGATGCTGGACGCCGCGCTCACGCTCCTGGGCGACCTCAAGGGCATGGTGCAGCCGGGCAAGGTGCTCTGCGTGCGCCACCTGACGGAGGCCGAAGCGTCGTCGGAGCCGGCGCTGTCGCTGGTGCGCCAGGCCTCTCAGGCGCCGCGGATCATCCTCGCGACGTGATCGCGGTGAGCGACCCGGGTCGTTCCGGGGTGGCGCGCTCGTCGGCGCGGGTGGCTTCGAAGAGTCGCGGGTTCTCCGGCGAGCGACACGTCGGACCGAGCCGCCCGGCAGCGATCACCGAGCTCGCGCGCGCCGAGCTTCGAGTCGCGTGCGGAACAGCCCCGCAGGGCGACCGGTTGGTCCTTCACGGCCGGTGACGAGGTGCGGCCACGGCGCCCGTGGCTCGGGCGGCGAAGCGCGTGCCGAGTGCGCGGCGAATGAGCAGGTCGCCGAACGCCTCTCTTCGTGCCGGGCAGCGCCAGAAGCACGCCCTTCAGGCTCGCGCCGGCGTTCCCCGACACCCGGTCTACAGCTGCCCGTAGCTGATGAGCTCGACGCCGTTGGCCGTGAGCGCGTCGCGCACCAGCGGGTTCGTCAGCGCCTTGCGCTCGTCGTCCCAGGCGTAGCGCCAGGTCGGATCCTGCGGCACGTGCCCCGGCGCGAACCCGGGGTGGCACATGAGCTCGCAGGTGCCGTCGGGCAGCCGCACCAGCAGGTCCACGAGGTAGCGCTCGTCGAGCTTGCCCGACTCGAAGACGCCCACCGCGCGCACGCGCACCGCCCGCACCGTGCCCGTCGTTGCTGAAAGTCCCCGCAGCAGCAGCGCCTTCGCCGCGGCCTTGGGGTCGCTCAGCCACTTCCGTCCAGGTGGGTCCTGCGGCCAGCGGATCGGCACGCCCAGCTCCAGCGCGAGCGTCTCGAAGATCGGCGAGAGCGACGGGAAGAGGTGCACGTGCTGGTGCGCGTCGAGGTGATCGACCGTGGCGCCCAGCGCGCGCAGGCGGCTGACCTGCGAGCGCAGCTCGAGCTCGATCTCTTCTTTGGGAATGAGGCCCGCGGTCAGCGCCCCGACCAGCTCCGACCAACTCCCGCGCAGGCGGCCTCCGGGCGCGAGCCACCGCACCGAGCTGGCCGGCGCGGCCGGAGGCAGCCGGCTGGTGAGCGCCGCGTGCAAGCCCAGCGGCAGCTTCAGCTCGAGCGCTTTCTCTACGGCCTTGGGCGCCGACGGGCCGGTCGCCAGCACCGTCGCGCTGGTGACGATGCCGTGCTCGTAGGCTTCGAAGACCCCGGCGTCGATGCTCGGGTGAAAGCCCAGGTCGTCCGCGTTGACGATGAGCCGCTTCACGACGCGCGCTTGGACGCCAAGGGTTTGACCGACGGCGGGAGACGGACCGGGCACACCGGCGTGCCGGGGTTCTTCGTCTCTCCTCGCAGCGCCGCCAGCTCGCGCACCATCTTCAGGATCACGCTGGGGGACGCCAGCGTGCTGATGCCGCGGGTGCGGGGGAAGTAGTCCACGCCCATTTGAAAGACGCGGAAGCCCTTCTTGATCGCTTTGATCACCAGCTCCGCGTCGATGAAGCTGCCCTGGCTCTTGAGCTCGACGGCCTCCAGGACGCGGCGGTGCACCACCTTGAAGCTGAAGTTGATGTCCTTGACGTGCACGTCGAACAGCGAGCGGATCAGCGCGTTGTAGACGAACGAGTAGACGATGCGCTTGGGCCCTTCGCTCGTGCGGTCGAAGCGGAACGCGCAGATCATGTCCGCTTCGAGGTAGTCGAGCAGGTGTAGCGCGCGCTCGAGCTCGTTCAAGTCGAACGGCAGGTCCATGTCCGAGTAGACGACCACGTCCTTGGTGCTGTGCGCGAAGCCCGTCTTCATCGCGCCGCCGAGCTTCTGGTTCACCTCGTGGGTGATCACCCGAATGCGGCCGTCCTTGGCCGCGAGCCCCTCGGCGATGACGCGCGTGCGGTCCGTCGACGCGTCGTTGATGATGAGCAGCTCCCAGTCGTCGGACAGGCGGTCGAGCACCTTGACGGCGCGCGCCACCGCCAGCTCGACGTAGTCCTCTTCGTTCCAGGCGGGCAGGAACAGGCTCAGCGAAGGCTTGGACATTCGGGCTCGACCTACCACGGACTTTCCTCGGGGTGGATTTCTGCTTGGATCCCCACCGCCATGGCCCAGCCCGTCACCTTGCACCTGGTTGGTCCTCCCGCGTTTCGCGCGCGGCTGGCTTCGGCGCTGGAGCGCACCGGGCGGCAGCTCGTGCACACCGACGACGCCCACGACGCCGTCGAAGCGCTCCGCGAGAACGCCACGGACGTGGTCGTCGCGTCGTCGGAGCTGCCTCACCGCGGTGCCGACACGCTCGCGGCGTTCTCCCGGTCCATCGACAGCCCGGCGGTGGTGATCGTGATCGGCGGCGAAGACCCACCGTCGCGGGCGCGCCTGCTGTTCGAAGGCGCCGACGACTGTCTGCCCGCCACCGTCGATCCGGTGGAGCTGGCCGCGCTCGTCGAGCGCCGGTGCTCGGTGCTGTCGGCCGTGCGCCGCGCGTCCGCCGAGCTGACCGCGCTGCGAAACCTGGCCACCGTCGACCCCGAGACCCACCTGGACAACGAGCGCGGGTTCCAGGCGCGACTGGCCGAAGAGTTCCGCCGCGCGCTGCGCTACGACGCACCGCTCGTCTTGTTGCTGGTCGACGCCGGCGCCGAAGCCAGCGCGGCCATGACGAAGGAGCTCAGCGTGCTGGTGCGCAAGGCGACTCGCGAGACCGACTTCGTCGCTCGGCCTCAGGCCGCGTCCTTTGCCGTCACGCTCCCGCACACGTCCCTCGCCGCCGCCCTCACCGTCGCCGAGCGGGTCCACTCGAGCCTGCGCGCCTCGCGGCCCGCAGACGACTCAGCGCCCAAGCTCGTCCCCGCGGTCGGCTTGGGCGGGTTTCCTGCCCGGGGCGTCACCGATCCCGCGCAGCTGGTCCGCGTCGCCCAGCTCGCCTTGACCGCCGCCAAGTCGCACCCGGTGCGCATCGCCATTCACCACGCCGCCGACCACGAACCGCCCCTGGGTCATTCTTGACACCCCTGGCCGGCCCTGGGTCATGATTGACCCAGACCCCCGGGGGTGTTCGTGGCGCCAGCGCAAAGAAAACCAAGAGGTTCCGCTGACTCAGCGGGTGGCCACGGCCTTGCTAGGTCGCAGTCGACCGTGGACTCCACCGCCGCCGTGCTCACCGAATCGGACGTGGTCAGACCCGCGGCGGGAGGGCCGGGGCGCCTGCTGCTGGTGGACGACGAGGAGAACATCCTCCGGTCGCTGCGGCGGGTGCTGCGCCGCGGCGACTGGCAGATCGAGACGGCGACGAACGGCGAGCAGGGACTCGCGGTGTTCGAGCGGTTCGATCCGAGCGTGGTGATCTCGGACTTCCGCATGCCCGGCATGAACGGGGTCGACTTCCTGGCGAAGGTCAAGGTGCTCGCGCCGCGGACGCAGCGGATCATGCTGACGGGGCAGGCGGACCAGCTGGCGATCGAAGAGGCGATCAACCGCAGCGAGGTGTTCCGCTTCATCTCCAAGCCGTGGAACGACGCGCAGCTGGTGCTCATGGTGAAGAGCGCGTTCGAGCAGCACCAGCTCGTCAGCGACAACCACCGCTTGCAGGACCTCACGCAGGAGCAGAACCGCGAGCTGCGGCAGCTCAACGCCGACCTCGAGGTTCGCGTGCAGCAGCGCACGCTCATGCTCTCGCGGGCGAAGCGCGAGTGGGAAGTGACGTTCGACACCATCGACTCACCGCTGGCGGTGATCGACCGCGACAACCTGACGATGCGGCGCGCCAACCGAGCGGCGGCCCGCGTTTCGAACACGCCGATCGAGTCGCTCGCGCTCAAGCCCAAGTGCTACCAGTTCCTCTTTCACCGCGACCGCCCGTGTGAGTCCTGCCCGCTGGGCGACGAAGCGAAGTCGGTCGAGCTGCAGCACGCCGGGCGCACCTACGTTGTGCAGTCTTTCCCCATGGAAGACGAGCGCGTCGGCGTGTGCAGCTACCGCGACGTGACCGACGAGCGGGCGATGACGCGGCGGCTGGTCGAGAGCGAGAAGATGAGCGCGATCGGCAACCTGGCCGGTGGCGTGGCGCACGAGATCAACAACCCGCTCGGCGGGATCTTGGCCTTCTCGCAGCTGATGAAGCGGGACCAGGGGCGGACGTCGGCCGATCTCGAGTCGCTCTCGCTGATCGAAGAGAGCGCGCTGCGCTGCAAGCGGATCGTCGAGAGCCTGCTCAAGTTCAGCCGCCGCTCGAAGGCCGAAGACCGGCGGCTGTCGGACCTGTCCAAGTGTGTCGAAGACGCCACGATGCTCTTCCGCGCGCAGGCCAAGAAGTACCCCAAGGTCTACGTCGACATGACGCTGGGCACGGGGCTGCCCGAGGTCTACGGCGACCCAGCCCAGCTGGGGCAGGTGGTGCTCAACCTGCTGCAGAACGCGCTGCAGGCGTTGCCCGGCGGAGAAGGGCACATCAGCGTCGAGACGGGCTTCGAAGACGCGCACGTGTTCTTCCGGGTGGCCGACGACGGCGTGGGCATCTCCACCGAGAACCTGTCGCGGATCTTCGAGCCGCACTTCACCACCAAGCCGCCGGGCGAAGGCACGGGGCTGGGGTTGGCGATTGCGTACCGCATCGTCGAGGACCACGGCGGCCACTTCATGGTGGCCTCGACGTTGGGCAAGGGCAGTCGCTTCACCGTGATGATTCCAGTGCAGCCGGGAGGGGAGCAGTCATGACGACGACCGAGAGCGCGGTGCCGAAGAAGGCCAAGGTCCTGGTAGTGGACGACGACAAGATCGTGCTGCGCGCCGCGCAGGAGATCCTCCAGCGCGAGGGCTACCAAGTCGTGGCGATCGACGACGCGGTCGAAGGCCTCGCCGCGGCGAAGGACCCGTCGATCGACCTCGCCTGCCTGGACATCAAGATGCCGAACTTGTCCGGCATGGACCTGCTGCGCGCCTTCAAGCAGACGCGGCCGGACGTGGAGGTGATCATGATGACCGCCTTCGCCACGGTGGAGACGGCCGTCGAGGCGCTCAAGGCCGGCGCCTACGACTACCTGACCAAGCCATTCGAGAACATCGACGTGCTGTCGCTGGCGATCGGCCGCGCCGCGGAAAAGAAGGCGCTGCGCGATCGCACCCGGGTGCTCGAGCAGGCGCTGGTGGCCAAGAGCCAGTTCGAAGATCTGGTCGGCCAGTCCGCGCAGATGCTCAGCGTCTTCAAGCTGGTCGAGACGGTCAGCTTCTCGACCGCGACGGTGCTGATTCAGGGCGAGAGCGGCACCGGCAAGGAGCTGGTGGCCCGCGCGATCCACTTCCGCAGCCCGCGCAAGGACAAGCCGTTCGTCGCGGTCAACTGCTCGGCGCTCACCGACACGCTGCTCGAGAGCGAGCTGTTCGGGCACGTGAAGGGCAGCTTCACCGGCGCGACGACGAACAAGAAAGGCCTGTTCGAAGCCGCCGACGGTGGCACGATCTTCCTCGACGAGATCGGTGACATTCCGCCGGCCACGCAGGTGCGCCTCTTGCGCGTGCTGCAAGAAGGGGAAGTCAAGCGCGTGGGGGCCAACGAGACGACCCGCGTCGACGTGCGGGTGATCGCCGCGTCCAACGTGGACCTGATGAAGGCGAAGGAGGCCGGCAAGTTCCGCGAAGACCTCTTCTACCGGCTCAACGTGATCACGGTGCTGCTGCCGCCGCTGCGCGACCGCCCCGAGGACATTCCGCTGCTCGCGCACCACTTCCTCAAGGTGTACGTGCAGAAGATCGGCAAGCGCATCAACGGCATCACCGCGGGCGCCATGGAAGCGCTCACCTGCGCTCGGTGGGTCGGCAACGTGCGTGAGCTGGAGAACTGCCTGGAGCGCGCGGTCGTGCTGTCGTCGGGCGAGCAGATCGACGTGTCCGATCTGCCGCCGGAGATCCGCAACAGCTCGCGCGCGGGTGGCGAGGTCGAAGTGTTCAGCCTGGCGCACCTGCCGTACGCCCAGGCCAAGAAGCTCGCCATGCGGGCCTTCGAGCGTCGCTACCTGACCACGCTGCTCGACAAGTCGAAGGGCAACGTGTCCTGCGCGGCGCGCGCGGCGGGGGTCGACCGTTCGAACTTCCGGCGGCTGCTCAAGCAGTACGAGGTGGGCGGCCGCACCATGGATCGCGACGATCTCGACGACGCCACGGAAACGTCGGAACCGCCGCGCCTCGACAGCTTCAACGTCTAGAGCGCCGAACAGGTTACCTCCCGTCGTGAAGTCGCCCATTTGCGTCGCCTGGCGTCGTTCCTCCTCGGTCGCCTACCCCGGTAGGCTCCGCGTCGTCGTGCCTCGCCATGCTCGCAACTGTTCGGCTTCACTCGGTCCGCTAACCTGATCGGCGCTCTAGCCAGCCGGCCCCACCGCTCACTCCGGTCGAAAACGTCGAGGCGGCGAGAACTCACCCGTCTTCGCCCGGCTCCTTCGCTGCGTTGGCGCCTCGCAGCTCCTCGAGCCGATCGCGGTGCACGGGCTCGTACCCTTCATTCGAAGGCTCGTAGAAGCGCCGCCCGAGCAGGCCGTCGGGGAGGTAGCGCTGCGCGACGTGGTGCCCCGGATAGTCGTGGGGGTACTTGTAGTCGCGCCCGTGCCCGAGCTGCCGACCGAGCGCCGACGAGGCCTGTCGCAGGTGGATCGGCACGGGGAGCGCGCCCTGCGCCTTCACCGCGTCGGCCGCCAGCCCGTACGCGCGGTAGCTCGCGTTCGATTTGGGCGCCATGGCCAGGTACAGCACCGCCTGCGCCAGCGGGTGGACCCCTTCGGGGAAGCCCAACAGCTCCACCGCTTGGAGCGCGGCCGTCGCCACCACGAGTGCCTGGGGATCTGCGTTGCCGACGTCTTCGCTCGCGACGATCACCATGCGCCGCACGATGAAGCGGGGGTCTTCGCCGGACTCCACCAGCCGGGCCAGCCAATACACCGCGGCGTCGGGATCGGACCCGCGCATGGACTTGATGAACGCGGAGACGACGCTGAAGTGCTCGTCGCCCGCCTTGTCGTAGAGCAGGGTGCGCTGCTGCAGCGCTTCCTGGACGTGCGCGGTGGTGATGTGGCCCTGGCTCTGCGCCGCGGCGACCTCGAGCGTCGTGAGGGCTCGGCGCGCGTCGCCGCTCGTCGCCTGCGCGAGGGCGCGGAGCGCGTCGGGATCCGCCGTGAACTTGCCGGCCAGGCCATGGGGGGCCGCCAGGGCCCGTGCCAGCAGCCGCTCGAGTTCGTCCTCTTCGAGGCCTCGCAGCGTGAGCACGCGCATGCGCGACAGGAGGGCCGCGTTCATTTCGAACGACGGGTTCTCGGTGGTCGCGCCGAGCAAGGTCAGCGTGCCCTTCTCGACGTGGGGCAACAGCGCGTCCTGTTGGCTCTTGTTGAAGCGGTGGATCTCGTCGACGAAGAGGACCGTCTTCGTCCGGTGCAGCCGCCAGCGCTCTTCGGCCCGCGCGACGGCTTCCCTGAGTTCCTTGACGCCCACCAGGACGGCCGAGAGCGCCTCGAAGTGGGCGCCGCAGCGCTGCGCGACGATGCGGGCCAAGGTCGTCTTGCCGGTGCCTGGGGGACCCCAGAACACCATGGACGGCAGGGATCCCGTCGCCACGGCGCGGCCCAGCAGCTTGCCTTCCCCCAGCAGGTGCTCCTGGCCGACGTAGTCCTCGAGCCGGGTGGGGCGCATGCGCTCGGCCAGCGGGGCGCGCTCGTGGGCGTCCTGGGTGGCGGCGCGGTCGAAGAGGTCCATGGCCGGGGCGGTGTAGCGTCGCACTCCAGGCGAGAGCACCTGTTTTCCATGTGCGCGCCGCCTCGGCAGTCTGGAAGAGGGGCTATTGTCGCGCGTCTTCGAAGCTTCGTTGCGCAGGGCCCCCGCTGCGAGTAGCTCAGTACTTCCCGGAAGGAGCAGCGTGTTGGAAGTCCCCCCTGGATCTGAGGCGTCGCCCCCCGACGCCGACAACAAGGAACCACTCCCCGACGAAGCCGGTCAAGCTCCCGAGCGACCAGTCGCTGCTGACGCGCTCCCGGTTCCTGGCGGGGCCGAGCCAGCGGCTGCGTCGGCACCCGTGCCGAGCCTCGACCAAGCTGGGGCCACGCGCCTGTTCGGCAAGTACCGCTTGCTGCGCGATCTCGGAGCGGGCGGCATGGCGCAGATCTACTTGGCGGCGATCGACGGGCCCGGCGGCTTCGAGAAGCAGTGTGTGGTGAAGAAGATCCTCCCCGAGCACGCCAAGAACCCCAACTTCGCGCAGATGTTCATTCACGAAGCGAAGGTGGCCGCGATGATGAGCCACCAGAACATCGTGCAGGTGTTCGAGTTCGCGCTGGAAGGCGAGAACTACTTCTTGGCCATGGAATACGTGTCTGGCTCGGCGCTGGGGCGGCTGATGCGCGCCGCACGGAAGCTGGGGTCGGCGCTGGGCCCACAAGTGGCGGTCGACGTCGGGCTCGGCATTGGCCACGCACTGGAATACGCGCACGCGATGCAGGCTGCGGACGGGACGCCGATGGGGATCGTCCACCGCGACGTGTCTCCCGAGAACATCCTCGTGTCTCGGGACGGGGCCGTGAAGCTGACGGACTTCGGCGTGGTGAAGAGCTCGATGAACGCCGAGGCGACGGTGGCCGGCGTCGTCAAGGGCAAGTGGGCGTACATGTCGCCCGAGCAGGTCACCAACCAGCGGGTGGACGGCCGCTCCGATCTCTTCTCGCTCGGCATCGTCATGTACGAGGCGTGTGTGGGCCGGCGGCTGTTCCGCGGCGACTCAGTGGCTGCGACCGTGACCGCGCTCACTTCGGGGACGATCACGCCGCCGTCCGCGCTGGTCCCAGACGTGCCCGCGGGCCTTGACGCCATCATCATGAAGGCGCTCGAGCGCTCGCCGGCGCGCCGCTACCAGTCCGCGACCGAGTTGTTGCACGACCTCGAAGCGTTCCGCGCCAACCAAGGGTGGCAGCCGGCTCGGCGCAAGCTGTCGGAGCTCGTCAACACGCTGTTCCCGCGAGACGGGTCCGCCCCGAAGTCCAGCATCACCACGCTGTCCATGCCGGGCGGCGCACAGGCTCCCAGTCAGAACGACGAAGAAGAGCTGCCGTTGGTGTCCGACAGCGTGAAGTTGATGGAGCCGACGCCAGCCGGTCCCTCTGCCGCGCTGTTGGTCGCCATCGGCCTCGCGGCGGTGCTCGGGTCCGCGCTGGTCTGGGTCCTGTTGCTGCTGCTCGATCGTCCGCCCTCATGAACAAGAAGCTGATCATCTCAGGCATCGTGGTCGCGTTCCTGCTGGTGAACGTGGCCGGCTTCCTCGTCTATCGCAGCCGACGTGTCCCGGCCGCGCAGCCAGCCGCCGCGGTCGCTCCCGCAGCGCCGGTGCCCGCGCCGGGGCCGACGCCGGAGGAAGCGGAGCGAGCGCAGCAGGGCAAGGACCGGCGCGCCA
>JALHOS010000246.1 GCA_022842905.1 Myxococcaceae bacterium | reverse complement strand
CATGGCCTTCGCGCCGACGTACGAGGCGGCCGCCGAGCCTTCCGACGCCGCCGGTCCAGGACGTGTCTGTGCCGCGCAGCCCAGCGCCCAGCACGCCGCCGCCCACGGTGCGCGCTGACGCTCCGAGCGTTCCAGCGCCCACGCGCCCGGGGCCCCTCGCCGCACCGCCAAGCCCTGCGCTCCCACCGGACGCCGCGGCGCGCCTGGTCGAGCTCGAAGCGCAGGTGGAGCGGCTGACTGCGCTGCTGCGGCAGCACGAGCAGGAGCGCGCAGCGAACGAAGGCCAGGCGCCGGCCGCCCCGCCGGGCCTCGCGCCGAGGCTCAAGGACGAGCGGGCGCTGGTGTCCACCTTCAACGCCGCGCTCAAGGAGGCGGGCTTTCCGGGGCAAGTCACCAACGTCGACTGCGCGGAGTACCCCTGCATCGTCTACGGCACCGGCTTTGGAGCGAAGGGCGACCTGGAGAAGCTCCAGGCCACGGGTGCCTTCACGCCGTACGCCCACGACGGGGCGCTGACGTACGGCTTTCAGCGCGGCGGCAAGGCCGACGAGCGCTTCTTCGGCGTGGCCATGGTGTCGAAGGACCAGGACCCGACCGAGGCGCTCAAGAAGCGCGTCGGCTTCCGCGTGCGGCAAATGGAAGAGGTGTCTCGACCGCCGCCTTCGAACGGAGGGCGCTGACGTGGCGACGACGCTGAAGAGCCAGTACGGGCTGGACGTGGCGCGGTGGCTCGCGGCGCGGGTGCGCGCGGTGTTGCCAGCGTTCGACGTCGCTCGCTTCGAGCGGACGGTGGCCCGCGGCTACGCAGCCTTGTCGCTCACGGATCGCGGGCGTCGCATGGCTGACGTGCTCGCGGAGCTCCTCCCGGCGGACGTGCCCGAGGCGTTGGCGGTGCTGGCGCGTTCCTGGGGCCCACCCATCGCAGGCGACGAGCTGGTGGGCTTGGGCCTGAGCCTGTTCGACTACCTGCCCGACGTGTACTTCGTGGCGACGTACGCGACGGCGCACGTCGACGAGGCGCTCGCCTTCCAGCACGGCCTCACGCAGCGCTTCTCCGCCGAGTTCAGCCTCCGCGCGTTCCTGGACCGCTGGCCCGAAGAGACGTTCGCCGCGTTGAGTCGCTGGGTGAAGGACCCCAGCCCGCACGTGCGACGGCTGGTGTCTGAGGGGACGAGGCCGAGGCTGCCGTGGGCGCCCCGCGTGGTGAGCCTCGACGCGCACCCGGAGCGCGCGCTGGCGCTGCTCGACGAACTCAAGGACGACTCGTCGTCCATGGTGCGGCGGTCCGTCGCCAACCACCTCAACGACGTCGCCAAGTTCGAACCGAAGCTGGTCCTGGCGACCTGCCGCCGGTGGCTGTCGCCAGCGTCCAAGCCCAGTGAGGCGCGCCGCGAGTTGGTGGCGCACGCGCTGCGAACGCTGGTGAAGAAGGGCGACGCCGAAGCGCTGCGGCTGCTGGGCTTCGGCGCCCAAGCCGCGCTCACCGTCGACGGGCTCGTCGTTCGCCCGCGCCGCGTGGTGGAGGGGGACGCGGTGCTGGTCGAAGGGCGCGTTCACAACCCGGGGAAGACCGCGGCGCGCGCGGTGGTGGCGGTGCGCGTGCACTACGTGAAGGCCAACGGCCGGACGAGCCCCAAGACATTCAAGGTCAAGGAAGTCACCCTGCCGCCGGGCGCCGCGTACGCGCTGAGCTACCGCGTGCAGACCCGGCGCATGACGACGCGGCGGCACCATGCGGGGCGCCACGCGGTCGAGGTGGTGGTCAACGGGGCCGCCACGCCTGCGGGCGACTTCGTGCTGACGCTCGGTCGCGCGGTGGGGCAGCGCTGAAGAGACGCCCTGCGCTCGACTTCTGAGCGCAGGTCAGTGCCTTTCGGAGGTCTGCCTCGAAAGACGGCGTTCTCTTAGACGTCGAAGCTGTCGGTGCGGGCCGGGCGCTGCACGCTGCCGCCCTCTTCGCCCATGGCCAGCGTCGTCAGGCGCGCGGGCGGCTGGGAGCTGCCCTCTTCGCCCACGGCCAGCGTCGTGAAGACCGGGGGCTCGACCGCGCTGCCCTCTTCGCCCATGGCCAGCGTCGTCAAGCGCGCCGGCGGCTCGAAGGAGCTGCCTTCTTCGCCGAGCGCCATGGTCGTCATGTTGCCGGGGGGCAGCGAGCCACCTTCTTCGCCGACGGCCTCGGTGGAGGCGCCGGGAGGCAGCGAGCCACCCTCTTCACCGACGGCCTCGGTGCTGAAGCCGGGGTCGAAGGAGCTGCCCTCTTCGCCGAGCGCCATCGTGGTCATGGTGCCGGGGGGCAGCGAGCCACCTTCTTCACCGACCGCTTCGGTCGAGGCGCGGGGCGGGCGGGTGCTGCTCTCTTCGCCGAGGGCCATCGTCGTCATCTTGCCCGGAGGTGGACGGCTGCCACCTTCTTCGCCGATCGCCAGCGTGGTGGCCTTCGGCGGCTTGATGCTGCCGCCCTCTTCGCCCATGGCGAGCGTGGTGGCCTTCGGCGGCTTGGTGCTGCTGCCCTCTTCGCCCATGGCGAGCGTGGTGGCTCTGGGCTGCTGCGCGCGCTTGCTTTCGCGGGCGTAGCGAACGAATGACGACGAGATCGCGGACGTGGGATTCATGTGGGGGTCTCCGAGGAGTGACGCGTGTTGTCATGGTTGTCGGGCGCGGGAAGCCGTTGCCTCGGCGCGGAATTGTCAGGGCGCTTCGCGCAGCCGTCGTCGGGCGCGACACACAATGTCAGCGTGCTTGACCGTCTTCGCAGTTACGCTCGCGTCGCCATGCGCATCGGAATCTTTGGTTCTGAGAATGATCCGCAGTGCCTCGCCATCGCCAAGGAGCTGCGGGCGCTCGGCGCCGACGACGTGCTGCTGCGCTACGACGCGCTCGAGGCGAGGTTGCCGTTGTCGGTGCTCGACGGCCGCTACCTCTACCGAGGGGTCGACGTCGACGACTTGCAGGGCGCCTACCTCAAGGCGATTCCCGCGCCCTACGCGCCGACGGTGGAGAAGACGACGGGCGAGGTCCTCGCCGACGACTGGTTCGCCAGCTACATGCATTCCCGCGAGCGGGCGTCGTACTACGTGGCGTGGCTGCTCGAGCTGCAGGCGCGTGGCGCGCGGCTGATCAACGCGCCGCACGCGGCGAGCGTGCTCCAGTACAAGCCGTTCCAGCTCCAGGCGCTCAAGCGCGTCGGGGCGCGGATTCCGCGAACGCTCATCAGCAACGATCCGGATCAGATCCGCGACTTCAAGGCCGAGGTGAAGGACGTCATCTTCAAGCCGCTCATGGGCGGCGCCATCACCCGCAAGCTCGAAGGTGAGGCGCTCGATCAGCTCGAGCGGGTCCGCAACTCGCCCGTCATCTTCCAAGAGTGCATCGACGGGGACGATCTGCGCGTGATGCTGGCGCACGACACCATCGTCAGCAGCGTCGCCATTCGCACGCCCCAGCAGCACTTGGACTTTCGCGACGACCCCGCCTACGCGGACGGCCACGCGTCGTACGAGCCGGTCGAGCTGCCAGCACAGGTGCAGCAGTTCTGCCGCGGCGCCGCGCGGCTGTGCAACCTGGCGTTCGCCGGCATCGACATCAAGCGCACGGCCTCAGGGGAGTGGGTCTTCCTCGAGCTGAACTCGTCGCCCATTTACCTCGATGTCGAGTGGAAGCTGGGCCACCGCATCAGCCGGGCCATTGCCGAGCTGTGCGTGGGCAAGCCCGTGACGCCGCCGGATCGCTGACTCGCTCACTTCCTTGAAGCGTGAGAGAGCGCGAACGCCAAGCGCGCTGACAGCGTGACGGCGAAGGTCGAGCGGTTTGTAGCGCCGCGCGTCAGAAATGCCATTTGACGCGGTGCGGCCTGCTCACGACAACCATCGGCACACAACCCGCTTTCGAGCCCCGCCATGACCGTCTCCTTCTCGCCCCGCCTCGCTCCTGTACTGCCCCACCCGAACGCCGTGCTGCCGACGCGCCCCTCGCCGAAGGTCGGCGACACCGTCTGGTTCAAGGGCGAGCGTCACGAGGTGCTCTTCATTCACACGAAGGACACGGTCGAGCAGTTCGGCTCGGGGAAGCTCGTGTCAGGCATGAAGGGCAAGCTGAACATTCGCTATTCGGGCCCGGGCTCGCGCCACTCGATGACGATGCGCTGGCCGGTGACGGTGGACGTGAAGGACCTGGACCTGGCTCCGCCGCGCGCGCCCAAGGCGTCGGCGCGTCTGGGGTGAAGGCTCGTTCTTTCGGCCCGGCGCTTGAAACCCGAAGGCGCCGCCCGGCGTAGCGGCCGTCGTGCGTGACCAGCTCCTCGCGGCCATTCCTGACGAACCCGTCTGGGTCGAGCTGCGCGCCGCGCTGCGAGGTGCCGAGTGTGTCGTGTTCGGAGCGCCGCCGAACGTCGCCGTCGCCACGGACGATGAAGTCTTCGTCCACGGAGCGCCGCCGAGGGAAGCGCTGGAGCGTGCGCTGCGGCATTGCCCTGACGGAGAGCTCGTCGTTCCGCGCCCGGCTGCCATCGGCCTGCCCGTCGCGCAGCTGCGGCGCGTCGTCGTGCACCTGCATGGAGGGCGTCCGTTGCCACGCGCCGCGCACGGGACTCGCCGTCTCGGGAACGGGGAGCTGGGCCACCTCGACGCTGGGCTCCGCGCGGAGGTCGAAGACGCGCTGGCCCACGGCGAGGTGATGGTGACCGAGAACCCCTCCGGTGAGCCCGTCTCGTTCTGCTACGCGGGCGCCGTCACCGAGCGCTGGTGGGACGTCGCGGTGGACACGGTGGAAGGGTTCCAGCGACAGGGGCGGGCGAGCGCCGTCGTGCGAGCGGTGTTCACCACGCAGGCGGCGTTGGGGCGACAGGCAGTCTGGCAGGCCGAGGTGACCAACGAGGGGTCTGTCGCGCTGGCGCGTCACCTGGGCTTCGTGGCGGTCGACGAGCTGTACCTGGAGCGAGTCGCGGCGGTGTGGGAACGGCTCGGCTTCGAGGGGTGAGGTGAGTCTGCGACCCGGCGCGTGCGGTCCGCTCGAGGGCGTTTCAAGAGGCCACCCAGCGGGACAGGCCGCGCAGGACGGCGGCGGCCCTGCGCGTCGCCAGCCCCGGTCGCCACGGCTTCACGCCGTCAGCGAGGAGCGCCTCGAGCTTGGGCAGGAAGCCCTGCGCGACGCAGCCCTCGAGGCTGAAGATGCGGGCGTCGGCGCCGTGGGCGGCCACGAGTCGCAGGTCCCGCTCCAGCGCGTCCCAGCCCAGCTTCGGCGCGTCGTCCAGGCCGCCGCCCGTGCTGCCCACGCCGACGAGCTGGGCGCCAGGGACATAGGCGTCGAGCAGGCCCACGCCCAGCGGGCCCATTAGGCTCGTGTAGAGCATGGGCACGGCGGTCCCTTCTCGCACCGGCAAGAGCCCCAGCCGCTCGGTCCAGCCGCGCCGTGACGCGGAGCTCTCGTCGAGGCTCACCGGGAGCACGTAGCGCTCGAGCGCGAGCCCCGCCGTCGTGACCCGGGTCGTGAACGCGCGGGAGTCGGCTTCAGAAGTGCCCAGCTCGCGCCGCTTCCGCCAGCGCAGCGCCTGGGTCAGCGGTGAGCTGAGCGCTGAGAGCACCTCCGGCAGCGGCGGCTCGACGTCGAGGCCGATTGTGTCGAAGCGCAGGCCGTACTCGGCGCGCAAGGTGAGCAGCGCGTCCAGCCGGGCGAGCGCCTGGGGGCCGTTGAAGGCGGTGGGGAAGTAGCCGTCGCCGCGCTCGAGCAGGAGCCATGCGGTCACGGGGACACCCGCCTCGTGCAACGTCGTCAGCGCGTCGGCCGTCGCGTGCGAGAGGTCGACGGTGCCCACGGCGAGGCGTGCGCGGAGTCGCTGGAGCGCGCCGAGCACGTCGGCCGACAGGAGGCTCGAGAGGGCCGTTCCGGGGAGCTCGGTGAAGAAGGAGAGCTGCATTGCGCGGGAGAGGCTGAGCGTAGGGCAGTCCGCGGGCGCACGGCTCGGCGCCGGCGGGGTCAACCCGGTGGCGCGACGCACACGAGGCTCGGGCGCGGGTCGGGCGCTGCATCGTTTGAAGGCCGTCAGCGTGCGCGCGAGAGCGGGCCACGGCAGGCTCCCGGACGAATGGCCGGAGCGCCCTGCGCGGGTTTGTCGCTGCGTCGGCAGATCGCGTGAGGGCAACTTCGTCAGTTCAGCGCGCGAGCGCAGGGACCGTCCCGGGTGGAGGAGGGTGCAGGTTTGTCGCTGCGTCGGCAGAGCGCGTGACGGCGGCGCACGCCACCTCGGCGCGCGAGAGGTCGGGCACCGACGACGACCGGAGGCTCTGCTCAGGTGCTCCAGACCCGCACTGCGCTGCAGATCGCTTGAAGGCGGCGGCCATCAGCGTGCGCGCGAAAGCGGGCCCACGGCCGGCTCCTGCACGGATGGCGGCAGCGCGCTGCGCGGGTTCGTCCCTCGTCGGCAGATCGCGTGAGAGCAACTTCGTGACTTCAGCGCGCGAGAGCGGGGACCGTCCCGGATCTGAAGGTTCTCCTCGAGGCTGCAGGTTCTCGGTTGGGTCTGCAGAGCGCGTGACGGCGGCGCACGCGACCTCGGCACGCGGGCGCCACAGCACCGACGACTCATGCACCTGCTCGCGTGTGCTGGCCCGTCACCGCGGCTGCTTCGACGGGCCACCGTCATCTTCTCGTGGCCATCCCGCTGAACCTTTCGCCCCCCCGTGGGCTCCTGCGGTTCGACGAGCAGCGCGTCGCGTCGCTTCAGCGCCCGCGGCCTGCGCCCGACTGGCCCTGCTTGAAGCTGCCGCCGGTCTGGCCCTTCGTGGAGCCTTGCGAGCCGCCCTGCGTGACCGTCGCCACGGACTGCCCGTAGTTCGCGAAGTGCTGCGCGAAGAACGCCGCCATGTACGCGCGGAAGCGAGGCGGGTTCTGCGAGTAGACGTTGAGCGCCGCGGCGAAGAACTGCGTGGGCGTCAGCGCCGAGCCGTCCTTGCCACCGAACGCCACGTCGAGCGGGTGCGGCGTCTTGGTGAGCTTCTGCTCCTTCTTCTCCTGCTTGACCTCGAGCTTGAGCAGCTCACGCTGAAGCTCCTTGGAGAGCACCGTGCCCTGCGGCACGCCCTTCTCTTTGTCCAAGCCCATCGCCTTTTCGGCGAAGTGGGCGAACTTCTCCGGGTCCTTGATGCCCTTGAGCGTGCGGTGCAGCGCCTGCTCCGTCTGGCTGAGCTTCGCGCCCTGGCCCACCGCGCCGCCCTTGAGACCTTGTCCCGCTCGACCCTGCGCGCCCAAGCCGATCGACCCTGCATCCTTGCTCAGCGCGGCGCCCTTGCCGGGCTGCTCGAACGTGAAGCGCTTCTGCGCCGCTTCGGACAGCTTCTTGGGGTCGCTCAGGTGGCTGGCGGTGCGGAGCAGGTCGCTCGCCTTGACGTTGGTGCGGGTGACCTCGTCCTTCTGCACCAGCCGGCGTTGCTCGCTGCGCTCGGCTTCCTTCGAGCCTTTGAGCTGCTTGCCTTCCTTCAAGGTGGGCCGCTCTTCGGCCTTCGTGGGCGACTCCGGAGCCACCGTCGTGGGCGACGCTTCGACCGCCTGCGCTTCGGCGACCGCTTCCTTGACGAACTCCACCAGCTTCTTGGGGTCCTTGATGTTGTCGACGCCCCACTTGAGGTCCTTGAGCTGTGCCTGCACGTCCTTGGGCGCGTCCGCTTCGAAGAGCTTTTGGAACTCGACCGCGTTCTTCGCGTTGAGCGACTTCTGGGCCGTGGTCGGGTTGAGCGGCTTGCCGTCCTTGCCCAGCTCGACCTTCACCTCGGCCTTGAAGCCGTCCTTCGGCGGGTCCACGTTGGGCCCCCGCAGGGTCGACTTCTGGGTGGTGAAGGGCGCCTGCGGCGACTCGAGCACCTGTCGGCGCAGCTGCAGCTTCACGTCGTTCAACACCAGCTCAGCGGTGGTGCTTCGGGGCTGTTCGACGGCCATGGTCGGTCTCTCTGTCCGCGTGGGTGGGACGCTGTGTGATCGGATTTTCTTAGAAGCGGAGAGTTTGTTGCGCCCTCATTGCGTTTTCATGGGGTTAGCGCAAGGGTTCGCGCATGTTCGACTCTGCGAGCCTCGACCACCGCATCGACAAGGACACGTACAAGAAGGAGGAGCCGAAGCTCCGGGAGGCGCTGCTGAACGCGCAGTTCGACCTGGCCCAGTCGAAGCGTTTCCCGGTGCTGATTCTGGTGGGCGGGGTGGAGGGGGCCGGCAAGGGCGAGACCATCAACCTCCTCAACGAGTGGATGGACCCCAGGCACCTGGTGACGCGGGCCTTCGCGGAGCCGTCGGAAGAAGAGCGGGAGCGACCGTACTTCTGGCGGTTCTGGCGGGGGCTGCCGCCGAAGGGTCGCATCGGCATCTTTCATGGCGCCTGGCACACGTTGCCGATTCTGCACCGCGTGTGGGGTGAGTCGTCGAAGGCGGAGCTCGAAGAGGAGATCGTCCGCGTCAACCGCTTCGAGCGCATGCTCGCGAACGAGGGCGTGCTGCTGGTGAAGTTCTGGCTCCACCTGACGAAGAAGCAGCAGAAGAAGCGGCTCAAGAGCCTGGCAGCGGACCCGGACACGGCCTGGCGGGTGACGGAGCAGGAGTGGAAGTACGCGCGCAAGTACGACGACTTCGTCGAGGTGAGCGAGCACTTCGTGCGGCAGACGAGCACCGGAGAAGCGCCGTGGCACGTGGTCGCCGGGGCCGACGAGCAGTACCGCGCGCTGACGGTGGGCAAGACGATTCTGAGCGCGCTGGCCGAGCGCCTCGAAGAGAAGCCGTCGAAGAAGGCGAAGGACACGACGCCCGCGCTGCTGCCCAGCATCGACAAGACGAACGTGCTGCGCGCGCTCAAGCTCGACAAGAAGCTGGGCAAGGAGAAGTACGAGAAGGAGCTCGAGCACTGGCAGGGGCGGCTGGCGCTGGCCGTGCGGCACAAGCGTTTTGCCAAGCGCAGCCTGGTCTGTGTGTTCGAAGGGAACGACGCGGCGGGCAAGGGCGGCGCGATTCGCCGGGTGACGCAGGCGCTGGACGCGCGGCAGTACCACACGGTGCCCATCGCCGCGCCGACGGAGGAAGAGCGCGCGCAGCCGTACCTCTGGCGGTTCTGGAGGCACGTGCCGCGGCGCGGGAAGATCGTCATCTTCGATCGCAGCTGGTATGGGCGCGTGTTGGTGGAGCGCGTGGAGGGCTTCTGCAGTGAAGCCGACTGGCTGCGCGCGTACTCGGAGCTCAACGACTTCGAAGCGGAGCTGGGCGAGCACGGCGCCGTGGTGGTCAAGCTCTTCCTGTCCATTTCCCAGGACGAGCAGCTCAGGCGCTTCAAGGAGCGCGCGGCCACGAGCTTCAAGCGCTTCAAGATCACCGACGAGGACTGGCGCAACCGGAAGAAGTGGGGCGCGTACGAGGCCGCCATCTGCGACATGGTCGACCGCACCAGCACCGAAGAGGCGCCGTGGACGCTCGTCGAGGCCAACGACAAGTACTTCGCGCGGCTCAAGGTGCTCAAGACCGTCACCCAGGCCGTCGAGGCGGCGCTGGAGCGCTGACGCCGTGCGGCGGTGGGGGCGCGCGGTCTAGGGCACGTCGACGACGACGCCTTGGCTCTCGACGTCAGCGCGGCTCACCGCGGCCAGCGCGTAGCGGCCTGGAGGGGCCGTCACGGTGGTGTGGGCGGCCAGGACGCTCCTGGGCACGAAGCGCAGCAGCGCCGGCGTGCCCGTTTGCAGCGAGTACAGCGTGTACCCGCGGATGGTGCTGGGCTGCACGTGCGTCGCGCTCAGCGCGCCAGGGAGCACGGAGACCTGCGGCGCAGGGACTGGGACGGCGCGGCGCGTGGCCACCGGCGGCGGCAGCGCCGGCCGTGAATACAGCTCCGCCAAGAGCGCCTTGTACGCGGCGCTGCCGGCCAGGTTCGAGTAGCTGAACCACACCTGTCCTGCTGCGTTCGGCGCCTCGGCGCGACTCAGACTCACCTGCGTGCGGTACTCGGACGAAGAGAATCCGCGGTACAGGCCCAGGCCCGGCATGAGCGTGCGGCCGCCTCCGAAGTGCTGCGCCCACCAGTCGACGAGCAGGTCGAAGCGCTGCCCGGGCGTGGTCGTCGACCAGTAGAGCTGCGGGGCCAGGTAGTCGACCCACCCTTGCCGCAGCCAGTGCAGCGAGTCGCAGGCCAGCGTCTCGTACGCGTCGAGGCCGGTGATGCCGGGCGGCTGGCCGGGCCGGTAGATGCCGAAGGGGCTGATGCCGAAGCGCACGTCGGGCTTCACCTGGGTGATGGCCTGGGACACCTGTTCAACGAGCGCGTTGACGTTGCTGCGCCGCCAGTCGGGTTTGGCCAGCGTGCCTCCGTCGGCGACGTAGCCGCGGTAGCCCGCGTCGTCGTTGAAGGCCACGGCCGGCGTGCCGGTGGGGTACGGGTAGAAGTAGTCGTCGAAGTGGAGCCCGTCGACGTCGTAGCTGGTGACGAGGTCGCGCACCTCGGCGACGACCCAGTCCCGCACCGCGCTGGCTGACGGGTCCATGATGACGTTGGCGCCGTACGGAATCGCGTGCTGAGGCAGCACCCGGGTGATGTGCCCAGGCGCGGTGGCCACGCTCGTCGAGCCGGCCATGGCGCGGTACGGGTTGACCCACGCGTGCACCTCGAGGCCGCGCGCGTGCGCCAAGTCCAGCAGCGTGTCGAGCGGGTCGTAGCCGGGGTCGACGCCCTGGGTGCCCGAGAGGAAGCGGCTCCAGGGCTCCCGCGCCGAGCGGTACAGCGCGTCGGATTCGGTGCGCACGTGAAAGAAGAGCGCGTTGAGCCCCGCGTCCGCGGCGGTCTCGACGATGCCGGCCAGCTCCGCGCGCGCCGCCGCCGGTGAGAGCCCCGCGGCCGACGGGAAGTCGATGCGGCTGACGGTGGCGATCCACACACCGCGCAGCTCGCGAGGGTGGCTGACCGGCACCAGGAGGCCCGCGT
>JALHOS010000245.1 GCA_022842905.1 Myxococcaceae bacterium | reverse complement strand
CCCGCCGAGCCGCCGACTCCCGCCGAGCCGCCGACGCCCGCCGAGCCACCCTCACCCGCCGAGCCGCCGGCTCCAGCGTCGACCGGAAGGCCCGAGTCGCGGCGCCCCCCATCAGGTGGCACCAGCACCACGTCACACCCTGCACTCACACCGAAGACGACGAGGACCCACGCGCACCGTTGGAACACGGCGTCGGAGCCTAGCTGCTCTGGGTCCACACACCAGCGAGGCCCTCGAGCGGCGCATTCGCCCGCGCGAGAGGCCCCTCAGCCGCGCTACAAGGCGCCCGCATGTGGCCGGTCTGGTGCGTGCTGACTCTCGGGGCGATCGACGCGGGCGTGCCGCCGTCGGCGCCGGTCGAGGTGACGGCCGACCGGCTGGATCTGCTCCAGCGCGAGCAGCGGGCGATCTACACCGGCAACGCCAAGGCCGTCCGCGGGACGACGACGCTGCAGTGCGATCGCCTCGAGGTGCTCTTGGGCAGCGCAGGAGACGTGGTGAAGATCCTCGCCAGCGGCCAAGTGAAGGCGACGGACGGGGACCGCGCCGCCCAAGCCGAGCGCGCCGAGTACGACAACCAGACGGGCACCCTGCGGCTGTTCGGCTCCCCCGCGGCCCAGCAAGCCAAGCGCAGCGTCACCGGCGACGAGGTGACGTGGACGACGGGGACCGACGTGCTCGAGGTGACGCGCGCGCGCACCGTGGCGCAGGACGACGCCGCGCAAGGCGCCAAGCGGATCGTGATCGACGCCGATCGGCTGACGCTGCGAAACAAACAGAACAGCGCGACCTGGGCCGGCCACGTGCGGGTGCGCCGCGGCGCGACGACCGTGCTCGCCCCCCAGCTGACGGCCCTCTACGACGACGCGGGCAACGTCAGCCGTGTCGAGGCGAGCGGCGGCATCGAAGCGACCGAGCGCGACCGCTGGGTCACGGGCCAGCGCGCGACGTACGACGCGGCGTCAGGGGAGCTCGTCGTCACTGGCAAGCCCGAGGCCAAGCAGGGCAACCACCACCTCAAGGGCACGAAGGTGACGCTCTTCACCGACCGCGAGTTCATCGAAGTCGAGAACGCCACGACGGTGCTGCGCCCGGAGAAGAAGCCGTGACGGAGCGGCTGGTCGCCGAGGGCCTCGCCAAGAGCTACCGCGGGCGCAAGGTTGTCGACGGCGTCAGCGTGAGCGTCGGCATCGGGGAGATCGTCGGCCTCTTGGGCCCCAACGGCGCGGGCAAGACCACGTCGTTCAACATGGTCGTCGGGCTGGTGCCGTCCGACGCGGGCCGCGTGGAGCTGCTGGGCCAAGACGTGTCCCACCTGCCCATGTACCGGCGCGCGCGCCTGGGCCTGGGCTACCTGCCGCAGGAGGCCAGCGTCTTCCGCAAGCTGACCGTGCGGCAGAACTTCTTGGCCGTGCTCGAGCTGAACCGGGCGCTGTCCAAGGCCGACCGCGAGCGCCGCGCCGACGAGACGCTGCGCGAGTTCGGTCTCACCCATGTGGGTGAGTCGTTGGGCGAGACGTTGTCTGGCGGCGAGCGCCGGCGCGCCGAGATCGCCCGGTCGCTGCTGCCCAAGCCGCGCTTCATGCTGTTCGACGAGCCCTTCGCCGGGGTCGACCCCATCAACGTCTCCGAGCTGCAGAAGGAGATCGCGTCGCTCAAGGCCCGGGGCCTGGGGGTGCTCATCACCGATCACAACGTGCGGGACACCCTGGGCATTTGCGACCGGGCGTACGTCATCGCCGCGGGTCGAATCCTGATCGAGGGGACCCCCGCCGAGCTCGCCGCGTCTTCCAAAGCCCGTGCCGCGTACCTCGGTGAGCAGTTCAAGCTCTGATCCACGCTGCCCAAGAGCGTCAATTTCCTGACTGATTTCGGAAGTTTGCGCGCGTGCCGAAGATCCATGGCTGACGCCGGGCAACGCTTCCTGTACGGTTGGCACGAAATTTGGCCAAAGGCCGACCATGGAACTCAGACAAAGCCTCAAGCTCTCGCAGCAGCTGGTGATGACGCCGCAGTTGCAGCAGGCGATCAAGCTGCTGCAGCTCTCACGCATGGAGCTGATCGAGCAGGTGCGGGAAGAGATGGAGCAGAACCCGCTCCTCGAGCAGCCCGACGAGACCGTCGAAGGGGACATGTCGGACAAGGCGCCCGGCGAGGCGTCGCTCGAGGCGGCGAACGCGGAGACGCCGGACTTCGAGCCCAAGGCGTCGGAGAACGCGCAGGAGGTCAAGCCGGAGCAAGGCCCGGGGGAGATCGACTGGGACGCGTACCTCAACAGCTACCAGTTCAACGAGCCCACCACGCCCTCCAACAAGGGCAACGTGGACATGGAAGACCTGCCCAGCTTCGAGGCCAACCTGGTCAAGAAGGAAGACCTGGTCGACCACCTCCACGAGCAGCTGTCCGGCCTGGATATGAACGACGCCGAGCAGCGCATCGCGCTGCTCATCATCGGAAACCTGGACGACGACGGGTACCTCAAGCTGGCCGACGTCGATGGCGATCCGCTGATCCGCCTGGCGAACGAGGCCGACGTGCCCATGGCGGTGGCCGAGCGCACGCTGCGCCGCATTCAGCACCTCGAGCCCAAGGGCTGCGCGTCACGCGATCTGCAGGAGTGCCTGCTGATTCAGGCCACGTGCCTGAAGGATCCGCAGGCGGCGCTGCTCGGCGCGATCATCAAGCGGCACATGAAGCTGCTCGAGTCGAAGAACCTGCCGGCGATCGCGCGGGATCTGAAGGTGACGCTCGACGAGGTGATCGGCGCGACCAAGCTGCTCAACAAGCTCGACCCCAAACCGGGCCGCAACTTCTCGGGGGAAGACGCGCAGTACATCACCCCCGACGTCTACGTGTACAAGCTGAGCGACGAGTACACGGTGGTGCTCAACGACGACGGGCTGTCGAAGCTGCGCATCAGCGACGCGTACCGGCAGGCCCTGCGCGGCGGCCAGCTGCCGTCGGGGACCACCAAAGAATTCGTCCAGGACAAGCTGCGCAGCGCGATGTGGCTGATCCGGTCGATCCACCAGCGCCAGCGCACCATCTACAAGGTCACCGAGTCGATCGTGAAGTTCCAGAAAGACTTCCTCGACAAGGGCATTGCCCACCTCAAGCCGCTGATCCTGCGCGACGTGGCGGAGGACATCGGCATGCACGAGTCCACCGTGTCCCGCGTGACGACGGCCAAGTACGTGCACACGCCGCAGGGCATCTTCGAGCTCAAGTACTTCTTCAACAGCTCCATCGCGCGGACCGGCGGGGACGACATCGCCAGCGAAGCGGTGAAGAACCACATCAAGCAGATCGTCTCGCAGGAAGACCCGAAGAACCCCTACTCGGACCAGCGGATCGTCGAGCTGCTCAAGGCGCAGGGGATCGAGATCGCCCGGCGCACGGTGGCCAAGTACCGCGAGGTGCTCGGCGTGCTCCCGTCGAGCAAGCGCAAGAAGTACTACTGACGAGGAGTCCCATGGCAGACGTGTTGATCGTCGACGACGACAAGCTGTTGCGCACCATGCTCAAGGACGCGTTGGCTGACGTGCCCTGCACCATTCGAGAAGCCGCCGACGGAGACCAGGCGCTCGCCGCCATCGCCCAGTCGGCGCCGGCGTTCATGTTCCTCGACCTGGTCATGCCGGGCCGCTCGGGCCTCGAGGTGCTCAAGGCGCTCAAGGGCACGGGCCTCAAGACCCACATTGTCGTGCTGTCCAGCCTCGACACCGAAGCCTTGGTGCAGCAGGCCATGCGCGACGGCGCCAACGGCTTCTTGTCCAAGCCCTTCCACCCGCTCGACGTCCAGGGCGTGGTGCGCGCCGCCCTGGAGTCGCAGCCGTGAGCCAAGAGTACTGGCTGTGTGACGACGCCGGTCGCGTGCTGGGCCCGCTCGGGCTCGACGCCATCAAAGAGCTCGCGCAGCGACAGAAGCTGGGCGTCATCACCAAGGGCAGCTCCGACGGGCGGGGCTTTCACCCGATCGACGAGCTCCCCGAGCTGGCCGCGGCCGTGTTGGCCCCCGCGCAGAAGGAGAGCCTGGGCAAAGCGCAGGCGCAGGCCGCCAAGCAGATCCGCGACTGGCTGGCGTCGGTGGCCGACCGAACCACCCACGACGTGTTCAGGCTGCCCCCGTCCGCGTCGCGAGACGCCTGCCGGGCGGCGTTCTTCACGCTCGTGCAGCGCTACGTGCCCAACCGCCTCCCGCAAGACGCCACGCCCGAGCTGCGCCTGGCCTGCGAAGACGCGTTCCTGTTCCTGGCCGAGCGCATGGTCGAGCTCGAGAAGGCGTCGCGCGCCAAGGCGCCCACCGGGGCTGCGCCCGCTCTGGCCAAGTCACCCGACCCGAAGATCAGCTGGCGCGGCGGCATGCTCCACGTCGTCGTCACCTTGGCCCGCGGCGACGCGCACCCGTTCACGTCCGACCCGACGGCGTCCTGGCGGGACGACTGCCTGAGCCTGGACTGGTCCGAGAAGGTCATGCTCGGCACGCTGGCCGAGGTGGCGCTGTCCTTCGAAGGCCACGTCAAGCAGATCGTTTCCACCGGCCGCGTGGTCGGCGCCCGCACCACCCAGCCCAAGGGCTTCGCGGTGAAGCTGCTCGACTTGAACGAAGAACAACGCTCCATGATCCGCACCTGGGTCGTGCGCGCGGACCGATAGAAATCGTTGCCTTTCGTGGCGCCCTAGCCTCTCATTCCCTCGTGCCGTCTCGCTCGCCGCGCCAGCAGGCCTCTCCGCTCGAACCGGAAAGCACCAAGCTCAAGCGCGCGTCAGGAAGATCGGCACGTCTCACCGACCGTGAGGAACCCACCCTGAGGAGCCCTCCATGCAGATGAACATCACCTTCCGCCACCTGGATCCGATCGACTCGCTCAAGAACTACGCCCGCGAGAAGGTCGAGCGCGTCAACAAGTACCTGGACAAGGCCACCGACGCTCACGTGGTGCTGTCCGTCGAGAAGCACCTCCACAGCGCCGACATTCGCATTCAGTCCGGCGCCTTCGTGCTCCGCGGCCGCGAGCGCAGCGAAGACATGTACGCCAGCATCGACCTGGCCATGGACAAGATCGAGCGGCAGCTCAAGCGCTACAAGGAAAAGCTCAAGGGCCACCACGGCCGCGACCGCGTCCACCACCGGCAGGATCTCGTCAACCAACTCAAGGCGCGGCACACCGTGCTCGACTTGGCCCAGCCCGACGCCGAGCAGCGCGACCAGAAGATCGTCAAGTCCAACGAGTTCCTCGCCCACCACATGGCCGTCGAGGAAGCCGTCATGCAGATGGACCTGATGAACAACGACTTCTACGTGTTCACCAACAGCACGACGATGGAGATGAACGTCGTCTACCGCCGCAAGGACGGCCACATCGGCCTCATCGAAGCGGGCGCCGTCGAAAAAAAGTCGCTCGTCAGCTGACCCCAAGCCAAAGGCTCTCTTCCCCGGCCGACCGAAATGCGCATCGCGGAGTTCCTCCAGCCGTCAGCCGTGTTGCCGGGCCTGACGGCGACCACCAAGCCTGAGGTGCTCCGCGAGCTGGCGGCCGGCCTGAGCACCGTCGTGCCGCAGATCGGCGCGCAGCGGTTCTTGGCCGTGCTCGAAGAGCGCGAACGGCAGCAGTCGACGGGCATGGAGAAGGGCGTGGCGATCCCTCACGCCCGGCTGGCCGAGCTGTCCAACCTTGTGGCTTGCTTCGCGGTGTCCCGCCAGGGCGTCGCTTTCGAAGCGCTCGACGGTCGCCCCAGCCACTACTTCTTCGCGCTGGTCGCCCCGGCGGGCTCGCCCGGGCTCCACCTCAAGGCGCTGTCCAAGATCAACCGCATCTTCCGCAGCGAAGCGCTCAAAGAGTCGATCCTCCAGTGCAACACCGCGGACGAGATCTGCGCGCTCATCGTGCAGGAAGACGCGCGGTCCTAGCAGGCTGTTGAGGAAGTCAGGTTTGAGGAGCTGAGTGTCTGCCTTGCCGTCATCGTCGCTGACCTCGCTATTCTTGTTCTCGCCGCCCCCGCGCTCGTCGAACTCTGCGTTCACTCTACGCCGGTACCAACCTCGCGATCCTCAGCAGGTTGTACGCCGCTCCGACCAGGTACGCCGCCAACTCCGTCCGCAGCCTTCCGACGAAGCGCGTCTTCCTGAATCCTCCGACGGTCTTCATCCAGCCCCACACCTCTTCGATGAGCTTTCGCTTCCTCTGGCTGACCTCGTAGCCAGCGTGACGCGTCGTGCGCCCGTTGATTGCCGAGCTCCGCCGCGCGGTGATGTTCTGCGCGACGTGCGGCGTAACGTTCAGCAGCTCGCAGTCCTTGATGAACTCCTTCGTGTCGTAGCCCTTGTCGCCGCCAACGGTGATGCGCCTCTTCCCGGGAACGCTGTCGTGCAGCAGACGAATGGCCGCGTCGCGTTCGGCGGTGCCCGTCGCCAGCATCACGCTCAGCCCCACGAGCAGGCCGTTCCGGTTCTCGATGAGGCCGTTCGCGCAGAAGGCCAGCTTGGCTTCCTTGCCGTTCCCCTTGCGCGCGAGCTTCGCCTCCGGGTCGGTCGTCGACTCGTGGGTCTCATTGCGGCGCTTCTCGCCGTGGAAGTCGACCGTCGGGTTGCCCTTGTCGTCGGGCGGCGGCTTGTCGTTCTTGTCCTCGTCCTTGGGGCGGAACGACTTGAGGCTCGCCCACGCCTCGATGAGCGTCCCGTCAACGCTGAAGTGCTCCGCCGAAACGAGACCCGCCTTCTTCGCCTGCGTGACGATGGCCGCGAAGAATTGCTTCGCGACATCGTGCTCGAGCAGCCGTTCGCGGTTCAGCGAGAAGGTGCTGTGGTCGAACGACGCCTCCTCCATGCCCATGTCCAGGAACCAGCGGAAGAGGAGGTTGTAGTCGAGCTGCTCGCAGAACTGCCGCTCGCTGCGCACCGAGAACAAGGCCATCAGCAGCGACGCCTTCAACAGTTGCTCGGGCGGGATGCTCGGCCGCCCCATGCGGCTGTACATCTTGTCGAACGTCGGCGAGAGCGTGGCGAGCGCGCCGTCGGCCAAGTCCTTGATGCGCCGCACCGGATGGTCCTTCGGCACTCGGTCCCCCGGCGTCCTCAGGCTGAACATCGAGTCCTGCTGCTTCGTGGTTCCGCGCATCGTTCCCTCCGATGCGCGTCCTCTCTCACGAGAAGGTGCGGGCTGTCGATCCCCCGCAGAGGGACTTTCTCAACACCCTGCTAGCGGCCGTAAAGCACCCACGCGGCAATCGCCAAGAACACGGCGATCGACGCCTGCAGCGGGCGGTCGCCCAGCAGCACCTTCTCCGGCGCCCCACCCGCGCCGTGTCGGTGCACCAGGTACAGGTAACGGAAGATCCCGTAGATCGCGCAGGGCACCGTGAACTTGAGCCGGTCCGTCCCCACGTGGTCGACGGTCTCCTTCGACACCGTGTACAGCCCGTACGCGAGGATCGACGCCGACGCGCTGATGCTCATCATCTGATCGAGCATGGGCAGCGTGTACTCGGCCAGGTTCGCGCGGTGGGCGCTGGCCCCCTCTTCCAAGCTCGACAGCTCGGCGCGGCGCTTGGCGAAGCCCAGGAAGAGCGCGAACACCAACGTGCACAGGAACAGCCAGTTGGACACCACGACGTTGATCGCCACGGCCCCTGCCACCACGCGCAGGATGAAGCCGAAGGCGATCGCCATGATGTCGAGGATCACCAGCCGCTTGAGCACGAACGTGTAGGCGATCTGCAGCAGCAGGTAGCCCACGCACACGCCGAGGAACGGCAGCCCCAGCCAGCCGCTCAAGGCTCCCCACACGCCCCAGCAGAAAACCACCAGCCCCACCGCGCCCAGCCCGCCGATGTGGCCCGCGGCGATCGGCCGCTTGCGCTTCTCGGGGTGGTGCCGATCTTTCTCGCGATCGAACCAGTCGTTGAGGACGTAGACGCCGCTGGCCAAGAAGCTGAACGCCACCATCGCCGCGACGCTCTTGAGCAGCTGGCCTTCGGCGAAGACGTTCTTCGCGAAGATGATCGGCGCCAGCAGCGCTCCGTTCTTCGGCCACTGCTTGGGGCGCAGCGCCCGCACCGACGCGTGCAAGAAGCTCGGCTTGGTCTCGTCGGCGGTCATGTCTGGAGGAAGCGGGGAGGTCCGCGAGGACGGGCTTTTGCTAGCGACGCCCGACGCCGTAGTAGGTGAAGCCGAGGCTCCGCATGCGCTCCGGCGCGTACACGTTGCGCCCGTCGAAGATGACCGGCTGCTTGAGCGCGGACTTGATCCGATCGAAGTCGGGGTGGCGGAACTCGTTCCATTCCGTCACCACCACCAGCGCGTCGGCGCCCTGCAGGGTGTCGTACATGCCGGTGAACTTCACCCGCGAGCCGAAGCGGCGCCGCGCGACCTCCGTGGCGACCGGGTCGAACGCCGCCACCGTCGCGCCCTTGCCGAGCAGCCCTTCGATGACCTCGACCGCCGGCGCTTCGCGCATGTCGTCCGTCTTGGGCTTGAACGCGAGGCCCCACACCGCGAAGTGCCTGCCCGCCACGTCGCCGAAGTGCTTCGTCGCCTTCTGTACCAGCAGCTTCTTCTGGCGCTCGTTGGTGCGCTCGACGGCGCGGAGCAGATCGAGCTCGAGCCCGAACTCCCGCGCGGTGGCCACCAGCGCCTTGACGTCCTTCGGGAAGCAGCTGCCGCCGTACCCGACGCCGGGGAAGAGGAACGGGTAGCCAATGCGGCTGTCCGCGCCCATGCCCTTGCGGACCAGATCCACGTCGGCCCCGACCTTCTCGCACAGCGCGGCCACGTCGTTCATGAAGGAGATGCGGGTCGCGAGCATGGCGTTGGCCGCGTACTTGGTCAGCTCCGCCGAGCGCGTGTCCATGAACACGAGCGGGTTCTCGGTGCGCACGTACGGGGCGTACAGCTCGCCCATGAGCGTTCGCGCCTTCTCCGACTCGCAGCCAATGACGACCCGGTCCGGCTTGAGGAAGTCGTCGAGCGCGGCGCCTTCCTTGAGGAACTCGGGGTTCGACACCACGTCGAACGGCACCGACGTCTCCTTGGCCACCGCGGCGCGCACCTTGTCCGCCGTGCCCACCGGCACCGTGCTCTTGTCGACGATCACCGTGTACTGCTTCATCGCCTTGCCGATGTCGGCCGCGGCCTTGAGCACGTACTGCAGGTCCGCGTCGCCGCTCTCACCTTCGGGCGTGCCGACGGCGATGAAGACGACCTGCGCCTTGCCCACGGCGTCGGGCAGGTTGGTCGAGAACGCCAGGCGCCCTTCCTTGACGTTGCGCGAGACCAGCTCGTCCAGCCCCGGCTCGTAGATCGGCAGGCGGCCCTCACGCAGCCCCTGGATCTTCTTCTCGTCGATGTCGACGCACACGACGTCGTTGCCGGAGTCGGCGAAGCAGGTGCCCGCCACCAAGCCCACGTATCCCGTCCCGATGACCGCGATTCGCATGGCGGACGCGATTATCCCCAAACCTGGCGAAGGCCAAGGGCTTGCGTCACCGCGCGCGCAGCGTGCTCAGCGCCTCGGCCCCGAGCGCCGGCAGGGGGGTGGGCGCCAGCACCCACAGCGGCTCCACCACCAGCGCGTCGAGCGTGCGCGACAGGTCCGCCGGCAACGCAGGCCGCGCCGCCTCTGCGGCGACCTGGGCGCTTGGAAAGTAGTGCCCGACGAGCCCCAGCGCGCACCACGCCGCGCGCAGCAGCCCCAGCTCCTGCGCCCGCGCCGTGAAGCTCGGCACGTCCAGCGCGCGGGAATAGTCCCCGCCCGTCGCCGCCGCCCCGGTGACGAGCTCGCGCACGTCGACCCACTCGATCAGCGGCGCCGAAAAGCCGACGCGAAGCAGCCGGGCGAGCTGCGCGAGCAGCGCGTCTTCGAGTTCGAGCCGAAACGCCGACGGCCCGTACATGCGCAGCGCGCGCGCGCGCCCGAGCACCTGCGCTCCGCTGATCCCCGGGGCCAGGTCCGTGCGCAGCACCAGCTGCGTGCGCCCGTCGCTGAGCAGCTGCGCGCCGTCGACTTCCCCTTCGGGCTTGAACTGCGCGCGCCGCAGAAAGCCCGCCAGCGGCGCGACGTCGGCGGGCGCGAGCAGCAGCTCGATGTCAGCCACCGGGCGAAACGCGACGTGGGGGTACAGCGCTTCGGCGAAGCTCGCCGCGCCCAGCACCGCCAATCGGCGCCCCTCGAGCGGGTCGATGGACCGCTTGAAGTTGACCAGCTTCATGACGTTGTCGTTGACCAACCCCTGGTAGACGCTCCAGAGCCGATCTCGCGCCCAGGCCGGCACGCCGGTGCCGATGAGCCGGTACTCCACGTTGTACGCGGCGAGCGGCCCCACCCCGTGGTCGATGAGCCAGTCCACGGCGTCTTCCCACGGCGCGGTCCGCAGCGGGACCTTCGTCGGCGCGAACGAGGTGAGGGTCTGCACCAGGGTGTGGAAGTCCACGGCCATGGGGCGCTGTGTGGCTCAGCGTGCGGGGCGACGCAACCCGAGCTTGGCCATGCGGTACACCACCGTTCGGCGAGGCAGGCCCAGCCGGCTCGCCGCGGCGGTGACGTTCCAACGTGTGCGCGCCAACGCTTCGAGCAGCAGCTCCCGCTCCGTCGACTGGAGCGCGGCGCGCAGCGTCTCCGACGGGACGTCGGTCGTCAGGCGCAAGGGCAGCGCGTCGCGCCCGACTTCGTCGCGCACCGACGCCCGGGCGGCGCGAAAGACGACGTTCTTGAGCTCGCGGACCTCGCCCGGCCAGCGGTACGCCGCCAGCAGCCGCTCGGCCTCTGGGCCCAGCGTCAAGCGCGGGCGGCCCAGCTGCGCTCTGGCGCGCGCCAGGAACGTGTGTGCCAGCGGCAGCACGTCGAGCGTGCGGGCCGTGAGCCCCGGCATGGGCACGTGCGCCGCGAAGCCTGGGACCGGACCGGTGGCGGTGGCCAGCAGGGTGAGCGCCCCGCTCGAGGCCGCCCCGAGCCACCGCGCCAACGCCCCGGCGTCGGCGCTCTGAACGCCGGTGAGCAGCCCGCA
>JALHOS010000244.1 GCA_022842905.1 Myxococcaceae bacterium | reverse complement strand
CGAGCTGGGCACCGAGTTCACGCCGCTCTGGTCCGACCCGCCGGGGCTGCTGCGCTTCGGCCTGGGTCCGCTGGTGCTGCTCGGCGTGGGCGCGGCGTTGGCGTGGCGCCGCCGCGTCTGGGCGCCGCAGCCGCTGGCCTTCGCGCTGGCCGGGCTCGCCTGGGCGGTGATGACGCTCCTGTCCGCGCGCTTCGTGGAGTACCTCGCGCCCTTCGCGGTGATTCCGCTCGCGCTCGCCGCGGCGCCCAAGCGCTGGCTCGGCCCGGTGACGCTGGCGGCGCTGGCCGCGTACACGGCCGCGGTCGGTCGTGAGCCGATCGAAGTCCTCGCCCGCCGCGCCGAAGACTTTCCCCCGCCGTTCGCCGCCCAGCTCGCCGCCGCCGTCCCCGAGGGCGACCAGGTGTTCACCTGCGGCTGGGTGACGACGGGCGAGATGATGTTGGCGCTGCCCAACCGCAAGTTCGTCGTGGCGCTCGACCCGGTGCTCTTCGCGCGGTGGGACCCGGCGCTCTACCGGACGTGGTTCGAGCTGGTCCACGCGCCGCTGGAGCCGCCGGCGAAGACCGTGCGAGACACGTTCTCGGCGCGCTGGGTGCTCTGTGAGTCGCGGCTGCCCGCGTACCAGCCGTTCCTCAAGGCGCTGGTGCTCGACCCGCGCGCGCGCCTGGTGCTGGCGAACGAGCTGTGGGTCCTGTTCGAGGTCCTCCCCTGAGCCCCGCAGCCGAGCAGCGCGCGTGGACCGCGGGCGTCGTGCTCGTCGCCGTCGCGGTCTACGCGCCGAGCCTGGGCTACGGCTTCGTCTACGACGACGCCGCCGAAGTCCTCGCCAGCCCCTTCGTCCGAGCGCCGGAGCGCGTCTGGGAAGCCTTCGCCCACCGCATCTGGCTGGGCACCGACGTCGACGCGCCCATGTACCGCCCGCTCACGACGGCGAGCTTCGCGCTCACCGCCGCCGTCGCGGGCCTCGACCCGGCTGCGTTTCACCTGGGCAACGTGCTGCTCCACGCGGTGGTGTGCCTGCTGCTGTTCGCGCTCGGCCTGCGGCTGGGGCTGCCTTCGCGCGCCGCGGGCCTGGCCGCGCTGTGGTTCGCCGTGCACCCCGTCCACGTCGAGGCGGTGGCGAACGTCGCGGGCCGGAAGGACCTGCTGATGACGGCCTTCGTCCTGGCCGCGGTGCTGCTGCACCTCGCCGCGCGGGGCGGAGGCTTCGGTCTACGCGCCGCGAGCGCCGGAGCGTTCGGGCTGGCGCTGCTGAGCAAGGAGAGCGGGGTCGTGGCGCTGGCATTCGTCGTCTTGCTCGAGGGCTCGAGGCCGCGAGGTGAGCTCCCGCCCGGCCAGCGGCGCGTAGGCCCCCTGCTCCAGAGCGCGGGCTGGTGGGCGGTGGTGGCCGTGGCCTACGGGCTGGGGCGCGCGCACGTCATCGGCGACCTCGCGCTGCCGCACATCCCCTTCATGGAGAACCCGGCCGCCCACGCCCCGCCCCTCGAGCGCATGCTGACGGCGCTCGCGGTCCTGGGCCAGGGCGCGCTGCTGCTGCTGGTCCCGTGGCGCCTGTCGGCGGACTACGGCGCGCAGGCCATTGCGCTCGCCACGAGCGCGGCGGACCCTCGGGTGCTGGCGACGGTGCTGGTGGTGTTCGCGACGGCGACCTGGGCCGCGCTGCGCCGAGACACGTGGGTCGCCCTCGCGCTGCTCGCGTACCTCGCCGCGGTGCTGCCCACGTCCAACCTGTTGCTGCCGATCGGCACGCTCTTCGGCGAGCGCCTGCTGTACCTGCCCAGCGCGGTGTTCGCGCTCGCCGTGGGCGGCCTCTTCGCGCGCGCCGAGCGCTGGGCGCCGCGGCCCGCGCGGGCGACGGCTTCGTGCGTGGTGGTCGCGCTCGCCGTCGTCGCGGTGGTGAGCGAGCGAAGGTGGCGTGACGACCTGACGCTCTTCACCGCGACGGTCGCCACGGTGCCCAGCTCCGCCAAGGCGCAGCACCTGCTGGGCAACGTGCTGGTGCGCGCAGGTCGCCCTGAAGAAGCGCTGGCCCACTTCGCCCGCGCGCTGGCGCTGCTCCCGGAGCGCGTCGAGGTGCGCGCGCGGGTGCTGCGCAGCGTGGCTGTCGCGTCCACTCGCCTGGGCCGCTACGCCGACGCCCGCGCGGCCTTGGCACCGGTGCTCGCGGCGGCGCCGGATGACGTCGCCACGCTGCGGGAGCTGGCCGAGGTGGCGCTCGCCGAGGGGGAGGTGGACGAGGCCGCCGGGCACTGGACCCAAGTCCTCGCGCTGGCCCCGAATGACGCCGCCACGCTCGGAAACCTGGCGACGTGGAACTTCCAGCGCGGCGCGCAGTCGCTGGCGCTCGAGCAGTGGAAGCAGGCCACGCGGCTCGACCCCACGCTGCGCTCGGCCTGGCTCAACCTGGCCGCGGGGCTCGCTGCGTCCGGCGACGTCGCCGAGGCGCGGCGAGTGTTGGAGGCGCTCGCGGCCCGGAGTTCCGAAGGAGAGCGCGCGGAGGTGGTGCGCCGGCTCGAGCAGCTCGAGGGGCCGTAGGCGGGCTTCACGGGGTGCCGTTGAACTCCGGCGACGGAGCTCGACGTCCCGGCGCCCAGGAGTGGAGCGCCTCGACCCCCTGCTACGTCCGGTGCGCGGCGACGCGCTCCGACAGGTAGCCGCGCTCGAAGTCGGCCGCCGCCAGGGGCTTCGAGAACAAGTAGCCCTGTCCCAAAGGACAGCCAGCGCCCAACAAGAACGCGGCGTGCTGCTCGGTCTCGATGCCCTCGGCCACGACCTCCATGCCGATCGACTCGGCGAGGCGGAGGATCGCCTCCACCAGCGCGCGGGACCTGGGCTCGGTCGGCGCCCCAAGCACGAAGGAGCGGTCGATCTTGATGGTGTGGATCGGCAGGTGCAGCAGGTAACTGAGCGACGAATAGCCGGTGCCGAAGTCGTCGAGCGCCACGCGGCCGCCGCGCTCCACGAGCCGCCGGAGGGCGTCGCGGGCCGAACCGCCGGAGTCCTGCAGGAACGTACCTTCGGTGATCTCCAGCTCCAGCCCCTCGAGCCCCACTCCGCAGCGCTGGGCGATGGCGTCGAACAGCGCGCCCACGTCGCTGCGCTGGAACTGCGCCGGCGACACGTTGACCGACACCCGGAAGCCCTTGGGCAGCCGCTCGCGCCAGACGTCGACCTGCCGCGCGGCCTCCTGCGCGACCCACGCTCCGAGCGGGACGATGAGGCCGGTCTCCTCGGCCAGAGCGATGAACTGGCCAGGCGCGAGAAGCCCGCGCTCCGGGTGCTGCCAGCGCACCAGCGCCTCGGCCTTCACCAGCCGCCGCTCCGACAGCTCGACGATGGGCTGGTAGTGCAGCACGAACTGCCCCGCGGCGACGGCCCGGCGCAGCTCACTCTCACCGCGCAGCCGCTCTGACGCGGCTTGGTGCATGGACGGGGTGAAGAAGCGGCAGTCGTTCTTCCCGGCGGCCTTCGCCTGGTACATGGCGGCGTCCGCGTGGGCGATGACGCTGGCGGCGTCGGCGCCGTCGCGCGGGGCGATCGCCACGCCCACGCTGGCGGTGACGAAGACCTCGGCGCCCTCGACGGTGAAGCTGCGCTGCAGCTCGGCGATCAACTTGTGCGCTACCGCGCGCGCCTGCTCCGGCCCCACGTCGCCGTCGAGGACCGCGAGGAACTCGTCTCCCCCCAGGCGGGCGAAGGTGTCCGCGCCACGCAGACAGCCCGACAGCCGCGCCGCCGCGTGGATCAACAGCTGATCTCCCCAGTGGTGCCCGTAAGTGTCGTTGACGTGCTTGAAGCCGTCGAGGTCCAGCATGAGCACCGCGGTCTGCATGCCGTCGTGGTGGGCCCGCGCCAGCGCGCGCTCGAGCAGCACCGACACGAGCCGGCGGTTCGGCAGCCCGGTCAGCGGGTCGTGCGTGGCCTGGAACTCGATCTCCTCGGCGTGGGCTCGCTCCCTCGTGACGTCGCTGAACACCGCGACGCGCCAGATGGCGCCCGGCGTGGGGCCGGGGATGGTCGAGATCGACGTCCGCTGCACGTAGAAGTCGCCGCTCTTGCGCCGGTTCCACAGCTCCCCCTGCCAGCGCCCCGTCTCGAGCAGCGCGCTCCAGAGGGCCGCGTAGAACTCGCGCGTCTGTCGCTTGCTGGTCAACAGCCTCGGGTCCTGGCCCACCAGCTCCTTCGCCGAGTAGCCGGTGATGCGCTCACACGCCGCGTTCACCGAGACGATGCGGTTGGCTTCGTCCACCACCAAGATGCCGTCCTCGGTGCTCTGGAAGACACGCTCGGCCAGCGCGTGCCGCGCTTCGTGCTGCCAGCGCTCACTGACGTCGCGATCCACGCCGCGGTACCCGCGAAACTCGCCCGCGTCGTCGAACACAGGCCGCCCGCTCGTCTCGAGCACGACGGGCCGCCCGCTCTTGTGCAGGTTGACGTTCTCCAGCCGGACGATGGGCTGCCGCGCCGCCGCGAGCGCGCCGAACACGGTGCCGATGCGCTCGGCCTCGGCGGGCGGCATCAAGTCGAACGGCGTGCGCCCGACGAGCTCCTCCGGCGCGTACCCGAGCAGGTCGAGCACCTTCGGGCTGGAGTACGTGTACACGCCGCGCTCGTCGACTTCCCAAATCCAGTCCGAGACGGACTCGACCAGGCTCTGGAAGCGCCGCTCACCGTCGGCCAACGCGCGCTCCGCGTCGGTGGGTCCGTCGCCGTCAGGGTCCCCGTCGCCGAGCCCGGCTTTGGGACGCCCCAGGGAGCGTTCGAAGTCGTCGCCCATGCTCACCTCAACTCCTGCTCGCCCGACTCGAGGCGCGTGCCTATTCGTATCGCGCCAGGGTGAACGTTTCCATGAAGCCAAAAACTCTTTCGCTGACACGATCTGGATCAAGGAAACTTCCGCGCGGCCGATCCACGAGGCACCGCGGTGTGCTGGGGTCCGCAGGAGTCTTGGAAATGAGCGCCGAAGACGACGGGACGGTGACGGCGGCGAGCCTGCGGGTGGAGCACCTGCTGGCGTTGCCCCCACAGGGCGGTGTCATCACCTTCGCGGGCGAGCGCGTGCTGCTGTTCGACGCCATCGCCATGGGCATGTTGCGGCACCAGCTGGTGGACCTCCTGGGGGTCGCCGCGGCCCGAGGCCTCTTCACGCACTTCGGCTACCTGCACGGCTGGCGCACCGCGGACACCTTGAAGGACGCGCTGCCATGGAAGTCGGAGCGAGAATGGCGCGTGGCGGGCGGGCGTCTCCACCGGCTGCAAGGGCTGGTGTCCTTCGAACCCATCGTGCGCGAGCAGCGGCCGGGTGAGCCGCCGGTGCCGTTCGCCGAGGGCCTTTGGCATGACAGCTACGAGGCCGACGAGCACCTGCGGCACCTGGGCCGGTCCGACGTGCCGGTGTGCTGGGCGTCGACGGGGTTCGCCAGTGGGTACCTCACGCGTGTCACGGGCCGCACCATCTACTGTGTCGAGACGAGCTGCCGAGCGCGCGGCGACGCCGTCTGCCGCATGGAAGGCCGTCCCAAGGAGCTGTGGGAGCCCGAGCGGCAGGCCGACTTCGTCTACTTCGAGCAGGAGAGCCTGGGTGAGCAGCTCGAGCGCATGCTCAACGCGCTGAAGAAGGCGGAGCGCAAGCTCAAGCCGTTCACCGAGCGGCTGCGGGCCGACGCCGATGACCCTTCGGGCCTGGTGGTGCGCAGCGCGGCCTTCCATGCCGTGGTGGACCAAGCCAAGCGCCTGGCCCCCTTCGACGTGACGATGCTGCTGACCGGCGAGGCCGGCGTCGGCAAGAAGGCCCTGGCCAAGCTGGTACACGAGCTGTCGCCGCGACAAGCGGGGCCCTTCGTCACCATCAAGTGTGGTGCGGTGCCGGAAGCGGTCCTCGAAGCGGAGCTCTTCGGGTCGAAGAGCGGCACCGAGTCAGGGCGCCGCGGCGTGTTCACCGACGCCCGCACCGGCACGCTCCTGCTGGACGACGTCTGCGCGCTGCCGTTCGCGCTGCAGGGCCGCCTCTTGGCGGTGCTCAAGGACCGGGACGATCGCCCCGGCGCCGAGCTGGGCCACCGAGACGATCTCCGCGTGCTCGCGGCGTGCAAGCACGACCTCCACGCCGAGGTGCAGGCCGGGCGCTTCCGCAAGGACCTCTACTACCGGCTCAAGGTCATCGAGCTCAACGTGCCGCCGCTCCGCGCGCGCGTGGACGACGTGCTCCCGCTCGCGCGCCTGGCGTTGGCGGAAGACGCCGCGCACTCCGGCGGCCCGCCCAAGCAGCTGTCCCACGCGGCGCAGCACTGCCTCTTGGAGTACGGCTGGCCCGGGAACGTGACGGAGCTGAAGGCCGCCCTGAGCCGCGCCGCGCTGGTCACCGAAGGCCCCCGCATCGAAGTGGCGAACCTGCCGCCGGAGCTGGCGCGCTCACCGGCGCACGTGCCTCCGAGCGGAGGCAAGGTGCTGACGCTGGCCGAGGTCGAGCGCGAGCACGTGCTCAAGACGCTGGCGGCGCTCGGCGGCGATACCCAGGCTGCGGCCGCGCAGCTCGGCATCTCGGTGTCGGACCTGGCCAAGAAGCTCCGCCTGCACCGCTGACCCGCTTCGCTACTGCTCCGCGTCCTTGCACAGCTCGCCCTGGAGCTCGCTGAGCGCCTTCTTCGACCGCAGCGGCTTGCACAGGTTCGCGAAGCGGTTGTCCCCCGCGCCGATGAGCCACTCCTTGCGCTTGGGCCCCAGCGCGGCCCAGCACGTCTCGAAGGTGACGCGCACCGCGGCCTTGGCGCCGTCGCTGTCGGGCGGCAGGTCGAACGCCGCGAGCACCGCGTCCAACAGTGCGGGGTCCGCGCAGCCCGGCCCGTCCTTCTGCGTCAGGCCGTTCGCGAAGAGCACCATCGGCCGGTACTTCACCGCGCCGAAGCTGACGAAGGCCTTCGCCGCCTCGAGCGCCGCCGGCCCCTTGAGCGTCTTCTCGAGCTTGGCGAACACGTCCCAGCAGGGGCCCTCCGAGCCTTCGGCCATGCAGTCGCGCAGGCCCTTCACCACCGCCTGGTCCTTCGCTGCCTTGAACGCCGCGTCGTCGTCGAGAAACGTGAAGCGGTCGGCGAGCGCTTCGGCCTGCGAGGCCTCGGTGAAGGGCGCCTTCACCTTCTTCCCCGAAGTGATGACGCCGGCAGCGGCGGTCGCCACGAGCCCGCGCCAGGCCGCGGTGCGCTCGGCGGCGGGCAGCCCTTCGGCTTTCTCGAGCAGCTCCTGGAAGGCCTTCTGCTCGGACAGCGCCTTGAGGTCCGCCAGGGTGACGGCGTCCTTGGCGTGGGCGGCGCTGCAGAGGACACAGCAGAGGACGGCGGCGGTGCGGTTCATGGGGTGCCTCGCTCCAAGGAAGACTGAACGAAGGCAGCGCCGTCGGCCTTGCCCTTCGTCGTCGTGGTGAACAGCAGCGCGTCGCCTTCGCGGCGCAGGCCGAAGCTGGGACCGACGCGGCAGCGCAAGGTCGTCACCCCCGCCAGCGCCTTGCACGCGCGCTTGCCGGCGCTCAGCAGCGGCAGGCAGACGTCGGCGACGTTGACGTTCTCCATCACCTCGTCGTCGATGAACGCCCAGTCGTACGTGAACGAGCGCTTCCCGCCGCAGGCCTGGTTGAGCTCCTGAAGCGCCGCGGCGGCCTTGTCGTCGTACTTCTTCACCAGGTGCGGGAACGCCTTCTTCGCCAGCAGCGCCAGCGCGCCGGACTCGAGCTGCTCGGCGTGCCGCGCAGCCAGCTCCTTGCCCAGCTCGGGCGAGCCCAGCTCGAGGAACTTCACCGAGAACGACTGCCCGCCCGGGACCCAAGCCGTGCCCTGCCCTTCTTTGATGCGGAAGAACGTGGCGCCGTCACTGCCGTGCACACGCGTGACGAAGGCGTCGTGCCGCTCGGCGCCTTGCTCGTCCAACGCCCCGCGCACCACCAGCCCGTCCACCTCGCTGCCCGTGCCCGTGAAGCGCACCAGGGCCTGCTTGCCGCTGCGGGGCTCGAGGAAGCCGAGCTCGAGGCGCTGCCCTTCTTTCCCGACGAACACCTTGACCGCGGTGAGTTGCACCGGCTGGGCCGCGGCTGCGCCGACGCACAAGAGCCACCCCACGACGACGCTGCTTCTCGGTTCGACCAGTCGCACTGAAGTCCCTCTCCGGTAGACGACGAATTGGCGGGGCACTTGAGCCAGCGCGCCGACGGAACGCAACGACGGCGACTCGAGGGCGTCGCCAGCACCCCGTCACCCCACGGCGCGCCGTGCGACCCCCGCGGCCAGGGTGTATGCCCGGCCACCATGTCCTCGCGCCTCATCGTCCTCGCCGTCGGCCTCGCGCTGACGAGCTTGCCGGCCTGCAAGTCTCCCCGGGCGAAGCACGAAGCGCGGGCGCGCGCGGTGTTGGACGCGCTGCCTGCCTTCGCGCCGCTCGCGCGGGCCGCGCCACGGTCGACCGAAGCCACCGCCGCGCCGCTCGCCGCACTGAAGAACCTCTCGGTGAAGTACCAGGACAGCAACGCGCTGCTCATTCACCTCGAAGAGCTCGAGGTGCCCTCACAGCGGCTGCGGCTCCCCGTGCGAATCAACCAACGCAGCCCAACCGTCGACGTCGCGGCGGCGCTCGGGGTGACGCGCGCGGGTGACGCCGGCGTGCTCGACACCGGCTACAACCCCGCTTGCCCCGAGGACAGCCCGGACTGGCAGCGGCTCGGCGCGCTCGAGTACGTGCTCGTCGCGCGCTCGTTCGACCATGAGGGCGCGAAGCTCGTCGGAGACCACAAGTTCCAAGGCGGCGGCTGGGCGGGCGACGTGCTGGTGTTCGACTTCGCCACGAAGCAGCTGCTCGGCGGCTTTCCCTTGGCCGCGACGCACCACGCCGTCGTCGGCACGCGGCTGGGTCGTGACGAGCAGAACCTGGCGGCGGACCTGGCGCTGGCGGCGCGGGGCAACCTCGACGCCGCGCTCCGGCAGTGGATCCCCGCGGTGGGCGAGCACGACGAAATCAACTGACGCTCCTCGGCCGCGCCTTTCGGAAGCGTACGCCGTCTCACCTTCGCGCCGACACGGAGCTCCTCAGTTCTCCGCCCACAGCACGAACACCAGGCCGGGCACGTTGTACCCAAAGGCCGATCCGTACGCGTAGCTGCCCCGGTTGTTCGGCCCGCCGGTGTTCTCCTGGCCGCCCCCGTACCACTGGAAGGTGACGGCGCCACCCTGCCAGGCGCCGGGGTGGTGGTACACGGTGCACGTCGCCCCGGCTGCGTTCGCCACCGCGTTGCTGTCCTGCAGGTTGTTGCAGATGCCCATGTAGAAGTCGGGCTGCGGCAACCCAGAGGGATTCGAAGAGGGGCTCCACCGCGGGAAGCTGAGGAAGTCGTTGTCGCCGTAGTTCCCGAACCACAGGCCCGAGAAGCCGAACGGCGCGGAGGCTGCCGGCTGCGGCGTGAAGCGCGTCATGGCCTGGTACCGCGCGTACGGGTTGCCCGCGAACGTGCCGAACGACTGACCCGCCAACCCCAGAATCGCCGAGCCCGAGCGCAGGCAGTTGCCCTCGTGCGTCCGCCCCGACGAAGGGCCCGCATTGTCGTTGAAGGGAAACGCCGCCGCGCTCCCATGGCTGTACGGGACGGCTTCGGGCGCGGTGCCGGCGTACGTGTGGTCCGCCTGACACCAACCCCAGTTCTGCGCGTAGGGAAAGTTGCCGACCTTCAGCTGTCCGTTGCTGCCCCACCCCGCGGACGCTGGCGGCTGTGCCTGGAAGTTGCCGCTGTCGAACACGCGCACGCCGTAGCGGTACGCCGTCCACCGGAAGTTCGTCGGGTACGCGCCGTTGGGCCCCGTCCAGCCGCCGTTGGCCACCGTGGGCTCGAGGCTGTGCGCCAGCTTGAAGGAGAACTGCCGAGCGTCAGCCAAGCCGACTCCGGAAATGGAGAAGTTCTGCGGGTTGCCGTTGAGCTGCGGCGCGCCGGCCGAGTCCCAGTTCCCGTTGCCCAGACAGGCGCAGGTGCCGCCGTCGCAGAGGCCTCCGGTGCCCAGCCGCCGGCAGACGTCACCCGGGACCGGGCAGCTGGTGCTCGCGGCGCTGCAACTCGCCGGGCCCGTCGCCGCCCAGTTCTTCATGAAGCGCGTCAGCGGCCTGGGGAGGACGGTCCAGTTGTTGCCCGCCGAGTTCAAGTACAGGACCGGGGTGTACCGGGGCATGGACGCGTTGGGGCAGTACGTGAGGACCGGCTTGAGCGTGCCCGTCGTGCCGCCGTACCAAGGCCCGTCGGGGTCCAGCGTCACCAGCCCGTCGACGCGGTGGTTGTCCCGCGTGTACGCCTCGGAGCAGCTCGTCGCCGGCTGCGTGACGCAGACATTCGAGCCGCTGCAGTACAGCGACGCGCAGTCCAAGCCGAACCCGCAGCCCCGGCCCGTCGCGCAGCCGCTGCACCCGCCGCCGCAGTCGAGGTCGGACTCCGCGCCGTTGCGAAGGCCGTCTTGGCACTGGCTGGCGACACACAGCCGCGTGGTGGCGTGACAGAAGCCGCTGGCGCAGTCCGCGCCCGTCACGCAGCCCTGGCCGACGGGGCAGCGCGTCGCGCAGCTGCCGCCGCAGTCCACGCCCGTCTCGTCCCCGTCGCGCACCGCCGTGGAGCACGACGTCGCCGCGCACACGTTCGAGGTGCTGCAGAAGCCCGGCAGGCCCACCATGCCCGGGTTGGTGCAGTCTCCGCCGCTCACGCAGCCCTGGCCGACGGCGCACTTCGTCGCGCACGCCCCGCCGCAGTCCCGGGCGGTCTCGTTCCCGTTCATGCGCCCGTCGCTGCACTGGTCCGTCGCGCAGCGCCCGGCGACACACGCGCCCGACTGGCAGTCAGCGCCCGCCACGCAGGTGCGGCTGGCCGCGCACTTCGGCTCGCAGCTGCCGCCGCAGTCCACGTCCGTCTCGTCGCCGTTGCGCAGCCCGTCGAAGCACGCGCTCGGCACGCAGCGCAGCGTCGACGCGTTGCACACGCCGCTGGCGCAGTCGCC
>JALHOS010000243.1 GCA_022842905.1 Myxococcaceae bacterium | reverse complement strand
CAGCGCTCCCACCGGCGCCAGCGTCAGCGGCCTGCCCGCAGGCACTTCCCGCTCGCCCTCGCCGGAGGGCCCACCGCGCAGCGCTCCCTCCGGCGCCAGCGTCAGCGGCCTGCCCGCGGTGACTTCCCGCACGCCCTCGCCCGAAGGCCCTCCGCGCAGCGCTCCCACCGGCGCCAGCGTCAGCGGCCTGCCCGCGGTGACTGCACGCACGCCCTCGCCAGAGCATCCACCGCGCAGCGCACCGACCGACGCCAGCCGCCGAGGCCTCCCGCCGGTGCCCTTCAGCGAGCCTTCGTCGCAAGCGCCACCGCGCAGCGCGCCCACCGGCGCGAGCCTCCGCGACCTCCCCACCGTCTCCGCGCACGCCGCCGCGAAGACGTACGCGCGCGGCCAAGTTCCGCCCGCTCCAGGCGAGGCCAGCTCCACCGCCCGACGCCCAGCGCCCAGCGTCCCCGCGCCTCTGCCGTCCGTCCCTGCCCGACTCGCCGCGGCGGTCTTTCAAGGCAAAGCACCCGCGCCCGCTCCGCCGCCGAGCGCCGCGCCGCGTGCCGGGCTCGATCCACTCCCATCGGTCCCCGCGCGCCTCGCCGCCGCCGCCTTCTCGAAGAAGGGCCTGGCCCCGGCGCCTCCTCCCTCGGCCCCACCCGAACGTTCCACCCTGCCCCTCCCCTCGGCGCCGGCGCGCCTGGCGCAGGCCACATTCCGCGGCAGCACCCACACGCTGACCCGGCGCGCCGCGGAGCAGCAGGCCGAGCGCACGGGAGAAGAGAGCGCTGCGAGGCTGTCGGCCGGCGACCTCTCCCGCGCCCCCGCCGCGGGATCGCCCGTGGCCGACGATCCGTCGGGCGTCCACGAGCCCGCCCTCGACGGGCTGTTGCTCGGCGACGGTCGCCACGGCCTCGAGTCCTTCCCGTCAGACGCCGCGCTCGACGCCGTGCCGACCTTCGCGCCACCCGGCGGCCCGAGCGAGCCGACGCTGATCATCGCCGTCAACGACGCGGCCCAAGACGCCGCCAGCCACGCCGCCGAGCTGCGCGCGCTGGCGAGCGCGACGGGCCACGCGGTCATCGGCCTCCACCTCGCGCGCATGGGGCCGACCGCTCGGGCCCTCGAGGGTGAAGCCCGCGCCGCACCCCGTCCCGCCGTCGCTGGCCTCGCCGAGGTGCTCGCCGGGCAGCTCGCCCAAGGCCTGCCGGTGCACGTCGTCGCGCTCGGGGCAGGCGGGCGCGTGGTGGCGTTGGCGCTGGAGCTCGTTCTGCGGCTGGCGGACGCCGAAGCGCCGCTCGACCCTGAGACCAAAGGGCACCTGCGCCGGGCCCTGCTCGACTCCACCCTCGAGACGTTCGGCTGCGCCCCCACCGACTTCCCCGACGGGCTGCGCTGCGTGCACTACCTCCGCCCCGAGGACTGGGGAGACGACGCCGAGCGGCAGGACCTGCGCACGCGTATGGGCGGGGCGCGGACGAGCTTGGTCTTGCTGGAGGGAGCCACCGAGCGGTCGACGATCGCGGAGCTGCTGCCGCGCCGCGCGCCGGTCGATCAGCTGGCCGGGCGCTGACCGGGGGCGCGTTTGACAGCCCAGTCGCGTGCGCCGGGAGGACCGCTCGCCTCGGGGAGAACCGGCCGGTGCTCGTCCGACTCATGGAAGCTGCACGGGCGTTGGTGTCTACTGCGGCCTTCCATGCGCCTGTGGCTGGCTCCGCTGCTCCTCTTGACCTGTGGTCGCACCGATCCGGCGGCCGACCAACCGGGCTCGACGTGTCGTGGAGCTCCGGACACGTGCGCAGCTGCGGGTGGTGTCGGTGGACGCGGAGGAACGACGGGCAGCGGCGGATTCGGCGGCGGCGGATTCGGCGGCGCGTTCGGCAGCGGCGGATTCGGCAGCGGCGGATTCGGCGGCGGCGGATTCGGCGGCGCGTTCGGCAGCGGCGGATTCGGCGGCGCGTTCGGCAGCGGCGGATTCGGCGGCGCGTTCGGCAGCGGGGTCGGCGGTACAGGGGCTCAGCCGGACGGGGGTTCTTCGCGCTGCCCAGCATGGACTCTTGGCACAGGTGGCAATGGCGGCAATGGCGCCCGGCCGGTCGTCGGTGACCCAGGGTTCGGTTGCGGAAGCTGTGACCAGGTCCCATGCCAGGCAGGCCTGGTCTGCTACTTGGGTCGGTGCCGTCCCGCCTGCGACCCCACCATGAGCCAGCGCCTCGGCTGCGAGTGCATGCCGGTCAGCGCAGACGTCACGAGCGAGGGAGGCCTGTGCACCTGCAGGGACGAAAGAAGCCACCCCCGGCAGCCCTGCCGTGCGGCGCCGCAGTTGCTGGGCTGCGTCACTGGCGCCCAGTGCCACCTCGGAACATGTCGCGTTTCCTGCGACCCGGCGCAGCCTACTGCCTGCCTCCCATTCGAGGAGTGTCGCCGCTACCTCGATCAGTACTACTGCCTCTGTCCCTGACTGCTCAGTCGCGGCCTCAGCGCTCGACACTCGACGTCGGCGTCATCACCCGGCCCACGAAGAGGACCGCGCCGGTGTTGAAGTCGGTGAGCGCGAAGATGAACGGGCGGTTCACCTTCACCACCCGCGCGGGGAGCGGCGCCGCCACGCCACCGTCGAACACCACCGCCGTCGCCGCCGACGCCTCCGTTCCGCGCTCGTCGAACTCGATGACCGCCTCGTGGATCACGTCACCGACGGCGATCGACTCGAAGTTCGGCCCAATGCCGGAGAAGTCGCTGCCCGCGAAGAGCGCCCCCAGCCCGACCTGCGTCAGCGGCTCACGGAGCCGGAGCGGGCTGCGCAGCGCGAACTTCGGCACGCTCAAGGTGATGCGCTCGCTCGTCAGCGCCCCTTCGATCGTCTCCAGCCGTCGTTCGTCGAGCGTGCGCTCGAAGCGTTCGAAGTCCCCCGCGCGGGGCATCATCACCAGCATGCCCAGCCCCTCGGCCACGTAGGGCAGGCGGATCACCTCGGCGCCGTCGAGCTGCGCGGTGGCGAAGGAGGCGGTGACGCCCATCGTCGGTACGTGGTGTTCGACGCCTTGGAGGTCGACGAACGGCTGTGGCCACGTGGCGTCGCGGCTGAACGGCGTGGCCCAGGCGCTGGCGAAGGTGATGGCGTTGACCAGCACCAGCGGCGTGCTCGCGTTCACCGTGCCGGGCGCCAGCAGCTCGTCGATCTGCCCGGCCGTCTTCGACGCCACCCAGCGGTTCACGTTCTGGCGCGCCGTCTCGGCGTTCGCTGCGAAGTCTTCAAGGCGAACGCCCGCGCCGTACTCGACCGCCAACGTGTCGAGGAAGGGCTGGTGCAGGGGAAGGCCCCGCTGAACGAAGAGGCTGTTCGCGGTGTCGAGGCGGAACGGCAGCTCGCTGGCCGGCGACGGGCCGGCGGTCCGCGACGTCACCTCGCGATCGAGTTGATTGGTCGCGCGGTGATGCCGCTCGCCCACCAGGCCGCTCTTCAGCGCCGCCTCGAGCGCGCTCGCCGTGCCGCTCTTCGCGCCCGCGTAGGCCATGGAGAGCGCGACGTCGATGCTGTACGGCGAGACGACGAAGCCCTGTTCTGCTCGCCCCGCCACGGCGCGGTAGAGGTCGAACGAGAAGGCGCGCTGCCCGGCCGCTACCTGCTGGAAGTCCGAGTCGTTGACGACGGCCAAGGAGCGAGCCCGAGGCGAGACCGCCTCCGTGCACGCGCCGAAACCAAGGAGAACGCCGAAGAGAACTGCTCGCAGAGTGTGCTTTTGCATGCCACCTCAGACACCGAACACGCCGCGGGTGGGACACGGCCAGTCGACGAAATCAGCCAATCCGAGCCGCGCCTGAGGCGAGCGGATGGTGGAGCGATCAGCCAGCCAGGCCTCATGCGGCGGCGACGAGCGTCGGCGACGGCCTTTAGAGCGACGCGTTCACCTGGTACGTGCCGCCGCTGGCCTGCGCGGAGCCGGTAACGGTCGTCGTCCCCGGCTTGCGCCGCGTGCCGCCGCTCCCGTCGGACTCCAGCTGCCCCGCGAAGGACACGTCGAGCGTGACGTTGCCCGACAGGTCGCCGCTCATGCCGTAGCTGCCCTTGAGCGTGCCCGAGTAGGTGCCCGACGGAATGCCCTTGAGCTGCACGTCGAGCGCCGGCAGGCCCGCATCGGTGCCGTAGACCAGCTTGAAGGAAGCCCCGCCGTCGAGCTGGACGACCCCGTCGGTGTAGCCGACCAGCTCCACCCTGAGCCGCATGCCCTTGTTCGCCGACGCGCCCTGATCGACCTGGCCGGTGATGGTCATCGTTCCGCCGTCGTCGCCGGTCGTCTGCTGCGGGCTGATGTTGGCGCTCGACGCTTGGTTGAAGCCTTGGAAGCCGATCGTCAGGGCTTTGCCCAGCGAGCGATCGAGCCCCAGGTACGCGCGGCGCGCCGCTTCGTCGGAGCTCACCGCGGGAGGACCGCAGGACAGGCCGAGCAAGAGGACCAGGGCGACCGGGTTCCGGTTCATGGCGCGCGAATCACTCGTGTGGCGGCGCTGTCAAGGGCGCTGACAGCAGCACGCCCCGGCAGCGCGTGTCCCTTCGGCATGAGCACCGTCGACCTGCGCAAGAGCTTCATCCCCGGGCGCCTGGTGGTGCCGTTGGTGCGGCAGTCCGGCACGTCCTTCCCGTCGGGAGAGAACCTGTGGCTGACGAAGACCGAGCGCGGCGGGCTGGCGGCCACCCTGGAGCGCACGCCGGCGCTGCTCGAGCGGCTGGGCTTCGGCGCGGTCGAGATCCGGGAAGACGGCCAGGGTCTGAACGCGACGGAGTGGGTGCTGGACGGGTACCGGTTCCGCGAGGAGATCGTCGTGCGCCTGGCGCTGGTGGACGGTCGGCTGGACGCCGAGGTCACCATCAGCCGTGGGTGGCGCCTGGCGTCGTCTGACGCACAGCCCAACGCGTCGCTGTTCCGCGCCAAGGCCGTCGAGACGGTGCGCTACCAGGCTCGGCAGGCCGCGGCGTAACGGGGCAAGTCGAGTCGGACCGCCCGCGCCGACGCCGCCCACGGCGGTGGCGCTAAGCTCACGCCGCTTTGCGCTGCGCCCGGCTACGCCGTCACGCCCTCTTCGCGGTCGCCGCCGCGCTGCTCGGTTGCGGGCGGACGGAGCTGGTGGTGCCAGGTGAAGTGAGCCCAGCGCCCGAAAGTGACGCGGCGATCGACGCTGGACGGGCTGACGCGAGCGTCGATGCGGGCCGGAGCGATGCCGGCTTCGACGCCGGGCGACCTGATTCAGGCTTCGACGCCGGGCGCCCCGATGCGGGCTTCGACGCTGGCCGACCCGATGCCGGCTTCGACGCCGGCCGACCCGATGCGGGCGTCGACGCTGGGCGCCCCGATGCAGGCTTCGACGCCGGGCGGCCGGATGCGGGCTTCGACGCTGGGCGGCCTGACGCGGGGTTCGACGCGGGGCGACCCGATGCAGGCTTCGATGCGGGGCGACCCGATGCAGGCTTCGACGCCGGTTCCCCAGCCTGCGCGGGCCGTCCAGAGGGAGCGCTCTGCGGCCCCAGCTTCGAGTGCCTCGAGGCTCGTTGCCGCGCCGGAGCCTGCGTGTTCGGCCCCACCACGACGCTGCGGCTGTGCGGCCTCGCGGGGCCCTGTCAGCCGCGCGGCCAGTGCGTCGCGGGCAGCTGCATCCAGCCGCCGCCGACGGCCTGCCGCGTGGGCGATCTCCAGGTGAGCCTGACCTGGGACGACCTCGGGCGCGACCTCGAGCTGCACCTCATTCGCCCCGGCGGGCGCCTCAACGACGTGGCCGGGCGAAGCGACTGCACCTGGAACACCTGCGTGGGCAGCTCTCCAGACTGGGGCGTGCAGGGAGACGCCACGGACGACCCGGTGAAGGACGTGGACAACGTCGGCGCGTTTGGGCCGGAGAACATCGCCCTCAATCGGCCAGCCCCCGGGGTGTACGCGGTGATCGTCGAGCACTGGGGCGGCGGCCAGCCGTCGACCGCCGAGCTCACGCTCAAGGTGGGCACCGTGACGCACCGCTTCACGGTGAGCGGGCTGGCGTCGCGCTGGGTCTGGGACGTCGCGCGCGTGGACGCCACCACCGGCACGGTGACGCGCATCGAGCAGACGTTCAGCTGTCAGGCGAGCTGGAGCTCAGGCTGCACCCTGCCGCTGCCGTGAGCGCGCTCGCCGAAGACGCGACACCCTGTCCGAAGGGCCGTCAACGGGGTTGACCACCCAGGCTGAATGGCAGGCCGCCGCGACGCCGATACTTGCGTGTCTTTCCCGCTGCAGCCCCCGCCCCTCACCGGAGATCCCTATGTCGCCCCTGACCGTGTCGTCGCAGGCCCCCGTCCGCGCCCCCGCAGCCCCCTCGAAGACCACGCCCGCGCTCAGCGTCCCCGCGCGCACCGACGCGAAGACGATCGAGCTGCGCAAGGCGATCCTGTCGGCGCCGCGCACGATCACGCCCTTCGAAAAACTGCCTCCCCGGGTGCAGTGGGCGGCCGAGGAGGCCCACGGCAAGGCCGGTGTCCCGACGTCGAAGGTCGACGGCAAGGACTACTTCCACGTCTCGGTCTCGTGGACGGACGAGGCGGGCAAGGCGCACTCGGACACCGAGGTGGTCGACGCCGACGGCGGCACCGTCGCCACGTACGACGCGCACCAGGCCTTCTTCTACAAGCCGTCGGACAGCGAGAAGGCCTTCGACGCGCGGCTGGGCGCGCACCTGCTGGGCCTCATCAAGTCGGCGCCGAGCCTCGACCTGGCGCTGAGCCGCTTCAAGGCCCAGCTCCCGGCCACGCTCGTGGAGGACGGCAACCGCCAGGCGTTCCAGATCCCCTTCGAAGGCAAGACCTTCACGCTGGGCGTGGCCAAGAACGGGTCGCACGACTTCCTGCGCCTGTACGACCAGGACCTGAACGACGCGACGCTCGGGGGCCTGGGCAACCTGAGCCTCGCGAAGGTGCGCGAGAGCCAGACGCTGGCCGTCGAGACCGTGTTCCGCATGCCGCTGAGCCCCGGGCACCAGTCCGCGGACGCCTTCGAGGCCGCCAAGCGCAGCTGACGCAGCCTTTGAACCGTCAGCTCCGGCCGAGCAGGGCCTTCACCTGCGGCAGCACGCCCGACAGCTCGGTCGACGACGTGCCTCGCCCGCCGAAGGACGCCAGCGCGTCGGTTTCGTAGCGGAGCACGGACTGACGCAGCACCAAGTGGCCGCGCGCGCCGAGCGCCAGCGGTACGAGCAGATCGAGCTCGAAGATGTCGCCGCAGACGAGGGTGGTCTGCGGCGTCGCCGGCGTCTTCTCCCACAGCCAGTGGAGCGCCTTGAAATAGAACGGCCGCCGGACCTTGAGCGCGCGCTTGAGGCCCGGCATGCGCACGTCGCTGAGCGCGAGGAACGCCGGGTCGTCATGCCCGTCTTCGATGACGATGTACTTCTTGGCGTTGCCGACGACGTCGATGTCCTCGGCGAGCCGCGCATCGAGCTTCTTGAGCTTGCCCTGCACCACCGTGGCGTCGGAGTTGGTGACGATGACCACCTTCGCGCCGGAAGCGGTCAGCTGCTCGAGCACCGCCTTCGCGTCAGGCCGGAAGTGCGGCTCGGGGAACTGCCGGTAGCAGTAGCCGTAGAGCACGCTGAGCAGCTCCCCGCGCACGTCGACGTGCTGGAGCACGCCGAGCCGATCGCACACCGCGTACGCCACACAGGTGCAGCGAATGTACGGGTCGCAGCTGGCCGGAGCGACGACGGCGCCGTTCACCGTCCAACCTGCTTCTGGGTCCGGCAGCACCCGCGCGGCCTCGGCGTCCCACACGTGCGTCACGTCGCGGCCCACCAGCGCGTTGAACTCGCGGCGATACGCCTGCTCGAAGCCCGCGCCTTCCTTCTCGACGTCGGTCAACGTCCCGTCGAAGTCGAGCACCACCAGGGGCTTGCTCATCACTCCACCGTCACCGACTTGGCCAGGTTGCGCGGTTGGTCCACGTCCGTCCCGCGGGCGTCGGCCACGTGGTAGGCGAGCAGCTGCAGCGGCACCGTCGCGAGCACCGGCGCGAGCAGCGCGGTGGACGGTGGCAGCACGATGACGTCGTTCGCCAGGCCGCGGACGTGTGTGTCGGTGCTCTCGACGACCGCGATCACCTGCCCGCCGCGCGCGCGCACTTCCTCGATGTTGCCGATGATCTTCTCGTGGTGGATCTGCGGCTCCTTGGGGGCCAGCACCACGACGGGCAGCTTCTCGTCGATGAGGGCGATGGGGCCGTGTTTCATCTCGCCGCCCGCGTAGCCTTCCGCGTGGATGTAGGAGATCTCCTTGAGCTTGAGCGCGCCCTCGAGCGCGACGGGGTGCATGGTGCCGCGGCCCAGGAACAGGAAGTCCTGCGCGTGCATGTACTTCCGGGCGATCTCCTTGACGTGCGCTTCGGTGTGCAGCACCTGCTCGAGCAGCTTCGGCAGCTCGGACAGGTGCGTCAGGTGATCACGCGCCGCCTCGGCAGACAGCGTGCCCCGCTGCCGCCCGAGCTTGATCGCGAGCAGATAGAGGCCGACGAGCTGCGTGGTGAACGCCTTGGTCGACGCGACGCCGATCTCCGGGCCCGCGTTGGTGAGCACGGTGAAGTCCGCTTCCCGCGTCATCGCCGAGCCGACCACGTTGCACAGCGCCATCGTGGTGGCGCCGCGGCGCTTGGCTTCACGCAGCGCGGCCAGCGTGTCCAGCGTCTCCCCGGACTGGCTGATCGCCACGGCGAGCTGCTGGCTCGACACGAGCGGGTCGCGGTAGCGGAACTCCGACGCCAGCTCGACCTCCACCGGCAGCCGCGCCAAGGACTCGATGAGCCACTTGCCCATCAGCCCGGAGTGGTAGCTGGTGCCGCAGGCCAGAATCCACACGCGCTCCATGGCCTTGACCTGCGCGTCTTGAAACGGCCAGCCGTCGAAGTGCACGTCACCTTCGCTGCGGAGCACCCGGCCGCGCAGCGTGTCCGCGACGGCGCGGGGCTGCTCCCAGATCTCCTTGTGCATGAAGTGCTTGTGGCCGTCTTTCTCGGCCATGCCCGGCGTCCAGTCGATGCGGCGGACTGGGCGCTTCGTTTCCTTCCCGTCGCGCGCCCAGAGCGTGAGCCCTTCCTTCTTCAGCTCGGCGAGATCGCCGTCCTCCATGAAGATGACGTCGCGGGTGTGCTCGAGCAGCGCGGGAATGTCCGACGCCACGAAGGACTGGCCGACGGCCACGCCGAGCACCATGGGCTGCGCTTCGCGCGTGACGACCAGGCGCGTGGGGTCCGCTTCCGTCAGCACCACCAGCGCGTAGGTGCCCTTGACCTGCCGGGTGGACGCGCGCACCGCGTCGACGAGGCCTTTGCCGGCCTTCTGCTGCTCGCGAATGAGGTGCGCGAAGACCTCGCTGTCGGTCTCGGACGAGAACGTGTGGCCTTTGGCCTTGAGCTGGGCCTTGAGCTCGAGGTGATTCTCGATGATGCCGTTGTGCACCACCGACACGCCTTCGTAGGTGTGCGGGTGGGCGTTCTCGTCGCTCGGCCGGCCGTGCGTGGCCCAGCGCGTGTGGCCAATGCCGACGCAGCCCTTGGGCGTCTCCGTCACCAGCTTCGCTTCGAGGTTGCGCAGCTTGCCGGTCGCGCGAATCACCGACAGCGTGGGGCCGTCCAGCACCGCGAGCCCGGCAGAGTCGTAGCCCCGGTACTCGAGCCGCTTGAGCCCCGCGACGAGCAACGGCGCCGCCTGTTTGTCACCGACGTACCCAACGATTCCACACATGTCGTGTCGTCTCCGGAAGGCCTCACAGCGGCCAGATCATTTCTTCGCCTGCGCTTCGAGCACCCTGCGGCGCCGCTCCGTCCAGCCCGGCTTGTTGGTCTGCACCACGCGGCTCATCGCCAGCGCGCCGTCCGGCACGTGCTCGGTCACGGTGGTGCCCGCCGCGACGAACACGTCGTTCCCCAGCTTCACCGGCGCGACCAGCTGCGTGTCGGAGCCGACGAAGACGCGATCGCCCAGCACGGTCTTGTGCTTGTGCACGCCGTCGTAGTTGCAGGTGATGGTGCCCGCGCCGACGTTGCAGCCCTGCCCAATCTCCGCGTCGCCCAGGTAGGCCAGGTGGTTCGCCTTGCTGCCCTTCTTGATGCGCGTCTTCTTCGTCTCCACGAAGTTGCCGATGTGCACACCTTCGTCGAGCACCGTCTCCGGGCGCAGCCGCGCGAAGGGGCCGATGTGGCACTTCGGGCCGACGACGGCGTCTTCGAGCACCGAGTAGGGCTTCACTTCGGTCCCGTCACCGACGGTGGAGTGCTTCAGCACGCAGCCCTGGCCGATGGTGACCTGGGAGCCGATCTCACACTCGCCGGTGAGCGAGACGAAGGGGCCGATCGTCGTGTCGGGGCCGATCTCAACGCCCTCGTCGATGGTGACGGTGTCCGGCTGGACGAGCGTGACGCCGGCCTGCATGTGCCTGCGGTTGATGCGCGCACGCAGCGCCTGGGCGCGCTCGGCCAGCTCCGCACGGTCGTTCACGCCTTCCACCTCCGCTGCCGGCGCTTCGACGGTGACAACGTCGCCCGCCTGCGCCGCCTTCGCCACGATGTCGGTGAGGTACAGCTCGCCCTGCGCGTTCGCCGGGGTCAGCGTCTCGAGCGCGCCCCACAGGAACCGCGCGTCGGCCACGTAGATTCCGGCGTTGAGCTGGGTGATGGCGCGCTCACTCGCGTTGGCGTCCTTGTGCTCGACGATGCGCTGCACCTTGCCCGCGCCGTCACGCAGAACGCGGCCGTAGCCGGACGGATCGGCCAGCGTGAAGGTGACCATGGCCAGCGGCCCCTTCGACTCGCGATAGGCGGTCAGCAGCCGCTGCACCGTCGCGGCCGTGATCAGCGGCACGTCGCCGGACAGGATGAGCACCGCCCCTTGGAAGCCGGCCAGCGCCGAGCGCGCCGCGGCGACGGCGTCACCCGTGCCGCGCTGCTGCGCCTGGAGCGCGAAGGCGAGCGGCTGGCCGGGGAACTGCGCGCCGAGCTCCGTCTTGACCTGCTCGGCCTGGTGGCCCACGACGGCC
>JALHOS010000242.1 GCA_022842905.1 Myxococcaceae bacterium | reverse complement strand
CTGGGTGTCGACGCAGCTGGTGCCGCAGCGGCTCTGGCCGGGCGCGCAGCTGCACACGCCGTTGCTGCACGTCTGGCCCGCCTCGCAGCTCACCCCCACGCAGCTCTTCTCGACGCAGCGGCCGCTCACGCAGACGGCGTTGGCGTCGCAGTCGAGGCCCGCGCAGTCGTCGGCGTAGCAGGTGCCCGCCGCGCAGCTCTGCGTGGCGCTGCAGGCCTGCCCGCACATGCCGCAGTTGGCGTCGTCGGTCGCCGGGTTGGTGCAGCTGCCCATGCAGGCGACGGCGGGCTGCGCGCAGGTGCAGAGGCCGCCGCGGCACACTTGGCCCGCGCCGCAGGAGACGCCGACACACGCGCGCTCGACGCAGCCGCCCTGGTAGCAGACGGACTGCGGGTCGCAGTCTTGGCCGGCGCAGTCGTCGGGGAAGCAGCTGCCGGCGGCGCAGCTCTGGGTCGCGGCGCAGGCGGTTCCACACGCGCCGCAGTGGGCGTCGTTGGTCCGCGGGTCGACGCAGGCGCCCCCGCACGTCAGCTTCGGCGTGGCGCAGGTGCACAGGCCGGCGACGCAGGACTCACCGTTGGAGCAGGCGACGCCGACGCAGGCGCGCTCGACGCACTGGCCGTTGGAGCAGACGCTGCGCGGATCGCACTGCTGGCTGGCGCAGTCGTCCGGCAGACAGGTCCCCGCGGCGCAGCTCTCGGTGGCTCCACACGCCCGGCCGCAGGCCCCGCAGTGCTCGTCGCTCAGGCGCGGGTCCACGCAGGCGCCGGAGCAGGACAGGTTGGGGGTCGGGCAGGTGCAGACGCCGGCGACGCAGGTCTGGCCGTTGGCGCAGGGCACGCCGACGCACTCGCGCTCGACGCAGCGGGCACCGTCGCAGACGCTGCGCGCGTCGCAGTCTTGGGTGGGGCAGTCGTCGGGCAGGCATGCGCCGCCGGCGCAGCTCTGGGTCGGAGCACAGGCCCGGCCACACGCGCCGCAGTTCGCGTCGTCCACCGTCACGTCGGCGCAGGTGTCGCCGCACTGGAGGCTCGGCGAGACGCACCGGCAGAGGCCCTGCACGCAGACCTGGTTGCGCGGGCACAGCACGCCCACGCAGGACCGGTCCTGGCACGTGTTCTTCGCGCAGACCTGGTCCGGGCCGCAGTCTTCGGCGGGGCAGTCGACGGCGAAGCAGCCGGAGTTGGCGCAGGCTTGGTTGGGCTGGCAGGCCACGCCGCAGGCGCCACAGTTGGCGCTGTCGGTGGTGGTGTCGGCGCAGACCGAGCCGCAGGCGGTCTGCCCGTCGGTGCAGGCGGTGCTGACGACGGGGACGGTGGGCGTGCAGGCCGACAGGAGCGCGAGGGCGACGAGGGGGCTGGACCGCAGGGTCATCGAAGGACTCCCAGAGGCGAGGGCGTCCGGCGCTTGTAGCAACTTGCTGCTCGAGGCGAAGCAAGCACCGCGGTCGCGGCGGCGCTCGTCGGAGGCTCACCAGCCCCCGAGCTGGAAGATCTCCCCTCGCCGGTGCTCCACGACCTTCACCAACCTTCGCTCCCGGCGCCACGCCGTCGGCGCGTCCTCCGCGCTCGCCCCGAGCCGGGCGTGCCGCAGCGCCCGCTCCGGTTCCTTCACCTTGTGCTCGTACAGCTTTGCCAGTGCCAGGTGCACCCGGGCCACCGCGCCGTGCACCGGCAGTGCCGCCTCCAGCGCCCGCACGGCGCCGGCAACGTCGCCCAGCTTCCGACGCGCCAGGGCCTCGAGCTCCAGCGCCAGTCCTCGCACCGCGCCGCGCTCCGCCGCCTGAGCCGCCAGCGCGAACGAGAGCGCCTTCGAGAACGCTTCCGTCCGAAACGCGACCGTGCCCAAGCCGAGCGCGGCTTTGGGGCCCAGCGCGCGCTCGCCACGCCAAGCCTGGCCGAGCAGCTCCGCCAAGGCGGCCATGCTCAGCACGTCCTGTGCATTGTGCTCGAGCACTCGCGCCAGTGTCGCCACGCGCCCCGTCCGCAGGAAGTCGAACCACGCCTGGGGAATGTCGGCCCCGTCGATGTCGCCCGTCCGCAGCACGCCCAGCGCGTGCCCTTCGAGCGTGCCCAGCCGCACCGAGTCCAGCTCGAACCGAAACACCCGCCGCGCGCAGTGCAGCAAGTCCACGTGGGGCAGCGGCGGCGGCGCGGGCAAGCGGTTCATCACCAGCCGCGCCTTCACCAGCGGCCAGTCGAAGCTCTTTCCGTTGAACGTCACCAGGCCGCTGGCCCGCTCCAGCCGCTCGCGCAGGCGCTGCAACACCGGCCGCTCGAGCCCCGGCGCCGACAGGTGCAGCTGCTCCACCACCAGCGCGCCGCCTTCGAAGAACGCGAGGCCAATCAAGAACGGCACCGTGCCCGCGCCGCCCGCAAGCCCCGTCGTCTCGGTGTCCAAGAAGAGCAGTCGCTGCGGGTCCACGCCGGCCAGCGAGTCGTCGAGCGCCAGGCTCGCCAGCGACGCCACACACGGCACCCGCGCTTCGTGTCGCGCCGTGCGCACGTGCAGCGGCCCGTCCAGCGTGTCCGAGGCCGGCAGCAATTCGCTCAGCCGCGAGCCGCGCTCACTCGCCACGGCCGGACGAGGCGCAGCCCTGCCCCCGGGCACTCTCAACTGAGCCAGCTTCGCGCTGAAGTCCATGGGCGGCCTTTGCAGGTCAGCTCAGCGCCGGAGCGCCCAGCACGTCGAGCAGCGCCAGCGCCACCGGCTTGCGCCCCCGCGTCGACTCCCCGGCGGTCCCCGGGCCCACGCAGGCCGGGCAGCCGTCAGGGCACTCACAGCCTTCGAGCAGCTCCCGCGTGCGCCGCAGCAGCCCGTCGCGCTCGTCCCACAGCCGACTGGCGAGGCCCACGCCGCCAGGCATGCGGTCGTACAGATAAATGGTGGGGTCGAAGAGGTTCGCTCCGGTGCCTGACTCGTGCCGACTGCCGACGGTGCGGCCCAGGTCCTTCGGATCCACCATGAGCCCGACCGCGGCGACGGTGTGCAGCGCGTGGCCGATGCCACGCAGGCCGTCGAGCAGATCTGGCCGCGGAATCGAGAGCGCTTCGAGCACCGGCTCCGGCACCGTCACCCAGAAGGCCGACGTGTGCATTTGCATCTCGGGCAGGTGCACGTCGCCGTAGCCGACGTTCTCGTGTGTGTGGAACTTGATCTTCTTGTACCCGACCACGCGCTCGACGACGGACACGTCACCCTGGCCGAAGGCGTGCGACGGCAGGTTCGCCTCGCAGGGCCGCGTCATCACCGTCACCTTCGTGTAGGTCATGGCGTCGGTGAAGTAGTCGGGCTCCACCGGTCGAACGAAGGCCTTGTGGTTTTCGAAGTCCAGCCGCTCCACCTGAAACTGCCGCCCGTCGTGTTGGTAGATCGCCTGCTCGTGCAACATGGTGTGCGTCGAGCGCCAGTCCATCTCCGCCATGGTCTTGTTCGTCGACAGGTCGACCACCACGAAGTTGTCCCAGCCCACGCTCCGCAGCGACACGTCGTTCGCCGGGTACGCGTCGGCCGACCAATGAAACGTGGTGCGCCCGTCGGGGAGAGCGGTGGGGTGGACGACCTGATGTGACGCCAGGTAGTCGAGCGCCTCCCGCACCTGGGGCGGGGCCACCTCGCGGAAGCCTTCCTGCGCCTCGAACGGCAGCTCGAAGGCCGCGCACTTGAGGTGCTGGACGAGGACCTCCACGTTGTCCGGGTCGATGCGGGCCTGCTCGATGGGGGCCTGGGTGAGCGACTGCGCCGTGGCCGCCACGTATTGATCGACCGGCGCGCTGGACGTCACCAGCAGCGACAGGCTCGTGCCTTGCCGCCGCCCCGCGCGCCCCATGCGCTGCCACAGCGCCGCCACGCTGCCCGGCCAGCCCGCGCACACCACCGCGTCGAGCGCCCCGACGTCGATGCCGAGCTCCAGCGCGCTGGTGGCCACGACACAGGTCAGCCGCCCGTCGCGCAGCTTCGCCTCGATGTCGCGGCGCGTCTGCGGGAGGTAGCCCGCGCGGTAGGCGTGCACGCTGTCCGGCGACAGCCGGTCCTTCACCAGCCCGTCGCGCAGGTACTTGAGCATGACCTCCACGGTGTTCCGGGACTGGCCGAACAGCAGCGTGGGCACGCCCGCGCGGAGGAGATCGCCCGTCAGCCGAGAGGCGACCTTGATGTACGACTGCCGAATGCCCAGCTCCGCGTTGAGGACCGGCGGGTTGTAGACGAGCAGCCGGCGCTCTCCCTGTGGCGCGCCGCTGTCGTCCACGAGCGCGACGGGGCGGCCCAGCATGCGCTCGGCGTGGCCCTGAGGGTTGCCGATGGTCGCCGACGCGAGGAGGTACTGCGGCTTGGCTCCGTGGAAGCGCGCAATGCGATCCAACCGCCGCAGCACGTTCGCCAGGTGGGAGCCGAAGACGCCGCGGTACGCGTGCAGCTCGTCGATGACGACGTACTTGAGCCCCGCGAAGAAGCGCGCCCAGCTCGTGTGGTGTGGCAGCACGCCGGCGTGGAGCATGTCCGGGTTGCTCAAGATGACGCCGCTGCGCTCCCTCGCCGCACGCCGAGCGTCTGCGGGCGTGTCTCCGTCGAAGGTGACGGCGCCGTGCTCGAGCCCCGCCTCGGTCATGAGCGCGCGCAGGGCCTCTTCCTGATCTCTGGACAGCGCCTTGGTCGGGAAGAGGAAGAGCGCGCGGGCCTCGGGCTCCTTCGCCAAGGCCTGCAGCACCGGCAGCACGTAGCAGAGGCTCTTCCCCGACGCGGTCGGCGTCGCCACCACCACGTCCTGGCCGGCGCGGGCCAGCTCGAAGGACTGGGCCTGGTGCGTGTAGAGCTGTCGAATGCCGCGGGCCGCGAGCGCGGCCACGAGCGACGGGTGCAGCGTGTCCGGCAGCGGGCTGAAGCGCGCCGTGACGCTGGGCTTGGTCGTGTCGAGCACCACGTTGCGCCAGACCGCCGGCTCCGCCTGCCAGCCGCCCAGCACCGCGTCCACCCCACGGCCTCGTTGCCACGGCGTCGTCCTGGGCTTGTTGAACTGTGTGTCCATGGGCTGCCCTCCTGTTCAGGTTACTGTACGGGTGGACAGGTGGCTGCTCAAGATTTCAGTAGGCGCTGGACGTCAGGCCCCTGCTCCCGTACAGGCCGGCGCGGTCCGCATGCCGCCGTCGTCCGACAAGCCGAGCCTCACGCCGGAGCAGTGGCGCATCGTGCTGCTCATCGCCGCGGTGCAGTTCGTCAACATCCTCGACTTCGTGATCGTCATGCCGCTGGGGCCGCAGCTCGCGCCGGGGCTCGGCATCTCCGAGGCGAACCTGGGCATCGTGAACGGGGCGTACACGGCGGCGGCGGCGATCGCCGGGCTCTTGGGCGCGTTCTTCTTGGATCGGTTCGATCGACGCACGGCTTTGGCGGTGGCGGTGCTGGGCCTGGTGGTGGGCACGGCGGCCGGAGGCTTCGCCGTGAGCTTGCCGACGCTGGTGGCGGCGCGGCTGCTGGCCGGCGCCTTCGGGGGACCGGCGACGAGCCTGTCCTTCTCGATCATCAGCGACGTGATTCCACCCCATCTGCGCGGCCGGGCCATGGGCACGGTGATGGGGGCCTTCAGCGTGGCGTCGATCGTCGGCGTGCCAGTGGGCTTGGCGCTGGGGGAGTGGTGGAGCTGGCGGGCGCCGCTCTTCGCGGTCGCGGCGCTGGGCGCGGTCGTGCTGGTCGGCGCGGTGCGAGCATTGCCGCCGCTGACTGGGCACTTGGGCCGCGCGAGCCTGCCGGTGTCCCAGGAGCTGCTCGGACTGCTCAAGCAGCCGCTGGTGCGACGGTCCTACGTGATGACCGCGGTGGTGATGGCGGGAGGCTTCATTCTCATTCCCAACATCGCCAGCTACCTGCAGCTCAACCTGGGGCTCCCCGCCGAGAAGGTGAAGTACGCGTACTTCTTCGGAGGCTTCGCCAGCATCGCCGCCACGCAGCTCGGCGGGCGGCTGGTCGACGCGTTCGGCAGCCTGCGGGTCGGCACGTTCGGCGCGGCGACGTTGATCGCCGTGGTCTACGAGTTCTTCTTCGTTCCGCACGGCACCGTCGAGCCGTACTGGGTGTACCTGGGCTTCATCGGCTTCATGCTGGCGCAGGGCCTGCGGAACGTGTCGTACAACACGCTGGCGTCCAAGGTGCCCGAGCCGCACCTGCGCGCTCGCTTCCAGTCCATGCAGTCGGCCGTGCAGCATGGCTCGGCGGCCGCCGCAGCCGTCGGCTCGTCGGCGCTGCTGACGAAAGTGGGGGACGGGCCCGCGGCGAAGCTGCTCGGCATGCCGACGCTGGCGCTGGTGTGCATGGGCCTGGCGGCGGTGCTGCCGGGGCTGTTGTGGGTGGTAGAGCGGGGCGTGCGTCGCGTGTTGCCGATGTAAATCACCGTAATTGCTGGCGTGATGGGGCCGACACGGGTTGACGCAACTCACGTCCTCACAATTCGAGAATCTGGTGTTCTCTCGCCCCGGAGTCACCCAGTGAGCAGCTCGAGTTCCCAGATCAAACAGAAGGTCATCGTCTACGGCACCGGCGTCACGGGCAGCGTCGGCACCGGTGTCGGGGCAGTCCGAAGCGACGCGAAGGACAGCGACCGGCGGAGGGCCTTGGACGCAGCGAGCACCGGCACTGGCGCGAGCGACGTGGCTGTGGCCGGAGCGCAGGCGGCCGCGAAGCATGGCGGTGATCGGGTCGCGGGGCGGGTGCTCCAGCAGGCTGGCAAGGCGACGGGGCGCGGCTCCGCGGCAGTGGAACTTGCGCGCTGCGCCGACACGTTCACGCCGGGGACCTCGAACTGCAAGCGCGCGACGGTGTGCCTTGGGGCTGCTGGTTCGACTGCGGCGCAGATCCCACACCCCAAGGCCCGCATTGCCGGGACCGTCGTGTCGATGGCCGCCACGGGCGCAGAGATGCTCTGCCCGAAGTGAGTCGAGCCGTTCGGTGCTCCGCATGAGCGAAGGCGCGAGGCACTGACTCGAGCGCCCCGCGCCTCGGCGTCTATCGAAGCCTCGCCTCGCTCAGCCCAGCGCGGCCTTCAGCTGCGCCCACGCCTTGTGGCTCAGCGTGACCTTGCCGCCGTCCTGCGTGTCCGTCGTCGGGGCGATGAAGCGGGTGTCGAACGTGTCGTTCACGTCCTGGCGGGTGTCCGCGCGGGTGCGCAGCGCCTCGAGCGCGGCCTTGCCCTCAGCGGTGAAGTTCCCGTCGACGTCCTTGGCGAACGAGATGAGCGACTTCATCTCGTGCTCGCTCATGAAGTTCTTCGGCTCCTGGCGGTACGTGCCTTCTTTGGGCCAGTAGTGGTACCGCTGCGCGGTGGTGAAGCCGTCGACGGCGGACTTCATGTTCCGCGTCCGCTTTTCTGATTCGGAGAGCACCTTGCCGGTCGAGACCTTCTTCAGAGACACCGAGGCCGTCGGATCGCCCGGCTTGGCGTCCACCGGCTGCGCGTTGACTGACGCGAACTGGTTGTAGCCCTTGGGCCCGCCAGAGAACCCGAAGTACGACAGGTTCACCGTCACCTCTTTGCCGTCCACCTTCGCCGTCGCCGTCGTCCGCGCGGCGCTGTAGTGGCTGTGTGCGTGGCTGAGGCTCATCGTCGGCGCCTTCATGTCCACGCGAATGTCCGTGGCGTTCGGGTACATCTCCCGCACGGCGCGGCTGCCGAACTCGATCATCAGGGCGTCACGCTCGAACAGGTCCTGCTTGGCGTGAACGGGGGCGGCGGCGGCGGCGTTGGCGATCTTCACGGTCGGTTCCTTGGGAGGTGAGGGGCTGCTTCAAAAGGTTGTCGACTTGTCCAAACGCAAGCGCTTGCGGCCGTTTGTAAGCGCCTGGGCGTCGACGCGGCTGGCGTGGCCACTGTTCGGACGGCGGTGAGCTGGCGGCTGCGTCGCGCGCTGTCAGCTGATTGGCGTGGCGAGGGTGTCAACGGGCTGGCGGGTGGCGGGGGTCGGCCATGCGGCTTACCGATTCGAACCAGACGGGCCACACGCGCCGGTCGAAAGGACGAAACCACCATGGAAGCGTCGGGCTCGGTGTTGGACCAGCAGTACGACCGAAGGAAGTACACGCTGAGCAACCCGGAGCCGTGGCGGGAACTCGAGCGGATCAAAGGCCAGCCCTTCGTCGACTACCGGGCGCTGTTGGCCCGCGCGGAGAAGGGCGAAGTGCTGACGGACTTCCCCGTCGAAGTCCTCATCAAGACCACGCTCAACTGCAACCACGCCTGCCCCAAGTGCCTGCACGGCGTCGGCATCTTCCCGGCTGGCAAGCAGTACACGATGCAGTTCGAGACGCTGCAGAAGGTGCTCGACGAAGGGAAGGCCAAGGGGCTCCAGAGCGTGGTCTTCACCGGCGGCGAGCCCACGCTGCACCCGCGCATCGGCGACTTCGTGCGCTACGCCGGGCGGCTCGGCTTCCCCGACATCAGCATGGTGACGAACGGCTCGCGGCTGACGCAGGACGCGCTGGTCGACTGCCTCATCGACGCGGGGCTCACGCGGCTCAACGTGAGCGTCGACGCCATCACGCGGCCCGTCTACGAGAAGGTGCGCGGCGTGGACCACCTCGAGCTCGTCACCGCCGGCATCGAGAACCTGCTCGCGCGTCGGTCGAAGGCCGGCGGTCGACTGCCGCTTTTGTCGCTGAGCTTCGTGCTCTCGCAGGAGAACGAGCACGAGCTCGACGGCTTCCTCGCGCGCTGGAAGGACCGAGCGGACGGGGGGATCAAGATCTACCCGTACAAGAACGTGTTCTCGATCGTCGACGACGAGTTCCACCAGACGTACGGCGCCGGGCCCACGTCGCTGGCCGAGCTGGACCCCAGCTCGCTGCCGGTCGCGGTGGGGAAGGACGCGGCGATCGTCTCGAAGTACTCCGTCGAGTGCATGTCGCCCTGGTACCGCTGCCACGTCGGCATCAACGGCGAGCTGCAGGCCTGCACCACGCAGGGCTTCTGCGACCACCCGGCCATGGTCATGGGCAATATTCACAAGGCCAGCTTCGAGAGCGTCTGGAAGTCGGAGCCGTGGAGCGCGCTGCGCGGGTACGTGGCGAAGAAGGAGTTCGACCGCCACCCGGTGTGCAAGCGCTGCCAGCGCTGCGTGTGACGGCGCTGTCGGACGGTCAGTTGCAGGCAGCCGCGCAGACCGACGACGCGCACCGCCCGCTGAGGCACTGGGTGTTGTTCCCGCAGCTGGCGCCCAGCTGCCTCGGCGCCTGGCACTGGCCTGCCGCGAGCGTCGTCCCTCCGTCGCGCGCGCAGAAGCCGAAGGGGTTCGCTTCGGCGCGGCAGGACCGCCCGTAGTTCGGCACGCCGAAGGTGCCCAGCCCTCCGCACTGACTCCCTGCAGGCAGCGGCACTTCGCACACGCCGAGGCCGGACCCGGTCGCTTTGAAGCAGTCGAGGCCGAACAGGCACTCCTGCGGGCCGACGCAGACCTGTGCTGGACCCCCCAGGGTGCGGCAGACGGAGGTGCCGCCGCTGCCCGCGTCGCGGCGGCAGAAGGCTCCGGGCGCGCAAGGTTCGACGGTGGCGAAGGGTTCGAGCACGCAGGGTTGGTTGGCGCTGGGCCTGGGCTGGCACGAGCCCACGGGCACGCCACCGTCGGTGAGCCGTGCGCGAACGGAAGCGCTTCGCGTTCAGAAGCAGGCGGCCGTGCAGCTCCCTGAGACGCAGCGGCCCGTCGAACATTCCGAGCCGCCGGCGCACGTGGCGCCCAGTGCCCGAGGCGATTGACACAAGCCCGACGACAACGCCGTACCCGCGTCGCGCACGCAGAAGCCACGGGGGTTCGTTTCGGCGTTGCAGCTCCGTCCATAGTTGGGGTCGCCGAGGATCCCGAGTCCACCACACTGGCTCCCCACCCCGAGCGGCACCTCACACACGCCCAGCCCGCTGCCAGTGACCTTGAAGCAATCGAGCCCGAAGACACACTCGTTCGAGTGGAGGCACGGCTGCGGTGGAATGCCGAGCGCCTGGCAGATCGAGTTCACGCCGACGCCGGCGTCCTGCCGACAGAACGTGCCCGGGGTGCAGGGGTCGTACCCGAGGACCGGCTCGATGCGGCAGACCTGTCCGGCGATCGGCATGGGCTGGCACTGCCCCGTCGGAGGACCACCGTCCGGGAGCGGCCCGCTGCCGACTCCCTGGCAATACAAGCCCGCCGCGCACTGCACGTTCCGATCGCAAGCGGCGCCGAGGCCACGAGAGCCTGGCGGCGCCACGACGCACGTGCCTCCGAGGCAGACGCCACCTTGGGCACAGCCGTCGTCGTCGCCGACGTTCAGACAGGCCTGGCCCAGCGCGATGCGCGCGCTGCACGTGCCGCGGATGAGGGTGGTGCACCCGAAGTAGCAGGTCTGGACGAGCCCACGGCAGAACGCGGTCGCCGCGCAGTCCGTGACGTCGCCGCAGCTCTCGCCGACGGCCAGGGGACCGCAGCGGGCGCCGCCGTCCCGGGCGACGCAACGGGTTGCGCAGGGGTTCTCGTCGAGGAAGGGAACCGTACAGGGTTGACCGTCGGCCAGCTTCGCCGCGCAGAGCCCTCCGTCGGGGACGGACGTGGGCGTGCAGTAGTGGTTCGCGCTGCATTCCGTCTCGATGAAGGACGGCGTGCACCGGCCCCCGGTGATGATGGGCGCCAGGCAGGACGCGCACGCGCCGGGAGCGCTCGACACACAGCGCCCCGCGACGCACCCGGGCACGACCGGCGAGGACACGCACGGTTGCCCCAAGCCGGCGATCGTTGGGCGCACGTTGGCGCAGGCCGGTGGCGTCGCGGCGACGTCCCGTGCACACGTCAGCGTCGAGAAGCCGGCGACGCAGTCCTGTGCCGCGCCAGCGTCATAGCCCTGCACGCCCGCGACGGCGGCCTGGTGGCTCGTGGCGCAGCTCGAGTTCTCGAGCGCGAGGCAGAGGGACCGGTACTGCGGCGAAGTCAGCCCGCAGCGCTGGCGGTAGTCGCAGCGCGCGGCGGCGAAGCGCGCGCAGAAGTCACCCAAGGGAATGCCGGCATCGACCGGACCTCCGCCTG
>JALHOS010000241.1 GCA_022842905.1 Myxococcaceae bacterium | reverse complement strand
CTCCTGCGACGGTGAGGCGCGGCGCTCCGCCGACGCCGGTGCGCGGCCCTCCGACGCCGTCGCGCCCGTTCTGGGCCGGACCGCCGGCGAGCCCCTGCGCGGGCACCGTGCAGTCGTACTTGCAGAACGCCGCGTGAGACGGATCGGCGTGGTTGTACGTCGCGTTGAAGCCGCCGCGGCCGTTGAAGCCGCCGGCGCCGTAGTCCTGAGGATCGCGGGTCAGCTGAGAGCCCGCGCCGGGGCTGCCTTGGGTCCCCGGGCAGCCCGCGTTGCCGCCCGCCGCGCCGCCTTGCTGCGCTTCGCCCGCACAGTTCGGTGTCGCGCACTCGCGGGCGAGGAGGCCATTGCCTCCGTTCAGCCCGTTCGCGCCGGCGACGCCCGGCGTGCCAGTCACCGCGTCACCCGCCCGCCCGCCGACGACGTGGTTGTTCTGGAAGACCAGGCCGGGGCTGTTCTGGACGTACACGGCGAAGGTGCTGCGGCCCTGCCGCCCCTGGGCCGCTGGCGTCGTGACGTCGTACCCGCGCACCGTGAAGCCGGCGAACACCGTCCGCGCCGTCAGCCCGCTGGCGTGCACCGCGCCGGGCAGGCCGTTGACCGCGGGCTCCGGCGCCTCGACGAGTGACGGGAAGGTGATCACGTCGCGCCGCGAGAAGTCGGTGCTGTAGCCGCCGTGGAGCGAGGCGCCGCTGCGCAGCACCACCTGTTCGGCGTAGGTGCCCTGCGCCACCAGGATCGCCGTGTGCCGCGCGGGATCGAACGCCGTCAGCGCCTCACGCAGCGTGCGGAAGGGCGCCGCCCGCGTGCCCTGGCTCGACGTCGACGCCGCCGAGACGAAGAGCGACGTCGCCGCCTGCCCGTCGACCCCGTCACAGTCGCGATCCACGTACACCTGGCCCGCGACGGGGTAGCCGTCGGACAGGTCGGGCTCGTCGGCGCCGGGGAGCTGCGCGCACTCACAGCCGTTGGTGTCGTCGCGATCGAGGTCCACGTACTGCACCGCCACCGCACACCGCCCGGCGGCGCAGGTCGAGCTCGAGAGCCCCTGGGCCACGCAGTCCGCCGTCGTGGCGCAGCTCGTCTGGCACAGGCCGCCGACGCAGGTGCGCGAGGCCCCGCAGCTGGCCGAGCTGGTGCAGCTCTGCTGGCACAGGTGCAGCCGGCCGTCACACCGCTGCCCGGCGCCGCAGTCGGCGTCGCCTCGACACTCGCGCGCAGCCACCGCCGGCTCGTTCACGCAGCGCACGATCTCGCAGCGGGGCCCGGGCGTTCGCGGCACACACCCGCCGATCGCCTTCTGAATGCTCTGGTTCCACCGCACCAGGCAGTTGGTGGTGCAGGTGCCGCAGGTCGTGTCGGAGTCGTAGGTGCCGGTCCCCCGCGTGTTGACGAACGTCTCGTCGGTCTGGCCGTCGCAGTCGTTGTCGCGCCCGTCGCACAGCTCGATCGCCGTCTGGGACAGATCACACGTATTGAAGGCGCCGGTCCCCAAGCACTGCTGCAAGCCCACGCAGGTGGCTCCGCCGTCCGTCACGAAGCAGCTGCGGGTGAGCCCCGCCGTCGCCGGCGTGCACTGGCAGGAGTTGACCTGCGGCACACACAGCCGCCGCGCGCCGACCTGCTGACAGGCCGCTCCGGAAGGACAGCACCCACGCTCGCCGAGCCGTCCGGTGCAGCCCACGTACGGCGCGTCGACCTCACAGGCCTGCAGACACGCGCGGCCCACGTCCATGCCCACGCTCACGCACTCGTCCGACGGAACCCGGCACTCGGAGGACGAGGTGCAGGTTCGGCACTGCGCGGCGATCGCCGGCTCGCAGATCTGCGGCGCGCCCGGGGGTGACGGGAAGAAGCCCTTCGCGCAGAGCCTGGGCACGCAGGTCAGCTGGCCTGAGCGGTCTTCGCAGGCCACCGCGTCGGGCCGCACCACGCCGCCGTCCGTGGCGAGGTTGAGCAGCGCCACCGTGCAGTCGGTGTTGCAGCTCCCGCAGGCGAACGGGCTGGTGTAGCGGCCGCTCGAGTCGCGCAGCCCTTCGTCGACGACGCCGTTGCAGTCCTCGTCGAGCCCGTTGCAGCGCTCGGGGATCGGGTCCGGCGCCGAGCAGCGGAACTCGGCGCCCGCGTCCTCCAGGCCGGCGCAGAACCAGCGCCCCCGACAGGTGGTGCCCTTCACGCAGTTGGGAAAGCCGGGCAGCCCGCTCGTGTCGAGCGAAGGATCCGCGCCATCGACGAGGCCGTCGCAGTCGTTGTCGACGCCGTCGCAGCGCTCTGGGCTGACCTGCGGCGCGTCACACGCGGAGAACCCGCCGTCTCCCTGGCAGGTGCGGAACCCGAAGCACACCGCCCCGCCGCCGTCGCGCGCGCAGCTCTGCTGCACCCCCACGCTCGAAGGCCCACACGCACAGCTCTCGGCGTCGGGCACACACTGCTTGACGCTCCCCGCGTCCAGCCGCACGTCTCGGCAGCTGAAGCCCGAAGGGCAGCTCGTCAGCGCGCAGTCCTGGCCGCAGGCCCGCTCACCCGTCGGGAGCGAGAGACAACGATCGCCCGCGGCGTTGCAGTCGGCGTCCTGCGCGCAGGCCAGGCACAACGCACGGTACGGCGGCGTGCAGACGAAGCCCGGGCCCTCGAGCGCCGCCTTGCACTGCCAGCCGCGGGGGCAGCTGGTCCCTCCATCTTCATTGCAGCGGTGGGTGCAGACGCGGCCGTTGCCCGGACCACGCGGCAGGCAGGGCCCGACGAAGCAGTCGCCGTCCCCCACACAGGCCGTCCCGAAGTCTCCGGGGGCCCCGGCGTCGGGCACGAGGAAGCACCGACCGTCGACGCAGTCCTTCTCGGGCGGACAGTCGGCCTTGACGCGGCACTCACACAGGCCGTCCCGCAGGCAGTCAGGCTCCGCGACGGTCGTCAGGCAGGCGGAGCCCACCAGCGCGAGCGCCCAGGCGAGCTGCCGGGCGACCCTGGAGGCCTGGGTGAAACAAGACGTCGTCACTGTCGAAAGCCTCGTGGCTGCCGGCCGGCCCAGTCGATCACCGCAGGGCCTAGGCGCTTACCACGGCCGTGCGCGTTGCCCCACAGGTGCCCTCTTCGGCCGATCGGCATCAGGTGATCTCTGGGAGCAAATGGGTACATTGCGCGCGCCATGGCCGCCCTCCCCGCGCTGTTGTCGAACGTACTGTTGCCGACGGACTTCTCCGCCGGCGCCAAGCTGGCCTTCGATCGTGTGCTGGCGCTGCCGCTGGCAGACGGCGCGAAGGTGTCCCTCGTGCACGTGCTGCCCAAGGACATTCCCGGCACCTTGAAGAAGAAGGCCGTCGACGAGGCCGAGCGCGGGCTCCAGGCCCTGGTCGACGAAGGGCGGCGCCGGAGGCCCACCGCCCGCTTCACGACGTCCGTCCTCGAAGGCCCGGCGGCGCAGCTGCTCGCCAAGCGGGCGCTGGTGCAGGACGCGGAGCTCATCTGCCTGGGGCGGCACGGCCGGCGACCGGTGGCCGACCTGTTCGTGGGCACCACCGCCGTGAAGGTGCTGCGCAAGACGGACGCGCCGGTGTTGGTCGTCAACGGCCCGGTGACGGGGCGCTACCAGCGCCCGCTCGTCGCCGTCGAAGCGCACGCGTCGGCCGCGGCGGTGCTCAAGACGGCGCTCCTGGCGCTCGACGCCCAGCCGGGCCCCATCGCCCTGCTCCACGCGGCGGCGGTGCCGTTCGAGGACTTCGTGGTGCTGGCGGACGGCACGCGCCGGGCGTACCGCGAGTCGGTGGTGAAGCGGGCGGCCAAGGCGCTCGAGGTGCTCGCGCGGAAGTACGCCAAGCGCGCCACCTTCGAGCCGCTGGTGCGCCTGGGCGACGCCCGCCTCATCATCCAGGAAGAGGCCACCACGAGGCAGGCCGACCTCCTGGTGATCGGCAGCCACGCCAAGCGCCCGGTGGACCGGCTGATCCTGGGCAGCGTGTCCGAGTGGGTGACGACACACTCGGCCTGTGACGTGCTCGTCGCGAGGTTGTGACGCCCCGACAAGAGAGCCGCCCTTCTCCGTGGTGACGACGCGCTGGCGACGGGTGGTGTGGGCAGCGCTGGCCGTGCTTCTCGTCGGACTGTTCGCCTGGCGGACCGCGGCGCGCCAGTGGGAAGGCTGGGTCGAAGAAGGCCGCGCCCTCGGGCGAGCGCACCACGCGCTCGAGCAGACGCACCCCGGCTGGTCCTTTCCCGGGAAGATCGTCACCAGCGCCGTCCCCGTCGACGCCGGCCTCTCGGTGCGCCGGCTGATCGCCGAGGCCAAGGCCCGCGGCTACGAGGCGTCCTGCGCCGAGCGTCGGCCGGGCTCCTTCTGTGAGACCAAGAGCTGGGTCGAGCCGCGAGACGGCGGCGCGCTCGAGCCGATCGAGCTCGGAGCGCTGGTGGGCCCTGACGCGGAGCTGCGCACGCACCTGCCGCTGAGCGAGGCCCCGAAGGCCCTCGTGGAGCTGATCCTCGTCGCGGAGGATCGCGAGTTCCGCAGCCACCGCGGTGTCAACGTCAGCGCCTTGGCCCGCGCGGTGTGGCGCAACGTGACGCGCGCTCGCTACTCCCAGGGCGCTTCGACGCTCACCATGCAGGTGGTCCGCGCGCTGACGCAGCAGACGGAGAAGAAGCTGAGCCGAAAGCTGCGGGAGATGGGGCTGGCGGTCGGGCTGGAAGCCGAGCTCGGTAAGGACGCGGTGCTGGGCATGTACCTGGACACGCCGTACCTGGGGCAGCGCCGCGGCGGGCTGTCGGTGTGCGGCTTCTCCGAAGCAGCGCGGCACTACTTCGGCGCCGACGTGCGGCGGCTGTCACTCGCGCAGCTGGCGTTGCTGGTGGCGATCCTCCCGTCCCCCCGAAAGCTGGGCCCCGTCCGCGCGCCCGTCGCGGCCAAGGCCCGGCGAGATCAGCTGCTCAAGGACTACGGGAAGCTCCACGGCGTCGACGTGACCGCGGCGCTGGCCGAGCCCATGACCCTCGCGCCCGAAGCCGTCGCACGCGACGAGCGCTTCCCCGCGTACGTGTCGGCCGTGCGCCAACACTTGGAGGCGGCGCTGCCGCCCGCGGTGCTCTACGGCACGGGGCTCGTCGTGGAGGCGGCGGTCGACGTCCCACTCCAGGCCGACGGCGAGGCCCTCTTTCCCGCCAAGGCGCTGGCCTACGAGGAGGCGGCGGGCATCACGCCCAAGGGCACGCTCCAGGCCGTCGGCGTCGCGGTCGACGTCGAGAGCGGGGCGCTCAAGGCGGTGTACGGCGGCCACGGGCTGACGGGGACCGGCTTCAACCGCGCGACGCAGGCGCACCGGCAGCCGGGCTCGAGCTTCAAGCCGGTGGTGTACGCGCTGGCGTTTTCGCAGACGGCGCCGGACGGCGGCCCGCGCTTCACCGCCGCGTCCACCGAGCCCAACAGCCCGCGGGTCTTCAAGACGCCTCGAGGAGACTGGCGGCCGTACAACGTGAGCGGCGAAGCGAGCCCGACCGCCGCGCTCGCCGAAGGGCTGGCCTGGTCGCAGAACATCGCCACCGCGTCGCTGCTCGAGCACCTGGGCGGACCGGCGCCGCTCAAGGCGTTCGCGAACGAGGCCGGCTTCGACACGTCGGCGTACCCTGACGAGCTGGGGTTGGCGCTGGGCCAGGCGGAGGTGACGCCACTGGAGATGGCGCGCTTCATGGCGACGATCGCCAACGGCGGCCGCCGCGTGGACCCCAGCCCCGTGGTGTCGGCGATCGATCTGCGCGGGACGCAGCGCGTGGGGCCACCCAAGCCAGCCGAGCGCGTGCTCACGCCCGAAGCGGCGGCGCTGACACGCGACGTGATGCGGCTGGTCATCGAGTACGGCACGGGTGGCGCGGCCCGGGGGCTCGCTGGCGAAGCGGGCTACTTCGGCCCGGCCATCGGCAAGACGGGCACGACGGACTCGGAGCGCGACATTTGGTTCGTCGGTTCGACGCCGAAGCTCGCCGCGGCGGTGTGGCTCGGGTTCGATCAACCGGCCCGCATCGGCGCGGCGGCCGCCGACTTCGCTGCGCCGCTGTGGGGCTGGTGGCTGGGCCGCAGAGCACGGCTCGAAGCGCCTCCCTGGCCCGACTTCTCCAAGGAGCCCAAGCTCCTCAAGCAGGCGATCTGCACCGAGACGGGGCTGGTGCCGAACCTGGGCTGCCGCGCGATCCCCGCACCCTTCATTCCCGGAACGCAGCCCAAGGCCCAGTGCACGGTCGACCACGCCGCGCAGGACGCGGGCCCCGCGCACGCCCACGAGAGCTTCTGGAAGAAGCGGCAGCGGATCCTCGACGAGGCCGACGGCGGCCGACGCGACGCGGGCTTGGGCGCTACGCCGTGAAGAGCCGAAGGATGCTCTGAAAGGCCTGCTGCCGCGCCTCGACTTCTTTCTGCTCGGCCTCCTGCTGCTTCTTGCGCCGCTCCAGGGCCTCCTTCTCTGCCTGGAGCGCCGACTTCTGACCGCCTGCTTCACCCTTGCCCGGCGCCTGCTTCGCGCCGCCCTTGTCAGCGCCAGCCTTTTCACCCGAGCCCCACCCACGCGAGGACGGGGCGCGCGCTTCGACCGCGTTGCCCCCTTTGACCCACGACTGCCGCAGCGCCTTCTTCGGCGCCGCCGGGGCAGGCGCGCGCGTCGACGGAGCCTTGAGCGTGCGCGCAGGCGCCGCGATGGGGACCGTGTGGCTGGACGAGCCGTGGGCGCGAGCCATGCGGCGCATTCTGCTCGCCCGCGCTGCGATCTCCAGCCCCAGCACGGCCTACCCCTGCACACCTCGTGGCGACCGCGGAAGGCAGCGAGCACCCCGAGGTCACTGGCCGCTCGCCGAACGCTCAGCCCCCGGCGAAGCGGCGCGGCGCCCGACTCACTTGAGGAACGCCTTGAGCGCGTCTTCCCCAGCTTCACCCGCGTCGGGAGCGATGATCACGCTCTTTTCCTTGCCGACGACGACCACGACTCGTTCACCCAGCGCGAGCGCGGCCTTCAAGTCCGGCCGAGCCTTGAGCAGCGCGAAGTACGCGGCGGACAGGTACTTCACCTTGAGCTGCTTGGGCGTGCCGGCGACCGCCTCGGAGTCGATCCACCCGCCCTGCCGGAAGAGGAACGTCCTGCCCGACGCGGCGCGCACGGGCTCGGAGGACTTGTTGGCGACCTCCTCGTCCTTCATGGAGCGGACCTTCTTGGCGACGAGAATGCCGTCGCGACCGTCGGCCTTGTCCAGCGCGACACCGGAGCTCGCAGCGGCTTCACCCTTCCCACCGCCGCCCATGCCGGACCCTCGACGGCCCTGGCCCCCGAACGCGTCTTCGTACTCTTCAGCCGGTGCCGCGGGCGCGGCGGCCGACGGCGCGCGGGCCTTCTCTTCGAACCGCGTCGGCATCGGGCTGGGGCGCGGCGGAGGCGACCACGGCGGAGGCGGCGGCGGGCGGTTGTTCGCCACCGGAAGCGGCTGGTCTTCGACCACCAGGTACGACGTGTACGGCGTGACGATGCCGTACTTCTTGCCCAGCGCGACGACCTCGTCCTTGAGCTCGGGCTTCTCCCCGCGCAGGCGGATCTCCTCGAGCAGGTAACCAACCTTGCGGATCGCCCACAACCTGGGGACGAAGTCGTGCTTCGTCGCCACGGCACTCGCGTCCGCCCGGTACTCGAACACCTGCTTCTTGCCGTTGACGAAGCCAGTCATCAGCACCGTGCCGTCCTTCGGCGTGCGGTAGCGGCCCATGACGACCAGCTGCGTGCCCTTGAAGAGATCCGGCAGGCGCTTGGGGTACACGTCGAACGCGCCGAACGCGGACAGATCCAACGCCACGTCGGACAGCACCGGGTTGGCGACCTTGTCGTAGAAGTTCGACACCTTCACCTCGAACTCCTTGTCGTCGCGCACGAAGTCCGACGTGCCGGCGCCCTGTTCGGCGATGCGATCGAGCAGCCGCGCGTTCAGATCGTCCCCGACGCCGAACGTGAACACCCGCGCGCCCTTGTTGGCCGCCTTGGCGTGCTGGGCGATCGCGCCTTCGTCGGTGTCGCCGACCGTGGGATGCCCGTCGGTGATGAACATCACCAGGTGAGGCTTGTCGCCGCGGCCTTCGCCGTCCTTGAGCCCGCGCACCAGCGCCTCGTCGATCGCCGTGCCGCCGATGGCCTCGAAGCCTTTGACGAAGTCCACCGCCTTCTTCACGTTGGCCTCGGTGGCGCTCTGCGCTTTTTCGAACAGCGCTTCGACGTCGGTGGAGAACCGCACCACGTTGAACTCGTCCTTCGCGTTGAGCCGCTGCACGCAGTACTGCATCGCCTCGCGGGCCAGCTTGATCCGCTCGCCGGCCATGGACCCCGACGTGTCCACTACGAAGGTGATCCGCTTGGCGATGATGTCGTCGGCCTTCGTGTCCGTCTTCGGAGAGATCAGCGCGACGAAGAAGCCCGGCTCCTCGGCGTTGGCGCGATACGGCAGGAAGCTCAAGCCCACCGCCTTGTCGGACACCGTGTAGAACAGGTCCAGGTCCTTGCTGATGTCGGCGCCCGCGCCCAGCTCGAGCCCGGCGATCGCCTCGGTGTCCGACTTCTTCGAAACGCCCAGCTTGTGCGTCGGGCTGTAGATGCTGCGCAGCGGCGTCTTGGAGTTGATCTTCGCGCTGAACGTGAAGTCCTGGCGCACCTGGAGCGGCGGCGCCCCGCGGGACGACGCCCCGAGCGGGTAGTGGTACTGGTAGAGCCCTCCGGCGAACTCGAGCACCTGGCTGAAGACCAGCTCGATCTTCTGCTCACCGTTCGCCGGCACCGGGAACACGCGGGCCCGAAACGCGTCGGTGTCGATGTACTCGAGCAGCCCCGGGTCCTGCAGGCGCCGCACGATGCCCTCGTAGATCTCCGTCGCCTTCTGCTTCTCGAGCACCTCCCCCTTGGTCTTCTTCCCGTTGATCCACAGGCTGAACTCCTGCAGCGCGGCGCCCTTGGGCAGCGGGAAGACGAAGTGCGCTTCGAGCTGCCGCGGCGCGGAGTTGACGAACACCTGCTCGACCTTCGTCACCGCCGTGCCGTCGACGATCTCCGCCGTCACGCGCTGGTACTTGATCGCCAGCGCCTTGAGCGACGGGTCCGTCGGCAACAACAACCCCTGGGCGCTCGCCCCCCACGACACCACCAGCACTGCGGCCAACACGGTTCGGTTCATGGCGGTCCTTTGACGGCGGAGAAACGAAAGTGGGCCACTTTGGATCTGGCCATGGAAAAAGCCCGCTGTTTTTGCGTAGGTTGCGCGCCCCATGAAAGCCGCCGCCACACCTCAACGCACTTCCGACGACCGACAGCTCGAATGGCTCGCGCCCCTGGCGATCGTCGCCGTGGTGCTCCTGCTGTCGTGGGTCTACGTCGGCAAGGGCGCCCAGTGGGGCGGGCAGTCGAACGATCGCACCGCGCAGACGGTGGAGTTCTTCCTGGCCATGGGCGGCTTCGGCGTCATTCTCTGGGGGCTCAAGCTCTGGCGCGAAGGCCGCGCGCACCACGAGCAGGTCCTGCGAGACCGAATTCTGGTGACGATCGGCTTCTGCTGCGCGTTCGCGTACACGAACTTCGGCAACGCCCACTTCGGGGCGTTCGTGCACACCTGGGACACGTACCACTACTACTTCGGCGCGAAGTACTTCCAGGAGCTCGGCTACGACAAGCTGTACGACTGCGCCATGGTGGCCGACGCGGAGATCGGCCAGCGCGCCCTCGTCGAGCGCCGCGTCATCACCGACCTGCGCACCAACGACATGGTGAAGACCGCGGACCTGCTCGCCCACCCGGACGAGCGCTGCAAGAGCTCGTTCTCCGCCGAGCGCTGGCGTGAGTACAAGGCCGACCTGGCCGTCTTCCGCGACTGGATGACCGAGCCCCGCTGGGCGGACATGCACAAGGACCACGGCTTCAACGGCACGCCCGTCTGGAGCCTGCTGCCCTGGGTGCTGGCGAACCTGGGGCCCGCCACGACCAGGCAGATCAAACTGCTCGACTTCTTGGACCCGCTCTATTGGATCCTCACCGCGTGGATCATCTGGTGGGCGTTCGGGCCGCGGGCCTTCGCCGTGGCGATGATCGTGCTCGGCACCAACTTCGCCAACCGCTTCTACTGGACCGGCGGCGCGCTGCTGCGCCACGACTGGATGTTCTATTTGATCGCGTCGATCGCGCTGCTCAAGAAGGACCGGCCGTTCCTGGCCGGCAGCGCCTTCGCGTACGCCACGCTCCTGCGCCTGTTCCCTGGGCTGGCCGCCGCTGGCCCCGCCATGGGCGCGCTCGCCTACTTCGCGATCCACAAGAAGCTCGACCAGCGCTTCCTGCGCTACGTGGCCGGAGGCGCCGTCACCACCGCGGTGCTCGTCGGCCTGTCGCTGGTCGCCTTCGGCGGCATTCCCACGTGGAAGACGTTCATCCACAACACGCAGAAGCACGCCGCGACGCCGCTGACCAACCACATGGGCCTGCGCACGGTCGTGTCCTGGCGGCCGAGCACCACCGGCCGCGTGCTCTACGATCGCACCGCGATCGATCCGTGGGGTGAATGGAAGGCGGGGCGCCTGCAGGGCTACCAAGACGCGCGGCCGCTCTTCTACGGGATCTGCGCGCTGGGCCTCTTCGCCATGTTCGTCGCGCTCAAGCGCTACGGCGGCGAGCCGTGGATGGGCGCCGCCATGGGCACCGGCTTCATCGTCTTGGGCGCGGAGCTGACCTGCTACTACTACTGCTTCCTCATGGGCCTGGCGCTGCTCCACGAGAAGAAGCGCGAGGTCGGCCTGATCCTCGCGGCCATGTGCGCGCTGGGCATCTTCCTCGAGTGGGGCCCCGAGTGGCGCGGCGGGCCGTTCCAGCTCCTCGCGGCGGCCATGTCACAGGAGCTCAACGAGTACTACGTGACCATGTCCCTCATGACGGTGTTCGCCTGCTTCGGCGTCTGGTGGCTCTTCACCAGGCCCGGCGACGAGGCGAGCGCCCCGCCGGAGCCCGTCGCCAAGCTGCGGTAGTTCGGCGACGGCTCTCAATTTGAGAGCTGCTCACACTCAAA
>JALHOS010000240.1 GCA_022842905.1 Myxococcaceae bacterium | reverse complement strand
CGCGGTCGAAGAGGCGGCGCGGGAGGTGCGGCTGGCCGAGGCCCGGGCCGCGTCGGGGAACCGGGGCGCGGTGGACGACGCGTGGCTCGAGGTCGCCGCCGCCGCCGAAGACGACGCCGCCGAAGGTTGGGTCCGCGAGCTGGCGCACCTGTACCTGGGCTGGGCGCAGCGTCGCGGTTACGAAGTGGCGCTCGTGGCCGAGACGCAGGAGCCCAGGCGGGCCGTGCTGCACCTCCACGGGCCTGGCGTGTTTGGTTTTTTGTCCGGGGAGAAAGGGCAGCACCGCCGCATCGACGACGACCTGCGCGTGCTCGCGTACGTGCGCTTGTACCGACCCGCGGACGCGCCGGTGGAGCCGCCGGCCGGCGTCGACGCGAGCGCTCGGGAAGTGAAGCGCCGCAGCGGCACCTTCGTGGAGCGCGTGGCGTCCGAGGCGGCGGTGCGAGACGAGCGCACCGGCCGTGAGGTGCTCCTGCGCAGCGCGCTGCCGCCGGCCGAGACGAAGGCCCTCGCCGTCATGGTGCTCGGCGGTCAAGGCGACGGCGGCGACGAGGTCCGGCGGTACTTCGTGGGCAAGAACGCCCGCGTGGAGGACCCGCGCACCGGTGAGGCCACGCCGCGCATCAAGGACGTGCTGCGCGGGGAGATCGACCTCTTCATCGACGCGTGGATCAGCCGGCCGCCCGTCGGCCTGTCATGAAGGGCTCAGGGCCGGCCGACGGTCAGGAGCGCCGCGCCCGCGGAGCGGTCGGCTCGAGGCCGAGCATGAAGACCGACGCGATGCTTGGCTCTGGACGCTCAGCCGCACCATCCGGGACCGCCTCGCCGCGCGCTCGCGCTTGGTCCTCCGAACAGGACGTACGGACGGCGCTCCCGTCGTGGGCCCGGCGATCTCCCTTCGCGGACAGCGTCAGCGCCACTCGAGGTACCGACCCGGAAGTGCCGCGGCGCAGGAGCCCGCGCGCTCACTCCGCGCCGTCAGGCCGGCTTGCGCACCAGCAGCAGCAAGAACAGCGGCCCGCCGATGAGCGCGGTGATGCCCCCCACCGGCGGCTCCGTGTTGAACACCCGGAACAGCAGCCGCGCGCAGAGGTCCGCCAACATCAAGAAGGCCGCTCCCAACAGCGCGCTCGCGGGCACGTGGAGCCTCGCGTCGGGGCCGAAGAGCAGCCGCGCGAGGTGCGGCACGAGGAGCCCCACGAAGCCGATGAGACCCGACAACGACACCGCGGCGGCCACGGCCAGCGAGCCCACGCCGAGGAGCACCCAGCGCGTCGTCGGCACGTCGAGCCCCAAGCTGCGCGCGTCGTCGTCGCCGAGCACCAGGAGGTTGAGCCGCGGCGCCAGCGCGCACAGCGTGACGACGCTGCCGACGACGAGCGCGGCGCACAGCCCGAGGGCCGACCAGCGCTCGACGCCCAGCCGCCCGGCCAGCCAGAAGAGGATCGCCCCGAGTTGATCCGGCGCCACGAGCGCCTTGATGAAGGTGATCGCCGCCAGCGCAAACGCGTTGAAGATGACGCCGGCCAGCAGCGTCGTGTGAGCTCGGTCTCCGCCGGCGAGCCTCCCGACGGCCAGCACCAGCACCGTGGCCCCGAGCGCCCCGCCGAGCGCCAGCACCGTGGTGGCCGGAACGCTGAGCATGGCCGGCAGCCCGAAGGCCAGCGCGACGGTGGCGCCGAGCGCCGAGCCACCGGACACCCCGAGCACGAACGGATCCGCCAGCGGGTTGCGCAGGAGCCCCTGCAGCATGCTCCCGGACGCGGCGAGCGCGAGGCCGACGAGGGCCGCCAAGAGCACCCGAGGCAGCCGCAGCGAAAAGAAGATGACGGCGTCGGTGCTGCCTTCTTCGAACACGCGGGCCAGGGAGATGGGCTGCTCACCGAGCGCCAGCGCCGCGGCCGCGCACAGCAGCACGAGCAGGCTGCAGCCCGCGACGACCCCCGCCAACCGGGGCAGCGTGAACCGGTGCTCGCCCATGCGCCCCAAGGCGTCTAACCGGGGCGATCAGCTGAGTCGAGGGACCTGAAGGCGCGCGTGCCGCCTCCGCAGCCGGCGGCGCTGGTGCGGAGCGGCGCGGCGCACGCCGAGGACGTTGGGGATCGGCCACTGCCGCTGGTTCCCGTCGGACAAGAAGAACCCCGTCTCGTAGCTGCCCATCAAGTCCAGCTGCAGCTCGTCGGTGCAGATGGACAGGCTCGCCTCGGGCCCCCCTTCGACGTGCATGGCGCGCTGTATGCCGAGCGGCAGCGCGACGACGCGGCGAATGAACTCCGCCATCTCCAAGGGCGTGCGGAGGAACAGGAAGAGCACCCGCCCGCGGTCGTCCTCCGCCACGGCGGCCTCGCTCCACGCCCGCCCGTTCGCCTTCCACACCGACTGCGCCTGGCCCTTGATGAGCCGGAGGTTCTGCACCTGTGCGCGGTACTGACCGACGAGGTCCTTGAAGCCTGGGGCGTCGCGATCAGCCAGCCGCGCCGCGGGCAGCTCTGGCGACTTCGGCTCGAAAAGCAGCACCGACTGGTACGCGTTCCACCGGCCCTGGTTCACGTGCGCGTCGTCGACGAGGCGGCCCACGTTGGACCGGTGGTCCGTCTCGTACATGCCGGCGTTGATCGCCACCAAGAGCCCTTCGCGACGACACCACGTGCCGGCCGTCGCCGTGCCGCCGTCGCGCGCCGAGGCCAGCGCGAGCGTCAGGTCCGCGACCGCCGGGTCGATGCGAACCACGTGCAGCCTGCCGTCCCCGCGCGAGGGCTTGGCGACGAGCTGAATCGCCGCGTACTCCACCCCGGGGCCCAGCACCTTCCAGCCGGCGTCCGCGCCGCTCGGCTGTGCCAGCGTCACGGCGAGGGCCAGACTCAGCACCGGCGCCTCACCACTCGGTCCGGGTGACGACGGGGAGCTGCAGCGCTCGCTCGCGATCCAGGTCCAACGTGCCGACGTGCAGGGAGATCGGCGCCTGCACCCACTTGTAGATGCTCTGAGTGAACAGGCGGACGAACTTCTGGGCGTACCCTTCGAGCCGCTCGCGGGGCACCTCGGGGAAGAGGGAGCCCAGCGCGTCCAGCACGTCGGCCGGCGCGAGCTTCTCTCCGGCGAAGAGGTGAAAGCAGGCGTCGAGGATCGGGAACGGCATCAGCTCCTCTTCCCCGACTTGGTTGTGCGCCAGCTCCGGCCCGGCGCGGCGCGCGGTCACCGCGGCGATGCCCTGGTAGCCGTGCTTCTGGTGCAGGTACTCGAGCAGGTGCATGACCACCGTCTTCGGCAGGTTCGCGATGACGGCCAGCGCGCCCATGAGATCGCCGCCGATGGTGGTGTAGCCCACCGCCTTCTCGGACATGTTCCCGGTCTGCAAGAACAGCCCGCCCGACGCGTTGCTCCAGTTCCACATGCGCTGCGCACGGAGCCGCGCCTGAATGTTCTGGAGCGTCACCGGCGTCGGCTCTCGGTCGGGCCCGAGCATGGTCTTCACCGCCGCCAGCTCCCGCTCGAACGCTTCGTCGATGTCGAGCACCTGGAAGCGCACGCCCAGCTCCGAGGCGATGAGCTGCGCCGCCTGCTTGGTGCCGTCCGACGAGTAGCGGGTGGCCATGTAGAACGTCTCGATCGGCACGCCCGCCCGCTTGGCCCACCGGTGCGCGATGAGGAGCGTCAGCAATGAGTCCCGCCCGCCGGACAGGGCGATGCCCACACAGCGGAAGCCCTTGGTCTTTTCGAAGTAGTCGCCGATGCCCAGGGCCAGCGCGTCGAGCAGGTCTTCGCAGTAGCGCTCTTGCGGGCTCGGGGTCGGCGCGCCCGAAGGCAGGAAGAAGGATCGCCCCGGCGGGACCGGGTAGCGCAGGCCCTGGCGCTGCGTCGGCGCGTCGACCGTCACGAGGCGCGGCGTGGGCTGCGTCCCTTCCCACGCGGCGCGATCGTCCCGCCAGGTGGTGTTCTCGGCGCGCAGCCGCACGGTGCGATCGAGGTCGACGACGCCGGCGGCCCAGGTCTGCTGGAAGCGTGGCACCTCGCAGACGAGCCGGCCGTTCTGACAGAGGAAGCCGCCGCCGTCGAAGACGAGCCCGTCGTTGGCGCCGACCTGGTTCGTGTAGGCCACGGTGACTTGGTGATCGCCGGCGCGCGTAGACACCAGCTCTCGCCTCGTGCTGTCGACGCCGATGCGGAACGGCGACGCCGACAGGTTGCAGATGAGCTCCGCGCCGGCATAGCTGCGGCGGCGCATGGGGCCGTCCGCGCTCCAGAGGTCCTCGCAGACCTCGAGCCCGACGACGCCGAAGTCACAGGCGAAGAGCAGGTCGCCGAAGGGCACGCCGTGCACCGATACGTCGAGCCCGGGGCTTCCGCGCGCGAAGGTGCGCCCTTCGTAGAAGACGTTGTACGTGGGCAGCTTCTCCTTGGGGACCAGGCCGTGCACGCGCCCGGCGCCCACCAGCGCCGCGCAGTTGAAGCGCAGGCCCTGATGCAGCACGGACACGCCCACCGCGGACAGCAGCGGCAGCTCCCGCGTCTGATCGGCGAAGCGCAGCAGCTCCTGCCACTGGCGCTCGACGAAGGTCTGCCACTGGACCAGGTCCTCGGCCGGGTAGCCGCCGACGAGCTGTTCGGGGAAGACGGCGATCGTCACCTGCTCAGCGGCCATGGCGCGGACCTGCACGAGCGCGCGATCGACGTTGGCGCCGAACGCCCCGACGGTGGTGTTCACCGAGCCAAGCCCGACCTTGATGAGTCGCATGCACGCGACTTACTCGCTGTGTGCGCTGGGCGGGAAGTCGGCAGAGCGGCGTGACGAGCGTTCGCGGCCACGAGCGATTCCTCGGCGCGGCTCGAACCTGAGCGCTCAGAGGCACCTGACAAGCGAACCCGCCGCTGAGCGGAAGCACACAAGGGGCGTGGAGCCCCCTCGTGCGTCCGCAAGGCCCCTCGGGCGCCGAAGCGCGGTCGCAAGTCGCAAGCGCTGGGACGCCGGGGACCCCGAAGGCTGGGGAGTGACACCGGAGGGTCATGAAGCTGTCCTCGAAGCGGTGGAGGGGGCGACTGCCGAAGCGGGCCCGCTCGCACGGAGCAGGTGAGCGAGGAGAGTGCAAGGAGGCGAGCCGAGCGGCTGCGACGGGAGGACAGTCGAGCGACGAGCCCGCAACGTGCGCAAAACGGGACACCGGCGGGCCGTGGGGGCAGCACCCCAACGGATCCATGGTTCGTAGCCGACGCGGCTGGTCGCGGCGGGAGAGGAGGTCGCCCGTCGCCTCGCAACCTTCCCCAGAGAAAGCGTGCACAGGCGTTGCGAGCCTGAGCGATCGTCTGCGCGACCTCGTCGACGTGCGGGCACGCCGTCACCGTCACCGTCACCGCCACCCTCACGTTGGAGCCACATCGGTGCGTGACGTCGCCTCGTCCTTCAGGCGCCGAGGCGACACGGCGCTGGTCGACGACTTCGACGAAGTCCGGCGCTCGGGCCACCGGAGCGCTCGCCCCAGCGCGGCCCGGGCGAGCGGCTCCAGCCAGGCTCGTTTGCCGAGCGTCGCCAGGACCTCCGCACCGGCGAGGTGGGCACGGCCGCTGTGCCCGGCCGAGCGCGCCCGTGGCGGCGGCTGCGCGCCTCGCGTTGGTCAGTGCAGCAGCGTCTCGCGTTTGCTCAGCGGCATGCCGGCCACGAGCATCAACACGTCGTCCGCGACCTCACGCACGCGCCGGCTGACGTCGAGCTCCCGCAGCAGCTCGTACCGTCGTTCCACGTCGTCGATGACGGCCGACGCCACGACGTCGGCCAAGGGGCCGCCCGCCACGCGAGACGTGACTTGGGCGAGCTTCTCCCCCACCTCGTCGGGGGTCCGGGCGATGAGCTCGAGCAGCGCCTGGCGCAGCTCTGGGTCGGCTGGCGTGGCGCTCGGGTCGTCAGGCACGAGCTCCGCTTCGACTTCGCGGTAGAGGCCCCCGGCCGGCAGTTCCCGGACGAGCCGCGCGCGGGACACGCCGGTGAGCACCAAGTCGTACCTCCCGTCGGGCCGCTTCTCGTGCACGGCGATGTGACCCAGGCACAGCCACGGCTCGAGCGCCGGCCGGCCCGACAGCTGCCGCTCCTGGCCCGGCTGCACCTGCGCCATGGCGAAGACGCCGTCGGTGGCCAGCGCGTCGGCGACCAGCGCGCGGTACCGCGGCTCGAAGATGTGGAGCGGCACCGCTCCGCCGGGCAGCAACACCACCGGCGGGAGCGGGAAGACCTTGAGCTTCCCGGCGGCGACGCGCGCCTTGCCGAGCAGGTCGGAACTCATGCGCCCGGCTGAGCGCTGGCGGCCGCGGCGGGCTTGGCCTGGCGCTGCTTCCACCAGCTGATGATGCCCGGGAGGATCGACAGGAACACCACGACGATCACGACCTTCTCAATGTGCTTGCCGATATCCGGCACGATCTGGCCGATGAAGTAGCCGATGAGCGTCATCGACGCGACCCAGCTGGCGCCGCCGACGATGTTGAACATGGCGAAGCGGCGGTACGGCATCTTCGCGACGCCGGCGACGACCGGAACGAACGTGCGGACCAGCGGCATGAAGCGGGCGATGATGATCGCCTTGCCGCCGTGCTTCTCGTAGAACTCGTGCGCCGCCTTGACGTGCGCGGGCTTGAAGAACCGCGACTCGGGCTTGGTGAAGAGCGCCTGGCCCATGCGCGAGCCGATGACGTACGACGTCGCGTCGCCCAGAATCGCGCAGGGAATGAGCAAGAGGTTCAGGTAGAGCAGGTTCAGCTTCCCGGCCGCGGCGTAGGTCCCCGCGACGACGAGCAGCGAGTCGCCCGGCAGGAACGCCACCAGCGCGCCGGTCTCGAGGAAGATGATCAGCGCCATGCCCCAGTAGCCGGCCCACATGACGGCCTGCCCGGGATCGCGCAGCCAGCCGATCAACGTCTTCACCAGCGTCACAAGGAAGAACTCGTTGCCTGATTCCATTGGTCGGCGGCCTTAGCACGCGCCTGCGACAACAAAAAAGCCCCGCGACCAGGCAGTCACGGGGCTCGTCGTGTCGGCGCTCACGTAGGGCGCCGTGCTGGCTCGCTTCGGCGCTCTTCAGCGCATCGCGGTCTCAGGCTTCTTCGCCGCCTGATCCGCGCTGCCGGCCGCCATCGTCGCGAAGGCGATGTTCTGGTACCCAGCCGCGGCGCACGAGAACAGGACCTTCTTGATGATGCGGAACTGCACCTGCTTGTCGGCCTGAATGTTCACGTCGCCGGTGAAGGCGCCCTGATCGTTCGCCGCGTTGTGCAGGTCCTCGAACTGCTTCTTCATGTCGCGCAGCTTCTCTTCGAGCACGGGAATGTTCATGTAGTCCTCGCGCGACAGGTCTTCGACCCGGCCGATGCTGGCGCCAGACACGATGACCTCCGACTGCGAGACCATGACCACCGGCGCGAGCTTGAGCTCGTCGGTGTTCGCGGCCTCAGGCAGCTGAATGTCCTTGGACTGGGAGAGGATCTCACCCGTCGCCGAGAAGTTGGCGATGAGGAAGAGCACCAAGATGACGAACATGTCGACGAGCGGCGTCACGTTCAGGTCCGCGAACGTGGACTTGTGTCCGAGCGCGCCGTGCCCAAACACCTTCGAGTGCTGCAGCCGCTTCCCGTACCGCTTGCCCGGAATGACGATGGCCATGGGGGTTTCGTTCTCTTTCGTTCTCGTGCGAGGACTACCCAGCCGCCGGCGAGACCGACACTGAGGGGAACTGCGCACCGATACAGGTGTCGATGACCTTCACCAGGTCCTCGTACTTGACGCCGTCTTCGGTGTTGAGGGTCAGGTTCGACTTGTCCGGCAGCTGCGTCTTCACTTCCTTGAGCCGGTCGACCAGGCGCTGCACGTCGAGCACGCCCTTCTCGTTCCGCGTCAACGGGATCGGATCGAACGCGTTGGCGCCGACCTGGAGCTTGAGCTCCTTCTCGGTGAGCAGGATCGTGATCGGCACGTCGTTCGGGTTCGGCGGCGTCTGGTCTTCCGACGCGTTCTGCCCCGCCTGGCTCACCTGGAGGCGACCCAGCTGCGTCCACACGGCCGTCATGATGAGGAACACGATCGTCACCGCCATCAGGTCGATGAAGGGGACGAGGTTGATGGTGGCGTCGAGCGCCTTCTTGCCTTTGCCGCCGCCTGTTCCGAGATCCATACCGCCGGCCATGGGTCACTGCTCCTTGCTTTGGCGTGCTGACAGCGCGACGGGCGCTGGAGTTTCACCCCCAGCACCCGACCTGAACGAAACGGTGGTTACTCTTCGGCCTGCGCCGGCACCGTCATGTTCTTGAACTTGTCCTTGTTCTGGACGATCAGGTTCAAGACCGCGACAGACGTCTCGTTGATGTCGTTGATCAGCGACTGGGTCCGGCCGTTGAGGACGGAGAAGAAGATCAGGAGGGGGATCGACGCGATCAGCCCGAAGCGGGTGCAGTTCATCGCTTCGCCGATGGAGCCGGCGAGGATCGTCGCGCGGTCTGCCGGGGCGGCGTGCGCCACGGCCTTGAAGGAGCCGATCAGACCGTCGACCGTGCCGAGCAGCCCGGCGAGCATGGCCGCGTTGCCGAGCATGGCCAGGTAACCGGTACGCGCCTCGAGCTTCGGGTTCTCGCGGAGGCTCGCCTCGTCCAGCGCGGCCTGCACTTCTTCTTCACCCTTCGGCACGTTCATGAGGCCGGACTTGACGACCGACGTCAGCGGCGTCGCCTTCTGGCCGGCGACGTAGTTGATCGCCTTGTCGAGATCGCCCGCGTAGATGTGCTTCTTGAGGCCGCGGAGGAAGCCGTCCTTGTTGATGGCCGCCGTCGCGAACAGCACGATCGACCGCTCCACGATGATGGCCACGCCAACGACCATGAAGAAGGCGATGGGGTACATACCCCAGCCACCTTCGGTCCAGGCAGCCGCCATGCTGGCGAACGTTCCGCCTTCGCCGCCGCCACCGTGCTCTTCCGCCGCCAGAATTCCGAGCTGTCCAAGCGTCATTGTGAACTTGCCTCCCGCTGCTGCGAACTACCGTTGCTTGAGTTGTGCTGCCGTTGGGTGCTTGTGAAGGATCTTCGCTGCCCTCGTTCAGCTTCCTGAATGGATCAGGCTGGCTGAAAAGTCGGCGGACCATACGGGCTGCTCGAAGCGAGTGTCAAGCCGCGTACTTGGATCACGCACGAGCCCGGTGGTAGGCCCCCCGATCCATGGCGAAGAAGCGGGTCGGAGAGGTTCTGCTGGAGCGCGGCGCGATCACGCAGGCCCAGCTGGACTCGGCGCTCTCGGAGCAGAAGCGGACCCGAAGGCGCCTGGGCGCGACGCTCATCGAGCGGGGGGTCATCTCCGAAGCACAGCTGGCGTCGGTGCTCGCCGAATCGCTGGGGCTGTCCGCGGTCGATCTCCAGGTGGTCAGCGTCGACTGGAGCGCCGTTCACCTGCTGCGGGCGCGCTTCTGTGAGCAGCACGAGCTGTTCCCCTTCGCCATCGAAGGCAAGGGCACCGCGCAGCGGCGGCTCGTGCTCGCCATGGCGGACCCGCTCAACCAGGCCGCGCTCGACGAGATCGAGTTCACCACCGGCCTGGCAGTGCAGGCACGCATCGCCACGCACTCGCAGATCCGCGCGGCGATCCTCCGCTACTACCACAAGGAAGGCGGAGGCCCCGCGGCGTCGGTGGGGCCACTGCTGGCTCCGGCCGCGCACGACGAAGCCGACGTCGTCGTCATGGGCGAGGAGATCATCAGCCAGGCCAACGTGATCCCCGCCCCGCCGCCGCGTGTCGTCGACCCCGGCCTCGAGGAGCTGATCGCCCAGCGAGCGCAGCAGCAGACGACCCAGAAGAAAAAGGGAGACCCGCTGCTCAAGGACCTCGACGTGCTCTTCGGCGGGCGCCCCCAAGACGACGACGCGGTCGAGAAGCTCAACAAGAAGTTCTGGGCGCTCATGCGCATCATGGCGCGCAAGGGCCTCATCACCCGTGACGAGTTCCAGCAAGAGCTCGACGAAGACTGAGCGGAAAAGTCAGCCGCGCCGCAGCCGCGCCCAGAGCCCTTCGGGCGTGTGAAACGTGAAGTGGACGGAGCCAGCTTCGAGGTCCACGCCGTCGAAGAGCGCTCGGGGCAAGCGGGCCGGCAGCCGCGCCCCGTTGAGCAACGTGCCGTTCGTCGACCCCAGGTCCTCCACCGTCCAGAAGCCGTCCGGCGTGGTGGTGAAGGACAGGTGGTGACTGGACAGCGTCGCGTCGTTGACGGACAGGTCGCACGACGGCGCGCGGCCCAACACCAGGCTCGCGCCCCGCACCAGCGTCATGGCCAAGGCTTCGCCGCCTTGGGTCGCAGCGCTCGGCGCGTCCTTGCTCTGCTGCGGCACCTGGAGGGTCGGCGCCCCGCCCTTGCTGGCCTTCCACGCGCCCGCTTCCCAGACGATCCACTCCGCGGAATGGATCTTGTGCAGCGCCGCCACCGACAGCCCGCTGAGCTGACGCCGCAGCGCCGACAACATGTAGCTCTTCACTGCCACGGCGCTTCGTTTATCACGGCCGGTGGCGGCGGGGTGACCAGCGTCTTCAGGACGCGGTCGAACAGGCCGGGGACGGCGCCGAGCGCGCGCACGACCGGCCGCCGCAGCCACGGCCGCGCGGCGATCCACACCAGCGAGCCGGCCAGGCGCCGGTAGCGGCGGAACGCATGCCCCACGGCGCGCTCGTACGGCGCCAAGGGAGAAAGCTCGAGCGGCCTTGCCAGCGCCGCCGGCAGACACTGCCCCAGGGCGTGCGCCCCCTCGAAGGCCAGCGACAACCCTTCACCGGTGATGGCGTCGACGTACCCCGCCGCGTCACCCACCAGCGCGACGCCCGGCGCCACGGTGCGCGCGACGCGCTGAAGCAAGGGACCCGCACCCCGCACCGCCGAATCAGCCGCTGCGCCAGCCAGCTGGGCTTCGAGGCGAGGAAAGCGGGACAGCAGGCTCTCGAAGGACACCTTCTGGTCGATCGCCGCCGCGTCCCACAGGAACGCGACGCCCACCCGCCGCGCGCCCGCCGGCGTCACGTACGCCTCGACTCCGGGGGCGAAGTGCACTTCCACGCTGTCGGCCCACGGCGACAGCGCGAAGTGCTGGCGCAGGCCGAAGCGGCG
>JALHOS010000239.1 GCA_022842905.1 Myxococcaceae bacterium | reverse complement strand
CGCCGGGCGCGCCGACGCGGGAGCGGTCTGCGTGCTCCCCGACGCGGGCCAGCGACGCGGCGACGCGATCTGGTCCGTCCCGGCCATTCCCGGCGCCTGCTCGTTCTCCTTCTCCGATCTCCGGACGGCGTCGATTCCCAGCGCCCAGGGCGCGCGCTGCGGGGCCTGCGTCGAGGTGTCGCGCACGGACGGCGGCCGCGCCGCTGACGGTGGCGTCGGGCGTACGGTGGCGGTGGTGACGGACGAGTGCCCGGCCTGCACCTCGGGTGAAGTCGTCGAGCTGTCGCCGGCCGCCTTCGCGGAGCTGGCCGACCCCAACGAGTTCCGCGTCGAGGTGAGCCTTCGCTACGTCGAGTGTCCGGCGCCCGGCGCGCCCTTCGTGAACGTCCAGCCCGGCGTGAACGCGTTCAACGTCATCGTCGTCGTCGAGCGCACGCTGCGCGACGTCACCCGGGTCGAGCTCCGCGACGTGATGACGTCCACCTTCAGCCCGATGGTGGCCGTCGGCTCAAACCGCTTCATGTTCACGCCGATCGCCGGAGGCCTGGTCGCGCCGCTGACCCTGCGCGTGACGGACGCCGTCGGGGAGACGCGCCTCGTCAACGCCGTCCCGCTTGCGGCAGGGCCCGTCTCCTTCGCGCAGTTCACGACGAGCTGTCCGTAGTGGTTGGCGGCTGCGCTAGCTTGCCGCCACCATGAGCGCGTTCGAACTCGTCAGCGAGTACCAACCCCGCGGCGATCAGCCCAAGGCGATCGCCGAGCTCGTCGCGGGCCTGGCGCGCGGCGACAAGCACCAGGTGCTCCTCGGCGTCACCGGCTCCGGCAAGACGTTCACCATGGCCAGCGTCATCGCCGCGGTGCAGCGGCCGACGTTGATCATCGCCCACAACAAGCTGCTCGCCGCCCAGCTCTACGGTGAGTTCAAGCAGCTCTTCCCGAACAACGCCGTCTCGTACTTCGTCAGCTACTACGACTACTACCAGCCCGAGGCCTACGTCCCCTCGTCGGACACGTACATCGAGAAGGACTCGTCGATTAACGAGGAGATCGAGCGGCTACGCCACGCGGCGACGCACTCGCTAATGACCCGCGACGACGTGATCATCGTCGCGTCGGTCTCCTGCATCTACGGCCTGGGCACCGCGCGCACGTACCTGGGCATGGCCGTGGAGCTCGAGGTCGGCAAGGAGCTGGGCCGCGACAAGCTGCTGCGCCAGCTCGTGGAGTGCCAGTACGAGCGCAACGACGCCGACTTTCACCGCGGGACCTTCCGCGTGCGCGGCGACACCGTGGAGATCTTCCCGATCTACGAAGAGGAGCGCGCCGTCCGCGTGGAGTTCTTCGGCGACACCATCGAGAAGATGACGGACTTCGATCCGCTGCGCGGCCAGGCGCTGAGCACGATCTCCAAGTTCAAGATCTTCCCCGCCAGCCACTACGTCACCGAGACCGAGCAGCGGCACCGGGCGATCCAGGCCATTCGCGACGAGCTGCGCGAGCGGCTCCAGTCGCTCAAGGCCCAGAACAAGCTCGTCGAGGCCCAGCGCCTCGAGCAGCGCACCATGTTCGACCTGGAGATGATGGAGCAGCTGGGCTTCTCCAACGGCATCGAGAACTACAGCCGCCACCTGTCCGGCCGCGCCGAGGGCGAGGCGCCGCCCTGCCTGCTCGACTACTTCGCCAAGAACTTCCTCGTCTTCATCGACGAGTCCCACCAGACGGTGCCGCAGATCGGCGCGATGTACCGCGGCGATCGCGTCCGCAAGGAGACGCTGGTGGAGTTCGGTTTCCGGCTCCCGTCGGCGATCGACAACCGCCCGCTCAAGTTCGGCGAGTTCGAGGCGCTCGTGCCCCAGGCGATCTACGTGTCGGCGACGCCCGCGGAGTGGGAGCTCAACAAGGCCGCCGGCGTGGTGGTGGAGCAGATCATTCGCCCCACCGGCCTGCTCGACCCCGAGGTCGAGGTCCGCCCGGCCGGCAACCAGGTCGACGATCTGCTCGAGGAGATCCGCAAGCGCGCGAAGGCCGGCGAGCGCGTGCTCGTCACCACGCTCACCAAGCGCATGGCCGAGGATCTGACCGAGTACTACGCCGAGGTCGGGGTCCGCGTGCGTTACCTGCACAGCGACATCGACGCGATCGAGCGCACCACGATCGTCCGCGATCTGCGCAAGGGCGAGTTCGACGTGCTCGTGGGAATCAACCTGCTCCGCGAGGGCCTCGACATTCCCGAGACGTCGCTCGTGGCGATCCTCGACGCCGACAAGGAGGGCTACCTGCGCAGCCACACGTCGCTGATTCAGACCATTGGCCGAGCGGCGCGCAACGTGAACGGGCGGGTGATCCTCTACTCGGACGTGATGACCGAGTCGATGCGGCGGGCCCTCGACGAGACGAACCGGCGCCGGGCGGTGCAGCGCGCGCACAACGAAGCGCACGGCATCACGCCGACGCAGGTGAAGAAGGCGATCACCGACCTGTCCCAGCTCATCTACGACGGTGACGCGCTGGCGCTGCCGCTCGCCGCCGACGCCGAGGCGCGGCTGCTCAGCAAGGACGAGCTCACCCAGCTGATGCGTCAGACCGAGAAGGAGATGACGCGGCTGGCCGACGAGATGGAGTTCGAGAAGGCCGCGGTGCAGCGCGACCGGCTCCTGCTGCTCAAGGAGATGGACCTGGGCGTCAAGCCGCCGCTGGCGTCGCTGCTCGACGGCGCGAAGGAGAAGAGCGAGCAGCGGCCGATGGGGCGCAAGGCCCAGCCGCGCAAGTACCGGCGGAAGCGATGACGACCGAGAGCTCCGACGCCGGCGAGCGGCTGCGCGACAAGCTCGAGCAGCTGCCCAACCAGCCCGGCGTGTACTTGATGAAGGACCGCGCGGGCCGCGTGATCTACGTGGGCAAGGCGGTCAACCTGCGCAACCGCGTGCGCTCGTACTTCACGCGCAGCTCCGACACGCGGGCCTTCGTGACCTTGCTCGATCGCGTGCTGGGCGACCTCGAGACCGTCGTCGTCGGCACCGAGAAGGAAGCACTGCTGCTCGAGAACGAGCTCATCAAGTCGCACCGACCGCGCTTCAACGTGCAGCTGCGCGACGACAAGAACTTCCTGTGCCTGCGGCTGGACACCCGGCACGCCTACCCGCGGCTCGAGACGGTGCGCCGGCCCAAGCGCGACGGCGCGCGCTACTTCGGCCCGTACGCGTCGGCGAACTCCATTCGCGAGACGCTGCGCGTGGTGAACCGCTTCTTCCAGCTGCGGACCTGTACCGACCACGTGCTCGAGACGCGCCGGCGGCCCTGTCTGCTCCACCAGATCGGCCGCTGCCCCGCGCCCTGCGTGTTCCCGATCCCCGAGGACGCGTACCGGCAGAACGTGGAGGCGGTGACGCTGTTCCTCGACGGCCGGAGCGAGCAGCTGATCGACGGGCTGCGCGCGCGCATGAAGGCCGCCGCGTCGAAGCTCGAGTTCGAAGAGGCCGCCCGGCTGCGGGATCAGATCGTCGCGCTGGATCGGAGCCTCGAGCGCCAGGCGATCGCCACGACGGACGCGGCGGAGCAAGACGTGTTCGGCGTGTACCGCGAGGCCGATCGCATCACGCTCTACGTGCTCTACGTGCGCGGCGGGCGGATCAGCGGCGGCCAGGCGCACCACTGGGCCAGCGAGTTCCCGGACGACGAGCTGATCGCTTCCTTCGTCAACCAGTACTACGCCGACGAGAACTTCGTGCCCAAGGAGGTGCTGCTGCCCAGCGCGCCGACGGCCCAGGAGGCGCTCGAGGAGCTGCTGACCGAGGCCCGCGGCGAGAAGGTCAAGGTGCTGGTGCCCCAGCGCGGCGACAAGGTGGAGCTGGTCAAGCTCGCGGCGAAGAACGCGGAGCGGAGCTTCAGCGAGCGCAAGCGCACGCGGGACGAGGTGGATCAGGTGCTCGAGCGGCTCAAGCAGCGGCTGGGCCTGGGCCGCACGCCCCACCGCATGGAGTGCTTCGACATTTCCCACCTGCAGGGCACCTCCGTGGTGGCCTCGCAGGTGGCGTCCTTCGACACCGAGCCGGACAAGGCGCGCTACCGGCGCTTCCACATCAAGTCCTTTCAGGGCAACGACGATTTCGCGGCCATGCACGAGGTGCTCAAGCGGCGGCTGACGCGCGGGAAGGCGGAGGGAGATCTTCCGGACCTCATCGTCATCGACGGCGGCAAGGGCCAGCTCATGGCGGCGCACGCGGCGTTCAAGGACGTGGGCGTGGACTCGGTGGACCTGGTGTCCCTGGCCAAGTCTCGGGACGTGGACGAGCCCGGCCGGGCGGACGAGCCGAGCGCGCGCAGCCCGGAGCGGGTGTTCGTCGTCGGCCGGAAGGACCCGATCGTCTTGCCGCAGACCTCACCCGAGCTCTTCGCGCTCACGCGCCTGCGGGACGAGGCGCACCGCTTCGCGATCACCTTCCAGCGCAAGCTCGCCCGACGGAAGGGGCTGTCCAGCCAGCTCGATCAGGTGCCCGGCGTGGGCCAGTCGAGGCGGGCGGCGCTGCTGACGCACTTCGGGAGCCTCAAGCGGCTCAAAGAGGCGAGCGTGGAGGACATCGCCCAGGTCGACGGGCTGGGGCCGACGGTCGCCGAGCGGGTGCACGCGTTCCTCCACGCGCCGAAATCGACCGACGACGACGATCTCGACGACGTGCGCAGCAGCTCCCTTCAGGACGCGACCGACGCCGAAAAGGCGTGAGAGCACACGCATTTTTCGTTGCCGCTCCGCGGTCGCTGGCATACACACCCGCTTGCTTTTTCAACAGCGCTGCACGGCCGAACGCACGCTCCCTTTCACGCAAGGGTCCGACACCATGAGGCTGTATCCGAAGCTGGTCCCCATCATCGCCCGCGAGATCATCCAGAAGCTGATGCAGGACGGCGACTTGGAGATCGAGGCCATGCGGCAGGCCGACGCGGAGATGGATCTGGCCGCGATCATGCGCGAGTACCTGGCCAACGAAGAGCGCGTGAACCAGGCGACGCAGGAAGCGTTGGCGCGGCGGGGCTACGACAACTCCAAGTTCGGACAGGTCAAGCGTGAGATGGCGGACGTCCGCGGCTTCAAGCTGGGGGACGAGGGCATCGAGTTCGTGATCAACCAGATGCTGGAGTTCATGCTCGTCAGCCGGAACGTCGAAGAGGTGTTCGCCGCCGACAACGAGATGCGCCCGAAGCTCGCGCAGATCATGAAGCGGCACCTCGACATCGACGAGGAGATCGACCGCGAAGCGAAGTCCCGCGTGCGGCACCTCCAAGAGGGCACGAGCGCGTACGAGATCGAGTACCAGAAGACGATCGAGCAGATCCGCCGCGCGCGCGGCCTCATCTGATCAGCACGGCGCAGCGACCGAAAAATTGCCCGCGCGCCACGCGTCTGTAGCCTTCGCTTCATGGCACTGACGCAGCTGTCCATCGCCCCAGAACCCCTCCACCGCACGGTCGACGCGATCCGTCAGAGCGCCGATCGGCTCGAGGCGGCCTTGCCCGCGCGGGAGGACTGCTCGGTGCTGGTGGACTTCATCGAAGACGATCTGCGCGAAGGGCTCGACGCGATCGCCGATGTCGAAGCGCACTTCAGCGACGTGGTCGAAGCGCTGCGGCAGGACCAGCTGTCTCCCTTGCGCCTGGTCGACCTCGCCGAGGACCTGCGCGTGCTCAACAAGCTCGAGTACCTGCTCGTGATCGCCTCGCAGCTGCGGCGCCGGCTCACGCAGGCGGCCGGCAAGCTGCACTCGGTGCCGCGCGGACGCTGAGGATCACCACTTCAGGTTGCCCTTGTTCTCGGCCTTGGCCTGCTTGTCGCCGGGCCGGCTGTAGCTGGTGAGCGTCGCGCGCACCGCGCCCAGGTCGATGGTGCCCAGCGCCGCGAGCGGCAGCCGCCGCTGATCGTCCGACAGCCAGATGTGGATGTAGCGGCGGTACTCCGGCCAGTCGATGCGGGCGGCCTCGCCGGACATGTGCCAGGCGGTGAACTCGCCGACGGGCAGGCTGACCTGCTCCTTGGGCAGGACCTTGCCCCAGACGCGCCAGATGCTGCGAATGCCGTACACGTCGAAGCAGACGTTCATGCCTTCCTTCAAGTTGAGCTGGCGCATCAAGTAGGCGGCGCCGGCCACGTCGGTGACGTCGTTCCCGTGGTGCAGCACGTACTCGCCGGTCTGCCCGTCGATGGTGGAGACGAGCTTGGCGGTGCGGTCCTTGCGGAACGTGACGTCGGCGACGCGGTGCACGTCGTTCTCCTTCGAGTCTTCGAAGTAGCGCACCGAGCGCAGGGTCTTGGGCGACAGGTAGCTGGTGCCGGTCCCGTTCACGCGGCGCACCTTCGAGAAGAAGGTGTTCGTCTCGGCGTGGATCTCGATCGGCAGCGCGCCGTCTCGCTTGGGCAGCGCCCGCATCGTCATGCGGCCGGCCTTGGCGCCGAGCGCGTCGAGGTCGTACTGGAGCTCTTCGCCCGGGTTGAACGTAAGCGGAAACTGCGGCGCGCCCAGCGCCAGACACTGCGCTTCGGTGGGCATGGCCGTCTTGACGACGCCGGCGTCGGGCGCGGCCAGGGCGAGCGAGGAAGAGAGGACGACGGTCAGCAGCAACGCGTTCTTCATGATCACAGCGCTCCTTGGCGGCCCGGCTCGTACTTCACCGCGTCGATTTGAATGGATCCCACCACGAACTCGGCGCTCATGCGCACTGGCACGTGCCGTTCATCGGTCGTCAGGTACAGCGTCATGTCGCCTTTGGTGGCGAGCTTCCCGTTGAAGTCGCCGTTCACCCGCACCTTGAACGCCTCGAAGGTGCCGAGCTTGGTGGTGAGCGTCTGTGTCCCGTCGATGATGGCGTAGAGCTGGTAGGTCTTGGTGCCGGTGAAGATCGGCAGCTCGTGCCGCTGACCGACCTCGAGCTTGCGGTTGCGCAGCTGAAACGCCGCGGCGGCCAGGTCCATGGTGCCCGGCTCGCTCTCGTACTCGCCGTCGACCGCGTCGCGCCCGGCCGTCTGCTTGGTGGTGAAGATGCGCCGCTGCTCCGGGGCGTAGCGGTAGCGCTCGCGGCGCCGGTGGTTGCCTTCCTGCACGAAGAAGTCGGCGCCCAGGCTCCGGCCGGTCGACGGATCGAAGTAGGACACGAAGCGATCTTTCACGTTGAACGCCTGCGCGACGTGCGCCGTCTCGCCCACGCAGACCAACGGCCAGACCGACGCGCCGAACTGCTCCATTTCCCAGCCGACCGTTACCTGCGCCTTGCCCGCGGGAATGCCCAAGAGGCTCACCTCGAAGGTCAGCTGCTCCCCGGGGCCGAACACCGAGCGCTCCGCGGCGCCCGCGCTCACGCTCGCCAGCACCACTCCCAGCAGCAACCACTTGGAACCCATGCGGCACCTCCGGCAGGAATGTCACGCCTCGCCTGACATGGACGCCAGGGGGGGCTGCCTATTTAAGGGGGCGTGGAGGGGCCCTGTCGCCGCGGTGTTAGCCGGCGTCGGGCCGCCATAGAGTGCGCCCCGCGTGAATCGACTGAGCGTGGTGGTGTGGCTGGGCGCGCTGGGGCTCGCCTCGTGTGGTCCGGCCAAGCCTGAGCCCATGGCTCCGGCGAAGATCCGCACGACGTACCGGATCTTGGCGGGGGTCTCGATGGGGGCGATCGGCGGCACGGCGCTGGGCCTGAGCCGGCCCGAGGAGATCGACGGCGTCGCGGCGCTCGGCGGTCCGCTCGACGCGGCGTTCTTCACCCGCATGCTCGACAGCTTCGTCACCGGCGGCTTCTGTCCACGCGAGCGGCTCGCCGAATTGGCCCGCACCACGCCGACCGCGCTGAACGATCCGGCGATCATCAACGCCTGCGCGCGGCCGCACCCGACGCTGCGCTACGAGCACGCGCAGGACTTCAACCACTGGCACGGCACGGTGAACGGCGGCACCTTCGACCGGAACTCCTACGGCAACCTGGTGATGGATCTGTTCCTGGCCTACGGGAACATGTTCACCCACAACCCCGACTCGCCGTTCGCGCCGCCCGGCGTGCCCGCGGCGCACGTGCGGCAGCCCCCGGCCAACTTCTGCACGGCCCCGGTGCGCGTGCCCCGGCTCTTCAACGCCGAGTACAACCCCGACGGCGCCGTCGACGCGATCACCTTCTGCGACGGCCAGCCGCGCATGTACTTCTGCCGCACCGCCCAGGAGCCGGTGGACTTCTGCTCAGACCCGCGGAACGTGGCCAGCCCGCTGCCACTCGCGCAGGAGCAGGCCTTCGCCGACACGTACTGCCAAGCCAAGGGTGGGGCGGTGCTCGCCGACAAGCGGGCGCACCAGGCGTACTTCATGGCGCACATGGGCGACGTCGACCCCTGCCGCGCGCAGCCCAATCCGGTGCGCGTCATGTTGGCCTACGACTTCAACGGGAACGGGCGCCGCGACTTCGGAGAACCCGTCGTGAACAACGGCCAGGAGCGCTTTGACGACGTCGGCCAGGACGGCTGCGCGGACGATCGCGAAGACGGGAAGGGCGGCTGCACCGCCACCGGCGCCACCGGCGATCCGAACAAGGACAACTTCGAGCTCGACACGAACTTCGGCGGCACCCAGGGCAACTGGCGGCGCGACGACGGCGAGCCCTTCCGCGACGTGGGCCTGGACGGCGTGCCGAGCACCGGCGACTTCGGTGAAGGCAACGGCCAGTACGATCTGAGCCCCGGCCGCCAGAAGCTGTGGGCGCTGGACGGACGCAGCAACTTCACCAAGCTCGACGTCGCTGGGCGCGCGCGCCTCAACTTCCTGGGCGACGGCGGGCTGCGCGACATCTTCAACTTCGGCCTCATGGCCAAGCACGTGTTCCAGGGCATCGCCGCGCTGCGCAGCACGCCGACCGCCGCCTACCGCGACTTCAGCGAGATCCCCGGCATGAAGGACCGCAACAGCGGCGCGTACTCGCCGTGGATGGGGCGGTGGAGCTCCGTTCCGCGGGACCTGCTCGTCTTCTACGGGGCGGAGTCGCCCACCGAGGCGCAGCGCCTCGCCGGTGACGGCGATCACGTCGGCACCAACGGCCAGGTGCTCGAGCGCTTCGGGACCGTCTTCAACTGGTCTGCGGCGACCTGGCCTTCGCTGCCCAAGCCGCCGGCGCCGCTGGGCGGGTCGTCCTTCTCAGCGCGCCAGCGCAGCGAGGCCTTCCTGTCGACCTCGCTCGGGGCCAAGTGGGAGTACGCCGTCGCGCTGCCCGCCGGCTACGACGCCCCGGAGAACGTCGAGGCCCGCTACCCCGTCGTCTACCTGCTGCATGGCTACGGCATGGAGCCGTCGGACTTCTCGGCGACCGCCGTGGTGGCCGACGCGTTCGCGACCGATCCGCAGGTCCGCTTCCGGCCGACGATCTACGTCTTCCCGTACGGCAAGTGCTGCTTCCTCGACGCGGTCAGCGGGGCGCGAGAGTGCCGCGAGAAGGACGACCAGGGGCGCGCGTTCGAAGGCCGGGTGGGCTGGGCGCGGGAATGCAATCAGGGCACTTTCTGGATCAACCGTTCCGGCTACACTTCGCAGGACGCCACCAAGTACGGCGACGCACTGTTCGAACTCATGGGCCACATCGATCGGACGTACCGCACGCTGCCGGCAGCCGACGTGGAGGCCCGGTGAGCGGCAAGGACGAGTACACCCCGGTGCTCCGCGTCGACTTGAAGCGGGCCGACGCGGCGGAGATCGCGCTGACCGACGTCGAGCTCAAGGACTGCCCGTTCGTCAAGGCGCTGGGCGGTCGGGCGATGGACGTGCTCAAGCAGGGCGTCGCGCGGCGCTACCACGACCGCGTGGTCATCTTTCACACCGGCGACGACGGCGGCTCGCTCTTCTTCGTGCTGAACGGAGAAGTCCGGCTCTTCGCGCGCAAAGAAGCCGACGGCGTTGAGCTCAAGCCCGTGCGCCGAGGCGGCGTCATTGGAGAGGCCGAGGTGCTGGCCGGCAGTGGCAAACGCGCCGCGTCCGCCGTCGCGCATGGCAACGTCGACCTGGTCGAGCTGCCGCGGGCGCTGCTGGCGCCCGACGGTCAGCTGTTGCCGACGGTGAAGAGCTACCTCGAGACGGTTCGCGCCGAGCGCGCCAAGGCGCTGGACGAGCTGGCGGACTTCCTCAACCGTTGGTGATCCGCCCCTTCCGCGCCAGAGTACGCGCCCATGAGCGTCGACAAGCTACCCAGCGGGAAGTGGCTCGAAGAGGAAGACGACAAGAAGGGCGCCGGGACCAAGAAGACGCTCTGGTTCGAGTTCGACTGCCCGTCGTGCAACGCGAACAACCCCGTGCCCGACGGCTTCAAGGCCAAGGAAGAGATCAGCTGCAACTACTGCGGGACGACCTTCGAGGCGCGCGCGTCGGACGAAGGCAAGCTGCGGCTCAAAGAAATCTAGCGAGAGGCGTACTGCGTCATGGCCGGCGGACCCATGCTCGACGAGTTTGCTGGGGAAGCGAGTGAGATCCTCGAGACCTGGGCCAAGGAGCTCTACGAGCTCGACACCCGGCGAGGCCAGGATCCGGAGCCGGACCGCCTCAACGCCGTCTTCCGCGCCGCCCACTCGCTCAAGGGCCTGTCCGCCATGTTCGGCCAGGACCGCATGGCCACGCTCGCGCACCACGCCGAGGACGTGCTCGACGCGCTGAGGCTGGGGAAGGTGGCGCTGTCGGACCCGCTCCTCGACACGCTCGTCGAGACGCTGGACGCGCTGCAGGCGCTGCTCGCCGAAGCGGTGTCCGGGAGCAGCAGCGGCGCCGCCGCCAAGGCCGACGTGATGGCGCAGAAGCTCGAGCGGCTGCTCAAGGGGGACACCAAGCCTCCGGAGGATCCGCTCGACGCGGCGGGGATCGACGCGAAGGTCCGCGCCGTCTTCACCGAGTACGAGGAGCACCGGCTGCGTGAGAACCTCAAGCGCGGGCAGGGGCTGTGGAAGGTCCGCGCGGCGTTCTCGCTCGAAGACTTCGACACGCGGCTGGCCGAGCTCAACGGGCTGCTCAAGCCCCTGGGCGAGGTGATCAGCACGCTGCCGTCTTCGCAGCCGGGCGACGACGAGTCGATCGCCTTCGATCTGATCTTCGGCTCTTCGAAGTCCATGGATGAGATCGTGCGCGCGGTGGGCACCCGCGCCACGGTGGACGTCCTCGCCAAGCGCGTCGCGTCGAGC
>JALHOS010000238.1 GCA_022842905.1 Myxococcaceae bacterium | reverse complement strand
TCCAGCGCCGCCTTGACGACCTGGGTGAGCCCCTCGACCGCCTCCACGAGGCCGCCGTCGCCGCCGGTGGGCTTCTGACCGACCTCGGCCAACACCCGCGCGACGCTCTGCACCGCGTGCACCAGCGCGTCGTCGCTGACCTTCTGAGGTGTGGCCGCGCGCTCCGCCAGAGACGCAGATAGCGAGCCGAGCAGCGCCTTGAGGGTTCCGTCTTCCGAGGCAGCTCGCGGCGCCAGGCTCTTCTCGAGCGCCGAGGCCACCACGGACAGCCCTTCTGTCACGCCTTCCAGGTTGGGCGCGGGTGGCGGAGGCCGTGCAGTGGCCTTCTCGACGGCAGTGCCGATGGTCTCGAGCCTCGCGCCGAGCGTGGCGATGGAGCCGGTGACGCGCGCCACCGGGTCATCTTCACCTCCGCCCATGAGCTGCACGCGCTGGTAGCCGCGCTTGAGCTCGGCCCAGCGCTGCGCCTGCGCTTCGGTCAGCCGCCCGCGCAGCTCGGCCAGCTTGAGCAGGTTCTGCTCCGCCGCGGTGGTGAGCGTCTGGGATTCCTGGGCGTAGTGCCCGTCGACGAGCCGTTCCACCTCGTCGTCCGTCATGCCCGCGACGACCTTCTCGGCCAGCTTGCCCATGTTGCGGTAGCTGCCCTGGAGCTTGAACGGCGGCTCGGTGCGGTAGCGATCGTCCTGCGCGGCGGAGGCGATGTACTGCTGGTTCACCTTGAGCAGCGTCGCCTGCACCCGGAACAGGCGCTGCAGCACGGCGACGATCTCCTGCAGTTCCACCGCTGAGTACGGGTGCTCGAGATCCGTCGCCGCGACCGGCTCACCTCGGGCCATGGCGAACAGCTTGAGCACGTCGCCGCGCGCGCGGCCGGACAACGGCGCGAGCACCGGGTTCGCCGTGAGCGCGTTCTCGAGGTAGCTCTGCGCGAACACCTGCTGCTTCCCGTCGAGAATGTCGCCCAGGTTGTACGTGTCGGCGCGGTTGGCGAGCATGTCCGGAATCTTGAACGTCTCGCCGCTCTCCGTGTACGGGTTGCCGGCCATCACCACGCAGAACTTCTTGCCGCGCAGATCGTACGTGCGCGTCTTGCCGCCCCAGACACCTTCCACCCGGCGCTGCCCGTCACACAGGGAGATGAACTTCTGCAGCAGCTCCGCGTTCGTGTGCTGAATGTCGTCCAGGTACAACATGACGTTGTTGCCCAGCTCGAACGCGAAGTTGATGCGCTCGACCTCCTGCCGCGCGGTGGCGTTGGGCGCGTCGGCCGGGTCCAACGACAGCACCTGGTGCCCCAGCGCCGGCCCGTTCACCTTGACGAACACGAGCCCCAGCCTGCTGGCCACGTACTCCATGAGCGTCGTCTTCCCGTAGCCCGGCGGGGAGATGAGCAAGAGCATGCCCATGCGGTCGGTGCGCTTGGTGTCGCCGGCGGCGCCCAGCTGCTTGGCCAAGTTCTTCCCGATGAGCGGCAGGTACACGCTGTCGATGAGCTCGTTGCGCACGAAGCTCGAGAGCACCTTGGGCACCAGCTCGTCCAGGCGCAGCTTCGCCTTCTGTTCGTCGAGCACGCGGCGCACCAGTCCGCGGAACGTGTGGAACGCCGGCACGTCGTCGCGCACGAACGCCGACAGCCGGCTGACGAACTCGTCGATGCGCACGTCGAGCGCTCGGTCGACGATGCGCGGGTGCTGCCCGAGCAGGCCGGTGACGCGGCCGGCCACCAGCGCCTGGCTCTCGCGGCGAGGGAGCACGTCGGGCCCCACCACCAAGAGCGCCGCCGCTTCGTCGACCGCGTGCGCCAGCCCCTTGAGCGCAGCGCCGCTCGAAGGCGCGACCACCACCGCGTCGAGCCACGCGCGGGCCAGCCGCCAGCGGTCCAACAGCGCGCTCACCTGACTCAGGTCGTCCAGGAAGCGGGCCCGGGTCCCTTGTGAGTCCAGCGCGGCGAGCAGCCCGTCCTTGAGCAGCAGCGCGTCGTGCGACGTGACGAAGCGCACGTCGTCCTGACCCAGCTCCTCGAGGAGGTAGCGCGCCGCGAGCGCCGCGTCCGCGCCCTTCACGTCCAGCCCTTCGGCCCCGCAGCGCTTGGCCAGGCGCCCGGCCCAGTCCTGCACCACCTGCGCGAAGGCAGGGCTGGTGGCGAAGGTGTCCTTGAGCCGGCCGAAGCTCTGCGCCTGCCGCTGCGCCGAAGGCTTGTCCTTGGGGTCGACGAGCAGGCCCCAGTACAGCGCCGCCCACGCCCGCGCGGTGCCGGGGTAGCGCAGCAGGCCGGCCAGCTCGTACGCGCGCAACACCTCGCCGAGGATCACCGTGGCGTCGGCGTCGTGCACACCGCGCTCGTAGCCTTCGTCGAAGCGGTCCTGCGCGACCTGCCGCACCGCCGACAGCCCGCCGTCCGCGGCGTTGACGGCCTCACGCAGGCGCAGCAGCGACAGGCCCCCTTCTCCGGCTTCGGCGCGGAACAGCAGCGTCGCGGCCAGCGTCTCGGCCCGGTACACGTGCGGCGCCTCGCTGGGCAGCGTGCGGTCCCACAGCGCCTTGTGCTGCTCGAGCGCGGCGTCCTGAAGCGGCTGGAGGTAGTCGGTGCCCGTCACGTGCAGACAGAGCGCGCCGTCCTTGGGCAGCACGGTCAGCTCCACCGGCTGCGTGTTCACGTTGAAGCGTTGATCGCCCAGCTTGATGACGTTCTGGCCGTCTTCGAACAGGTCCTTCTTGTCGCGCAGGCCGCGCAGCGCGTCCTGCTTGGCGGCCTTGAGCTTGGACTCCAGCTCGTCGGCCTTCACCGAGTCCTTGAGCGCGAGCAGCTGCTTGCCCAGCTCGCGCAGCTTCTCGAGCATGGCGTCGCCGGCGAAGAACGCGTTGAGCTCGTCTTCGGTGGTGAAGGCCTTCACCCGCCGCTGCACGCCCTGGAGGATTCGTTCCGCCGCCTGGAACAGGTTGAGCGCGCGTCGCTGCCGCTCGTCCACCAACGTGCGCTTCTTCGATTCGAACGCTTCGAACAGCGCCTCTCGCCGCTCGGCGAGCGGGGTGGCGAACTCGTCGAGCTCGGCGAAGCGGCCTTCGAGCTCTTCGAGCTGCACCGACAGCCGGGCGAGCTGCTCGTCACAGCGCTCCGGGGTGTCGGTCAGCGCCAGCGCGCTCTCCAGCGCCTGGCCCAGCAGCTTGAACTGCGCGCCGAACTCCGCGCGCTGGTCCTTGGTGAGCAGGTCCTTGCGCTTGGCCAGCGCGCCGCCGCGGGTGCGGTTGAGCTGGGCGTACACCTCCGAGAGCCGCTCGAGGATCTGCGCCTTCTGGTCCGCGTCGCCGGCCTTGAGCGCCGCGACGGCCTCGCCGAGCAGGTCCAACCCCTGCCCCGTCTCCTCGAGCTGTTTGACGAGCGGCTCGAGCTCGGCCGTGCGCGCGACGGCGTCCACGCGCTGCTGGGCTTGGGCCAGCTCGGCCTTCACCGCGTCGAAGGCGCTGGGCGTCAAAAGGAACTCGACGCAGGCCTGGCTGACGGCGCCGGCCTGCTCGACCAGCTGCCCTTCCATGGCGTCGAGCCGGGCCACGTCGACGTAGCGGACTTCCTTGAGGGTGATGAGCTTGCCCCGCTGGCTGCGAATGGCCTGCAGCGCGCCCATGAACTCCTGCGTGCTGGTGAGCACGCCGGGCGTGGTGTTCGAGAGCAGCTGGCTGACCTGCGCCTCGGCGTCGGCCATGCCGTCCTGCGCGCGCTTCTTGAGCGCCTGTACCTTCTCGAACTCGTCGAGGATCAGCTCCGCCGACGCCTTCACCGCGCGGACCTGGTCCGCCAGCGCCACGCTCGGCTCCGACAGCCAGAAGTACGCGTCGAGCGCGCGCTGCGCCTGCGAGACCAGCTCTTCCCACGTGCGCCGCGTCGGCTTGTCCGCGCTGGCCAGCCGCTTGAGCGTCAGCACGTCGGCGATGCCGCGCACCAGGTCCGCGTTGCCGATTCGGCCGAGCGCGGTGGCCCGGGGCGGGCGGGCGGCGTGTACTTCGGCCGAGAGGAACGGCGTCTTCCACACCTGCATGGGGTGCACGCGGGTCGGCTCGTCGCTGGTGCCCTTGAAGATGACGAGCTGCCCGTCAGGGAAGAGCGACCAGCCGTGGCAGGGCAGCGGGCTCGCCATTTCCTTGCGGACCAGGTTGTACGGCAGCAGCAGGTAGCGACCGGACTTGAGCCCGAAGAAGACGTACAGCACGTCTTCCCCGTTGGGGCTCTTGAGCGCGCGCTCGAACGCCAGCTCCGACCAGTCGCCGTCGAACGTCTTCACTTCGCCGGTGCGCAGCGCGTAGCCGCCGGGGAACGCGACGCCCTGCTCTTCTGGGAGCTGCACACAAGACAGCCCCAAGCCGTCCACGCGGTGCACTTCCCGCGTGCTCGGGTTGTAGACGAGGTAGCGGTACGCCTCTTCGCGGAACGGCCGCACCTTGAGGAGGATGAGGCCGCCGGCCTTCGCGACGTGGAACTCGGCGTCGTCCAGCGACTGGTCCTTCTCGGCGACGGGCTCCGAGAAGATGCCCTGGCCCGTCTCGGTGTTGTTCTCGACCTTCACCGTCAGGTCGCCGCCCATCGTCTCCACGAAGATCTCGTCGAAGACGTTGACGTGCGGGAAGCGGCCCTGCACCACGTCTTCGCGGCCCAGCCGGGTCCATTCGAAGTCGTGCGTGGGCACGCGGGGCAGCTCGCTCTCGCCGTTGAGGTCCAGGTAGGTGGCGCGGCCTTCCTGGTCGACGCTGAAGCGGAACACCTTCACGTCGCGCAGCGTCAGGCCCGTCTGCATCACCGCGAGGAGCCGGCCGTCGGTGCGCAAGAGCCGCAGCAGCTTGCAGTCCTTGTAGTAGCGAGTCAGCTCGCCGAAGTCCTTGGCGAAGCGGCGGTCCTCGAGGAAGCCGCCGCCCTCACTCGGCTTGAGCTCGTCGAAGTTGAACGTGCCGTCGGGCTGGCGAACGAACTGGTGCAGGCTGAACACGTCTTTCGGGGCGCGTTCCTGCTTGAGGCCCATGAAGACGTTGAAGCCGAGCAAGAGTCGGCTGCCCAACGGGACGATGTCGCGGGCCACGCAGCTGTGCTCGGTGCGGACGCGGTCGTTGCCGGCCACGGCCAGCTCGTCACCGCCGAACTCCTCGCGGCGCTTCTGGTTGAGCGCCTCGGCGGCCTGGGCCAGCTGCGTCGCCTGGCCGGCCAGCCGCGACCGAATCACCTCGTAGCTGCCGCCCTCGAGGTTCACCTCACTGGTCGCCATGGGGGCTTCAGCTCTTGGCGAGCTTGGTGAGCAGGGCGGTGAGCGCGAGGTTCTGCGCGTCTTGCGTCAGGCCCGGCTTGGAGAGGATCTCCTTGACGTCGTCCGGCAGGCTCTTGTCGCCGTTCAGGTACGGCTTGAGCAGCGTCTTGAGCGAATCGCTGTGGCCAATGGCGCCGTCCACCGACTGGCCCAGCGTCACCGCCTTCATGAACTGGTCGAAGAACGCGCCGTCGCCGCCCATGATGTTGATCTTCGCCTGCGAGAACGCCGCGCCCATGACCTTCGCCTGCTGCTCGGCGATGTCGCGCTTGACCTCGAGCCCGCGCAGCTCGACCGCCTTCTCCTTCTCGAGCTTGAGGCGGAACTCCTCGTGCTCCTTGGTGGCGCCCTGCAGCAGCTTCATGGCCTCGGCCTTCTCCTTGAGCCCCTTCGACTCGGCGAGCAGCCGCTCTTGCACCCCGGACGCCTCGGCCGACACCTTGGCCTTGATCGCCGACGCCTCGGCCAGCCCCTGCTTCTCGAGCGCGGCGGCGTCGGCTTCCTTCACCTTCGCCTGCGCCACGCCCTTCTGCTCGAGCCCCAGCGCCTCGGCGGCCAGCTGCTCCTTGGTGATGTGCGCCTGCACGAGCCCCGCCTTCTCCGTCGCCACCGCGTCCGCTTCCTTCACGCGCACGTTCGCCAGGCCCACCTTCTCAGCGGCGGCGGCGTTGGCTTCCTTCACCTTGGCGTCGGCCAGGCCCTGCGCGGCGGCTTCGGCCTGCGCGCCTTCGGCCAGCCGAATCTTCGCCCGCGCTTCCTTGTCGGCGGCCTCCAGCGACGCCTCCGCGGAGATGAGCCGCTGCTTGGCTTCGTGCCGCGACACCTCTTCGGCGGCCTCGGCGGCCTTCACCCGCTGCACCGCGTCTTCCATGGCGGTGGCCTCGGCGGCGATGATCTGCGCGTCCTTCTTGCGCTTGGCCTCGGCCAGCACGTGCACGTCCTTGATGGTCTCCTCTTCGGTGGCCACCTTCTTGTCGACGGTGATGCGGGTCGCCTTCACGTCGGCGATCGCCTTGCGCTCCACTTCCAGCGCCTTCTCCTTGACGATCCGCTGCAGCTCCACCTCACGCTCGCGGGCGATCGCCTCGAGGTCGCGGTCCTTCTTCACGCGCTCGGCTTCGATGCCGACGACACGCTCGCGGTTCTTCTCGGCGACCTCGACCTGCCGCATGCGGTTCTGCTCGAGCACGCTGATCTCTTCGTCCGACCGAATGCGGGCCTGCTCGGCGCGCAGGTGCTCTTCCTGCTGCACCTTCATCGTCTCGGCCTGCTCGCGGGCCTGCACGGTCTCGATCTCCCGCTTCTGCTTGGCCGCGGCCTCGGCGCGCTGCCGCTCGAGCGCGAACACCGCCTCGTCGGCTTCGACGTTCTGCTGGGTGATCCGCTTGCGCTCGGTCTGCTTGAAATCGTTGGTCAGCACGTTCTGGTTGCTGGTCAGCTCGGTGATCTTCCGAATGCCCTGCGCGTCGAGAATGTTCTCCTTGTCGAGCATCTCGATCGGCGTCTGCTCCAGGAAGTCGATCGCCGCGTCTTCGAGGTGGTAGCCGTTCAGGTCCTTGCCGATGACCTGGACGATCTGGTCCTTGAAGCTGTCACGCTCCTTGTAGAGGTCTTCGAAGTTGAGCCGCTTGCCGACGGTCTTGAGCGCTTCGGAGAACTTCGCTTCGAACAGGTGGCTCAACGTCTGCTGGTCCGACGCGCGGGCGCAGCCGACGGCGCCGGCCACCTTCACCACGTCCTCCACCGTCTTGTTCACCCGCACGAAGAAGGCGACCTTGATGTCGGCGCGAATGTTGTCCGCGCAGATGAGGCCTTCCTTCCCGCGGCGATCGATCTCGATGGTCTTGAGCGAGATATCCATGATCTCCGCCCGGTGGATGATGGGGAGCACCACCGCGCCAGTGAAGCTCACCCGCGGCTCGCTCTTCATGGTGTTGACGATCAACACCTGGCCCTGCGCCACCTGTCGGTAGAAGCGCGCCACCATGACGGCGACGCCCACCACGAACAGGAAGGCGAGGCCAATCACCGTCAACACGGCCACCACGTTGTGCATGTCCATCGGTACGTTCCCCTTCGGTATGTGACTGCGCTCGTTCGTCTGTCTGCTTTTCGCTACAGCTTGATGCGGCCTGCCAAGACCCGACTGCGCGCTTCGGGGTCGTCCAGCGCCTTGACTTCGTGGGGCTCGAGGAAGTCCAGCGGCTCCACGTCGTACGTGTCCTTCTGCGCGTCGTACGCGATCAGCAGCGCGGCATCGCCCTTCTTCAGCCCGTTCTGCTTGTGACACACGACGTGCACGGCGATCGCCGCGCCGCCGTCCGACACCTCGGCGGTGCCGAAGCCCGCGTCGACCTTGGTGCTCGTCACCGTGCACAGGTGCCCCACCAGCTGGTCTCGGCGGCGGCCTTCGGCGCTGGTGAACACCCGACGCAGCGGCCGCGTCACCGCGCTGCCCGCCACGAGGCCCGCCACCAGCGAGCCCACGAACACGGCCAGCCGCAGCGCGAGGCCCTCGGGGTGCAGCCAGGACACCACGCCCACGCTCGTCGCCCAGGCGAAGAAAGTCAGCGCCGTGAACGCCACCGTCACCGGCACGCCGCCCAGGCCCAGCGTTTCGAACACGCCGCTCTTCGCCTGCGCTGCCTCGGCGCCGGCCTTGCCAGCCGCCAGCACGTCGCCCGCCGCCTTGAGCCCACCGGACAGCGCTTCACCGGCGGCCTTCACCCCACCCGCCGCGCCGTCGCCCGCGCCGTCGAGCAGGTCGACCCCCGCGGCGCCGACGATGACGAGCAGCCAGTACAACACCGCCACCCCCAGCGCGGCGGTGAACGGCGCGGTGGGGAAGCCCACCAGGAGCTCGACGAAGGAGGTCATGGGGCGGGCGGACTCGACCATGCTTGTCTGGGCACCGCAACGACGGCTTGGCGGTGTCGCGCTCACGCTGTTCGGCTCGACGCTTGAAGCTGGAGTGTCGACCCTGCGCTGCTCGAGGCGCCGCGCTTTCGCCCCCGACCTCCTCTCGTTCGCGGTGGTGCGCGCACCATACGCGTGGGCCGCGCTCCACCGACGCGACGAATCGAGCGCGGCGGCCGAACTGCGAGTAATCGACGCAGCCCAAGAGAATCAGCTGGAGTTCACGATTCTGCCGCGCGCGGGGCACACGGTCGTTGCCCATGAAGGAGGGCCTGAGAACGTCGGGGCGCGGGCTCGTCGCCGAATACGACGGAGGAGCCCAGGTGGGCTTCACGCTGGTCGGCGTCCATGAGCTCGTCCGCCCTGCTCGGCTACCGCTCGTCGTCGTCACAATGCGCAGAGGACCGTCGCGTGACGTCAGGCCCTCGTTCGTCGTCGCTCGTCGAGTCATCGCCACCCGGAGGACGATCGCGTGACGTCGCGGGGTCGCTCGTCGTCGCTGGCCGGGTCACCGTCACAGCGCGGTGGACGGCTGGTGACGTAGGGCGGTCGCTCACCATCATCATCGCCGCGCAGAGAACCGTCGCGTGACGTCAGGTCGTCCCTCGCCGGTCATTCTCGCCACGCGCAGGACGACCGGCGCGTTGGGCCGCCGCTCGTCGTCGCTCACCATCACCGTCGCCGCGCAGAGGACGGTCGCGTGACGTCGGGGGGCGCTCGTCGTCCCTCGCCGGGTCATCGCCACGCGGTGTACGGCTGGTGACGTGGGCGGTCGCTCACTGTCGCCGTCGCTGAGAGGAGGACGGGCGCGTGACGTCGCGCCATCGCTCGTCGCCGCTCACCACACCGAGAACAACCGGTTGAGGTCAGGCCGCCCGAGCGAGCCACGGCTCGGGCTCGTCGCACACTTCCACGGCGCTGCCGCCGCGGGCTTCACGCTTGTCCGCGTACATCAGCTCGTCCGCCCGGCTCAGCAGCCGCAGCTCGTCGTCGCTCGCCGTCGCCGTCGCCGCGCCCAGGGACAGCCCTCGCTGGCCCAGGCCCGTCGTCGCCAGCCGAGGCAGGTACGCGCGCAGCCGCTGCAGCACGCGCTGGCACTGCGCCACGTCGGTGTTCGGCAGCAGCACGATGAACTCGTCGCCCCCGACGCGGCAGCACAGGTCCGTCGTGCGCGTGAGCGACTCGAGGTAGTGACCGACGGCGACCAACGCGGCGTCTCCGGCGGCGTGGCCCCGCGTGTCGTTGAGCGCCTTGAAGGCGTTGAGGTCGACCATGATGACGCTGCACACGCGGTCCGGCTCCCGGCGCAGGCGACACAGCTCTTCGCCCAGCCGCTCGTTGAAGAAGCGCCGGTTGCGCAGCCCGGTCAGGGGATCGCGGTAGGCCACCTGCATGAGGCGACGGTTCTCGTCCTTGAGCCGGTCGACCTCTGCCCTGAGCCGCTCGACCTCTCGCTTCGTACCCGCCGCCGCTCCCGCCATGGTCCCCTCCGATGCGTGAGGACCGACAGAGCAAAGGCAAGGCCACGCGCGGGGTGCCGCCGATCCGCCCCGTTTGTCGAAGAGCGCCAGAGCGTTGACGAGCCACGGGCGGATCGGAGCGGGGGCCGCTGGACCAGCGAATCCGCGCCGACCCACCTCAGTCACTCGCGCCGTCGACGCGCACCTTGTCGCAGGGTAGAGGCGACCCCATGATCTCCCGGATTGTCGTCGCTTGCGCCGCGCTGCTCGCGTTCGAGGCGTGCCCGAAGAAAGACACGCCGCCTCCTCCTCCGGAGCTCGACGCCGGCCCGAAGGTCCTCGCCCCGTCCATTGCGCCGCCGAGCAAGCCCGCCCAGCCAGCGAGCGCCGAGTGTGAGTTCATGGGCACATGGAGCCCTGGCGCCACATCCGCCGCCAAGTACGCCTTCGTCGCGCAGGTCCCGCCGTGCAGCGCCACGCCGACGCCGGCGACCCTCGGCAGCATGCCCCTGTCGACGCCGGGCTCCTTCTTCGCAGAGTTCTTCGTGCCCCAGGGCACCAGCGGCCACCTGTGCCTGTTCGGCTACGACGCGAGCGGCGCCATCGTGGCCGTCGGCGAGCCAGCGGGAAACCCGGTGCGCTTCGAAGGGGAAGGTGAGGTCATGTTCACCGGCCTCAGCATCACGGTCGCCGCGGTGCCCGCCGTCCCAGCGGCGACGCCTCCACCGGCGCAACCGGTGCCGGCTCCAGCGAAGGCCCCCTGAGGCTCGGCCCCTTGGGCTGCGACGCGAACGGAGCGATCGTGCGCTTCGAAGGTGAAGGCGGGGTCCTTTCGCTGGCCCCAGCGGCGACGCCTCAAACGGCTCCGCCAGAGGCCCCTTGACGCCCAGCCTCCTCGGCGACGAGGGCAGGGGCGCCATCGTGGCCGTCGGCGAGCCTGCGGGAACCCCGCTGCGCTTCGTAGGTGAAGGCGAGGCGACGCCTCCACCACCGGCTCCGGCGAAGGCCCCTGCTGCTCAAGCCGTCGGGGCTGGCGCCGAAGGACTGCGCGCCGATCACTCCGTCGCGCAGGTGTAGTCGACGTCAGCGTTCTGGTCGGGCTCGACCACCACAATCTGCAGCTCGCCCTTCTGCGGCGCGCCGCTCGCGTCGAGACAGTCGAAGCGGACCTTGTGCGGCCCGGCCTTCACCTTGAAGCCCGACATGGGCGACGAGCCGACCTTCTTGCCGTCGACGAACACCTCGGCGGTGTCGCTCGCCTTGAGGGACAAGGTCCCCATGGCCTCCGCCTTGGGCTCGGCTTCGGCTGGCTTCGCCGCAGGCTTCTCCACGGGCTTCGGGGCCGGCTTGGCCACCGGCTCAGCAGGCTTCGGCGCAGGCTCGGCAGGCTTCGGCGCAGGCTCGGCAGGCTTCGGCGCAGGCTCGGCAGGCTTCGGCGCAGGCTCGGCAGGCTTCGGCGCAGGCTCGGCAGGCTTCGGCGCAGGCTTCGGCGCAGGCTCGGCAGGCTTCGGCGCAGGCTC
>JALHOS010000237.1 GCA_022842905.1 Myxococcaceae bacterium | reverse complement strand
GCGGCGGCGCACTTGCGCAGCGTGGCCGCGGCGGCGGCGGCGCCGGTGGCGACGAAGGCCAGGCGGGTGTCGAAGCTCTGGCGCTGCGCGAGCGTCGCCGCCACCTGCGCGGCAGACAGCTTCTGCGCTTCCATGAGCTGCGCCAGCTCGAGCGCGTGCGCGGCGAGCAGCGCCGGCGTGGCGGCGGACAGCACGAACAGCTCGGCGCGCTCGGCGAGCGCCACGGCCGGCGCGTCGACCCACTCTTCGAGCAGCGCGTGGGCGTTGGTGCCGCCGAAGCCGAACGACGACACCGCGCCGCGCCGCGGGCTCGACGTGGGCCGTTCCCAGTGCGTGGGCTTGTGGGCGATGCGGAACGGCGAGTGCGTCAGGTCCAGCTTGGGGTTGACCTCTTGCACGCCGGGCTGCGGCGGAATGACGCCGTGGTGCAGCGACAGCACCACCTTCATGAAGCCCGCCACGCCGGCCGCGGACATGGTGTGGCCGATGTTGGCCTTGATGCTGCCGAGGTAGCAGTACGGCTGCGAGAGCGCGTGGCCCGCCTTCTCACTGAAGAACTGCTTGAGGGCGCCGACTTCGACCACGTCGCCCACCGTCGTCGCCGTGCCGTGCGTCTCGACGTAGCCGATGGTGTCGATCGGAAAGTCCACGTCCTGGTGGGCGCGGCGCATGGCGTCGCGCTGGCCTTCGGGCCGCGGCGTCATCGGGCCTTCACCGCGGCCGTCGTTGTTGCACCCGGTGCCGCGCAGCACCGCGTAGATGCGGTCGCCGTCCTTCTTCGCGTCTTCGAGCCGCTTGAGCACGACGATGCCGACGCCCTCACCCATGACGAAGCCGTCGGCGCGGGAGTCGAAGGGGCGGCAGACGCCCGACGGCGAGATGGCGCCGATGCGGCTGAAGCCGATGTGGTTGTCCGGCGTGAGGTTCAGGTACACGCCGCCGGCCAGCGCCACGTTGCACTGCTTGGCGCGCAGGTTGACCGCCGCCTCGTGAATGGCGACGAGCGCCGAGCTGCACGCCGCGTCGATGGAGATGGACGGGCCGTTGAGGTCGAACGTCTGCGAGACCGAGCAGGCGATCATGTTCAGCAGCCCACCGGCGATGCTGAAGGCCCGGCTGGGCGCCACGTCGGCGAAGCCCGCGCGCACGGCTTCGGCTTCGGCGGCCGACAGCTTGTCGCCGAACTCCCCTTCGATGAGCTGGAGCGCGCGGTGCCGGGCGGTGAGCAGGTCCTTGTACTCGTTGACCGACGCGCCCAGGAACACGCCGGTGCGCTGCTTGTCGAAGGGCCGCGTCTCGTAGCCCGCGTCCTGCAGGGCCTGCCGCGTCACTTCGATCGCCAGCCGCTGCTGCGGGTCCATGACCTGCACCCGCCGCGGCGCCAGCCCAAAGTGCAGCGCCGCGAACTCGTCCACCCCGTCGATGAAGGCGCCCTTGCGCACGTACGTCTTGTCCTGCGCGCGCGCGTCGTTCGGCTCGAAGAAGGCCGAGTGGGTCCACCGGTCGTCTCCGATGTCCTCGAACGCCACGTGCCCCGTGGACACCAGCTTCCAGAGCGAAGGCAGGTCCTTCGCGTGGGGAAACCGGCACGCCATGCCGACGACGGCGATGTCACTCATGAGCGGCGCTCCAACGGGGAAAGGCGGGGGAAGACTCGAACGGTCACGGGGGAGTCGGACGGCGTGCTCACCAGGTGACTTCGGTGCCCTTCGGGGCGCGGTTCTTCACGACCTGCGCCAGGTCGGCGATGGTCTGCACCTTCGCCAGGTCTTCATCCGGCAGGCGGACGTTGAGCTTCTCTTCGAAGTGCGCGACCAGCTCCATGATGGCCACCGAGTCCAAGCCCAGCTTGGCGATGACGGTGTCCTTGGTGAGCCCGGTGAGCTTCTTGCCCGACACTTCGTGGGCCGCCTGCTCGAACATGTGGATGATGTTGACCTGTGCCATGTGCGCTTGCTTCCTTGGGGTGTTGGTGTGGCGGTTGACTGCGGTGTGTTTGGAATTGGGTTTGATTCGTCCGGCGCTCAGCGCCGTGCCCGCTTCATGCGGGACTGCATGTATTCGCTGGCCAGCTTGAGCTTGCTGACGGCGTCGCCCATGGAGCGAATCGACAGCGAGTGCTCCACCAGCCGCTGCGCGCGCTTCTTGCCCCGGCCGAGCAGGGACAAGGCCACGTGCTTGGCCAGCGTCACCTTCTCGGCGTTGCCGCCCAGCGTGCGCGTGCCTTCCTTGCCCACGGTGCCGTCGAGGTACTGCTGCCGCGTCTTGGCGCGCTGGAGCTTGCCGCTGGACGTCTTGGGCAGCGAGCCGACCTCACAGAGCACGACGTCGGCCACGGTCAGCTGCATCTGCTCGGTGACGGCCTGGCTGACCCGCTCCTTGAGCGCGTCGGGGTTCTGCGTGCGGGTCTCGACCACCACGACCAGCTCTTCGCTCGACGCGCCGGGCCGGCTGAAGGCGACGGACGAGCCTTTGCGGACTTCGGGCAGGTCGTCGACGATCCACTCGATGCGCTGCGGGTCGTAGTTGCGCCCGTTGACGATGATGAGGTCCTTCTTGCGGCCGCTCACGTAGACGTTGCCGTCCACCAGGTAGCCTAAGTCTCCGGTGCGCAGCCAGCCGCCGCCGAACGTGCGCTCCGTCGTCTGCGGGTCCTTGTAGTAGCCGCGGCACACCGACGGGCCTTTGACCCACAGCTCGCCGACCTGCCGGTCCTTCAGCCGCGTGCCCTTCTCGTCGAACACGCCGACCTCGTGGTCGGGGAACGTCTTGCCGCAGCAAACGAACTCGAGCTTCTTCTTCGAATCGACGTGCACGGCTTCGGCCGCGTGGTCCGTCTGGTAGCGGTCGGAGTCGATGACGTCGGTGGACAACGTCTGGTCCAGCCCGATGAAGCTGATGGCCAGCGTCGCCTCGGCCATGCCGTAGCAGGGCAACAGCGCCTCGGGCTTGAGCCCGCAGCTCTTGAACGTGTCGACGAACGTGCGCATCACCTGCGCGTTGATGGGCTCGGCGCCGCAGCCGAAGACGCGCATCTGCGAGAGGTCCCACTCCTTCATGCGCTCCGGCTTGGCGCGCTTGACGGCCAGCGCGTAGGCGAAGTTCGGCGCGAAGGTGATGGTGCCCTTGTGCCGGGAAATCGTCTCGAGCCAGATGTTGGCGCCCCGCACGAAGGACATCGTGGGAATGAAGGTGACGGGGATGCGGTGCATCAGCGGGCTGATGACGAAGCCGATGAGCCCCATGTCGTGGTACAGCGGCAGCCAGCTCACGCCGCGGTCACGGCCTTCTTCGCTCTGCAGCCCGTCGCGCATGATGGCCCAGGCGTTCGCCCGCAGGCTCCCGTGGGTGACCTCCACGCCCTTGGGCGTCGACGTCGAGCCCGACGTGAACTGGAGGAAGCACAGGTCGTCGTCCGTCACCTGCGCCGGGTCCTGGCTGGCTCCCGCCGGCGCCGGCTCCTTGAGCTCTTCGGTGGTGATGATGCCCTTGAGGCTCTTCACCTTGGCCGCGCCGCTCCAGAGCACCTGCTGCAGCTTGCCCGGCGTCACCAGGTACAGCGGCTCCGCGCGCGAGCAGATGGCGACGAAGGTGTCGAGGTAGCTGTCGAGCTTGCCCAGCGACAGCGGCGGGTACATGGGCACCGGCACCAGGCCCGCCCACACCGCCGCGAGGAACGTCGGCACGAAGTCTTCGCCGTCCGGCACGACCATGGCCAGCCGGTCGCCCTTGTTGAGCCCGTACTTGCGGAAGTGCGCCGCCCGCCGCATCGCCTCCTGGCGCAGCGTGTCCCAGGACATGAACGTCTCTTGCTGATCGCGGTCCAGGAACGTGTAGCCGCTCTCGGTGAGCCCCTTCGACTCGTCGAGGGCGTGGATCAGGTTCGAGAAGCGGTAAATGTTCGGCATGGCGCTGGCGGTCCTTGTCGTGCGGAAAGCCGCGCCCGTGTAGATGCCAGCCGCGCGGCCGGTCAACCCTTCGACCGGTGCGTAAACCTGTCGCCACCCCTGCTTGTGCGCCGTCGTCGGTCGGGCTCATGACGCAGCTTTGACGCAGGAGTATTCGATAGATACCGTCAGAATGGCGACCATCGGACCACCGAAGTTGCGTCCTGAACCGCCTCACGAGCGAGCAGTAAATTGCTCACATTTCGCAAGCCGAGCCTCGCTTTGGCGCGCTGATCGACGACTCCAACGGGTGCGCCGACGTGGGAGGGCTCGGTAAGTACTCTGTTTTTCGAGCGAGACCGGTGAGCAATAACTTGCCCGCAATTGACTTGCGTCGAGCCCCACGCGTACAAGCCCCGCGCACTTTCACCGACAAGGGGCCTCCTCCATGCAGCCGCAGCCAGCCAGCGCGCCGAGCGCCGTTCCCGTCGCCGCTCCAGACGTGACCGTCACGCCGGTCAAGAGCAGCGCCGACAAGAAGGCGTTCATCGAATTCCAGTACGAGGTCTACCAGGGCGACCCGCACTTCGTGCCGCCGCTGCGGTTCGATCGGCACACCTTCCTCAACCCGAAGAAGAACCCCTGGTTCGAGTTCGGCACGGCCGAGCTCTTCTTGGCGCGGCGCGCGGGCAAGGTGGTGGGCCGCATCGCCGCGGTGCTCGACCCTCGGTACAACGAGTTCCACGGCACCAACGTGGGCTGGTTCGGGCTGTTCGAATGTGTCGACGACGTGGGCGTGGCCAAGGCGCTGTTCGAAACGGTCGAGACTTGGCTCAAGGCGCGCAACGTGGCCGAGGTGATGGGGCCGGCGTCCTTCAGCAGCAACGGTGAGTGGGCGTTTCTGGCCGAAGGCTTCGACAAGCCGCCCGCGCTGCTCATGCCGTACAACCCGAAGTACTACCTGCGCCTGACCGAGGCCTGCGGCTACGCGAAGAAGAAGGACCTGTGGGCGTGGGACCTGAAGCTCGGGGAAGACCCGCCGGAGAAGGTGGCCCGGGTCGCGGAGAAGATTCGCCAGCGCGAAGGCCTGACCGTGCGCCCCGCCAACATCAAGGACTGGGACGCGGAAGTGACGCGGGTGAAGGACATCTACAACGCGGCCTGGGAGAAGAACTGGGGCTTCGTGCCCATGACGGACAAGGAGTTCGACGCGCTGGGCAAGGAGCTCAAGCTGGCGCTCGTGCCCGAGCTGTTCCTGTTCGCGGAGGCCGAAGGCAAGCCGGTGGCGTTCTCCATCACCATGCCGGACATGAACCAGGCCATCAAAGTCGCGAACGGGAACCTGACGACCTTCGGGCTGCCGATCGGCCTGGTGAAGATGCTGCTCGCCATGAAGAAGGTGAAGCAGGGCAGGCTCATCGCCCTGGGCATTCGCAAGGAGTTCCGCAAGCGCGGCATCGACTCGGTGCTCATGCTCGAGACGGTGCGCGCGGCCAAGCGGCTGGGCTGGTGGGGCGGCGAGGTCAGCTGGACGCTCGAGGACAACGACATGGTCAACCGCGCCATCGAAGTGTTCGGCGCCACCAAGTCCAAGACGTACCGCGTCTTCGGGCGGGAGCTGGCCGTCAAGAACTGACGCGCCCGTTTGGTGCCCACCATGGCTCGCGCGGCCGCCGCGGCGAAAGTGAAGCCCGTCCCGCCGTTCGCGGCGAAGGCGCCGGACGTGTCCGTGGCCGAAGTGCAGACGAGCGCCGAGCGCGATGAGTTCGTGCGCTTCCCGCTCGAGCTGTACGAGGGTGATTCGAACTACGTGCCGCCGATCGTCGCGGAGCGGCGCGAGTTCTTGGACCCCAAGGTCAACCCGTTCTTCCGTGAGGCGCGGGCCTGCTACTTCTTGGCGCGGCGGCAGGGGAAGGTGGTCGGCCGCATCGCGGCGTTCATCGACAGCCGGTACAACCGCTTCCATTCGACGGCGCTGGGCTTCTTCGGCCTGTTCGAATGCCGCAACGACCCGGGCTACGCCGCCGCGCTCTTCGAAGCGGCTGCCGGCTGGGTGCGCCGCCAGGGCCTGCACCACGTCATGGGGCCGGTCAGCTTCGCGTTCCACCACGAGGCGGGCTTGTTGGTGGAAGGCTTCGACCGCCCGCCGTCCATGTTGATGCCGTACAACCCGCGGTCCTACGCGCAGCTGCTCGAGGCCAACGGCTTCACGCGCTTCAAGGACCTGTTCAGCTACGAGCTGCCGGCGGACGTGGCGTTCCCCGAGAAGGTGCAGCGGCTGGCGGAGCGCGCGCGCACGTCTCCCGGCGTGCGGGTGCGGCGGCTGGACACGAAGAACCCCGAGACGGACATTCGCCGCATCAAGGGCATTCTCGAAGGCATGATGAAGCCCGGCTTCGGCTTCGCGCCCATGAACGACGGCGAGTTCGACTGGGTGGTGAACCGGCTGCGCCCCATCGTGCTGCTCCGCCCGGAGATGTCGCTCATCGCCGAGGTGTACGGTGAGCCCGTGGCCTTCATCATCACCATGCCGGACATGGCCACCGCGCAGCAGAAGGCGAACGGGTACCTGTTCCCCTTCGGCCTCGCGAAAATGTTGTGGGCGGCGCGCGACATCGACCGGTTGCGGGTCATGCTCTTCGGCATCAAGGACGGGTTTCGGCGCCGGGGGCTGGACGCGCTGCTCGCGGTGGAAACGCAGAAGGAAGCGCAGCGGCTGGGCTACGCGTCGGGGGAGATTGGGTGGGTGCTGGAGGACGACCTGCTCGTCAACCGCACCGTGACGGCGACCGGTGCGCGGCGAATCAAGACGTACCGGGTGTACGAGCGCGAGGTCTGAGCGGGCGGGGTGGACGCGCGTCGATTGATTGCGAAGGTGAGCCCCCGCGGCGCTGAAATACTCGAGCGAGCTGGCGAACGCGGTGGCTGTCGTCGGAGTGCCCGCGCCGCACGTTCGGGCAGGCCGCTCCTTCCATTCGCCAGCCTCGTCGCAGGCTCGCTCGCCGAAGACGCTCGCTCCGCAGCCGGTCGCCTCGCCTGCGCGAACCTTCACTTCACCTTGAGGTGCACCTGGCCCAGCTCGTCCACCACCAGCAGCAGCACGCGCTCACCTGCGAACGCCAAGCCCTTCGCCGCGCCGCTGAACGCGAGGAGTTCCTTCGGCGCGTCAGTCCCGGCGACGGTGAACACCCGCGGCCCCAGGCCCGTCGTCGTGTACGCGGCGAGGCCGGCCCGCGCCGCGATGAAGTCCGCGTCGACCCTCGCCAGGCTCACCACCGTGCCGCCGGCCCGCGGCACGCGCCGCACCTCCGGCGCCTGCGCTTCGGGGAAGCGGTGCACCACGCCGGTCCCGTCGAACGCCAGCGGCCCATCGGCACGCTCCACCGTCCGCGCGCTGAACGCCCCGTCCAGCGCCGCGCGGTACAGCCCCGACGGGTAGCCCGCGACGAAGAACACGTCGGCCCCTTCGATGAGGAGGTCATGCGGCCGCACCAGCTCTCCGGCGAGCAGCTGGCTCTTGCCCGCCGACTCCACTCGGGCCACCGCGCCCGTGGGGTCGGTGGAGAACGGGTCGGCCCCGGACGGGACCAGCGCCACCGCGACGTCCCCGTTCTTCGCAGCCAGACCGGCGACCTGCGCCTTGGGGAAGCTCGCCACCAGCGCCGCAGCGCCGTCCTTCCACTCGAGCACCTGCCCGCCCTCGGCCCAGAAGAGCCGATCGCCGTCCAGCGCCACCGCGGAGATGGGCTCTTTGCGCGCCGTCACCACCTGCAGCGCCGGCTGGGTGCCGCTCACCGTCGCCGTCACCAGCCCGTAGGTCCGGCTCTTCTCGATGACGAAGGCCACTCGGTCCGGTCCAGACACCGCGCTTCGCGCGCCGACCTTCGCCGCGAAGTCCACGCCGCCGTCCGTCGCCGTGAAGAGCTCGCCGAGCGCCGACAGGTCCGCTGCGGGCTTCACGACGCCGCTGGCCGTCTTCACCAGCTCGTCCATGGGCACCGTGGGCTTCGGCGGCGCCTCGTTCGCAGCGACGCCCGCGTCTTCGCTCGCCTTGGCCTGAGGGTTTCGCCGCGCGTACTCCGACACGCCGATGCTCGCGGCCACCAGCACGACTCCGAGGACGATCCACCGCATGAGAGCTGCGGCTGCTAGCAGCGCGAGGCAGGCCTGGCGAGGCCCATCGTCATCGCGCTCGGCGCCGTAGCCACGCGAGCGCACCCGTCGAGTTCACTGCCCACCTCGCGCCGTGCGGGTCCATGCGCGCGGGCCAGGCCCCCGTCGCGCAGCGCTGCACGAACAGCACCTGGTCCTCGCACGCATTCAAGCGCAGCACGTCGGTCGCGAGCCTTCGATGACATCGCCCCCTGGTCGGCGCCCGCGGCCCTCAGGGCTCCGTGTTCGCTTCGGGGCACGTCGCCGGCGCCCAGCCGCAGGACGGTGGTCGTCGTGGCTGCACCGCCGCAGCCAGCAGCGCCACCACCAAGCACGACGTCGCTGCGTGCCGCGCGCGGCGCTACTGCAACGTCAGCCGGAAGGCGCCGTTCGCGCCTGCTCCCGACGGACCCCCGCCGAAGCCGTCGACCAGGAAGTAGTACGTCGTGCCCATGACCGCGTTGAACGTCATGACTTCGGACACGCCGCCCGCCTCCTGGTCCACGACGTCTTGGCAGCTGGCCGGCGCGCAGGTCCCCGCCATGCGGGCGATCATCACGTCGTAGCCGCTCGACGGCGTGACCGTGACCCGCATCGGCCGCGTCGCCGTCGCCGTGAAGCTGTAGACGACGTCGTTGCCGACGTAGGCCGCGCCGCCGCCGCCCTGCTGACACGGGGTGCCCTGGAACTGGGTCGGCGTGAAGTCGTTGAGCGCGAGGCTGGTGCTCTCGAGCACCGGCGCCGCAGGGGTCAGCGCGGCGGCCGTCGCGCAGGCTTCGTTCGGCGGCCCGCCGAGGCGCCCTTGCAGCACGAAGGACCCGCCCGTGGCGTCCAACGAGTCCACCACCACGATGCCGGGGCCGCTGCCCGCGCCTAGGACCACCGCCTGCGTCACCGCCAAGCGGCCCGGGTTCTGGCCCGTGTCCGCGCCACAGGCGAGCGGGGTCGTCGTGCCGCAAGCACCCGCTTCGACCGCGACCACCGGCCCCCAGCCCGGCTGCTCGGAGCCGACGATCCACGTCATGGCCACCGGCGGCATGGTCAGCGCCGGCAGCGTGTACGAGTAGTACACGTCGGCGCCGGTGCTGCGCGCCGCCATGGAGCAGGTCGGCGACGTCGACGTCGCGTTGTTGTTCGCCGCGCCGCGCGAGCTGCCTCGCACCGTCACCGCGTTGTTGGTGAACGAGAGCACGCCCGCGTCCGCGCAGGTGTCGTTCGTCGGCGGCGGAGGAGGATCCGTCAGCGTCACCACCATGCCGAAGGCGCCCGCCGTGTCGATGCGGCTGTCCACCCAAATGACGTAGTCGCCGGCCGGCAGCGTGGGGCGGAAGAAGGCCGCCGGGCCCACGTCCGGGTTGAAGCCGCAGGCCAGCTCCGCCGAGCCGGGCACGCCGCAGCTCGTCGCCGAGCGGAGGTAGACGAACGGCGACAGCTCACTGCCGCGCGCCGGACTCACCACCACCCGCACGTCCTTCGGCTGAGACAGGGAGAACGAGTACACCAGGTCCGGCCCAGACGACGCGCTGCACTGCCCGCCGCCCGGCGGAGGGTTGAGCGTGGAGTCGCCCAGCGTCGTGTCTCCATTGACCAGCGCCACGCCACCGTCGAACACCAGCGGCTCCGCGGTCGCGCAGGTGTCGTTCGCCGGCGCCTGCAGCAGCTGCGCGTCGAGGCGGAAGGCCCCCGCTGACTGCGTCACGCCGTCCACCCAGACCGAGTACGTGCCGCCCATGGCGCTCGGGGGCACCACGAGCTCCACCGGGCCGTTGGCCGCGTTGAAGCAGTCGACTTCGGACATGGCCGACCCGCTCGTGCACTGCCCCGGAGCGCGCACGTACATGGCCGCCGTCAACGTGCTGCCTTGCAGCGGCGTGAGCGACAGCCGCGCGGCCGTGCGCGGAGGAAGCGGCAGGCTGTACACGACGTCCTTGCCCGTCGCGCGCGCCGACTGCGAGCAGGTGGGCGACATGTCGGCCGACGTCTGGCTGTTGGTGGCCAGCGTCGTGTTGCCGAACGCCGCCGCCACGCCGCCGTCGAACAGGAGCGTCTCCGCGGTGCTGCACTCGTCGTTGTTCGGCGGCAGGGTGGGCGGCGTCAGCCGCACCTGCACGTCCATGGCGCCGGGCGTGTTGCCGAAGGACTCGACGAAGATGAAGTACTCGCCGGTGCGGTTCATCAGCTGCACCGTCTCGGTCGCCGCCGCGGAGTTGGGCGTGTCCTGGCAAGCCAGCTGGGTGCCGCCCACGCAGGGCGCCGCGCGCACGTAGACGACCGGGTTCGCCGAGCTGCCCGCCGAGCGCGCCACCGTCACCGTCAAGTCTCGCGGGTTGCTCAGCACCACCCGGTAGACCAGCTCCGGCCCCGGCGCGTTCACGTTGCACGTGCCGTCCGTGTCGTTGGTCGCGCCCGTCGTGTCGGCCAGGAAGTTGATGGTGTCCACCACCGCCAGCGTCCGCGCCGTCGCGCAGGTGTCGGGCCGGGCCTGGCAGGTGCCGTCGGGGCACTCGAGGTTCGTGCCGCACTCCGTGCTGCCCCGCGAGCAGGCGCGGCAGACCTGGCCCGCTCCGCAGATGGGCGCCGGGTTGGCGCACTGGGTGTTCGACGTGCAGCCGACGCACAGCTGGCTCATGGGGTTGCACATCAACGGCGGCATGCAGTCCATGCTCGACAGGCAGCCCACGCAGACGCCGCCGTCGGTGCGGGTGTCGCACAGCGCCGTGGAGCCCATGCAGCCCAGGCTCTGGCCCGTGGCCGTGCGCGTACAGGTGACGCAGCGCTGCGCGTCGCAGACGGGCGCGGTCGAAGGGCAGTCTTGGCCCGTCAGGCAGCCGACGCAGCGGCCTGCGCTCGTGTCGCACGCTGGACGGCTCATGCCGCACTGCGCGCCGGACAGGCACTCGACGCAGCGGCCGCCACCGGGGAACGACGTGTCACAGATGGGGTTCGTGCGGGTGCAGCCGAGCGTCGCCGTGCACACGACGCAGCGGCCGTTGTCGCAGATGGGGGCCGACGTCGGGCACTCCTGCGCCGTCATGCAGGCGGTGCTGCCGCCGGTGCCGGCGATGCCACCCGCACCCGCGACGCCACCCGCACCCGCGACGCCACCCGCACCCGCGACGCCGCCCGCACCCGCGACGCCACCCGCACCCGCGATGCC
>JALHOS010000236.1 GCA_022842905.1 Myxococcaceae bacterium | reverse complement strand
CGGCGGGGCTCGAGGGGGCGGCCACGGCCTGCGGCGCCGGACGCGGGGCGCGCTTGGGCAGCGGCTCGAACGGCGCGCGGTAGTTCGCACCGGTCAGGGGCACCGTCATGCGGCGCTTGCGTTCCGGCTGAGCGTGGGCCCGAGGAGCCGCAGCGCGCTGCTGCCAGGGCCGCAGATCGACTGGGTGGCCGAGCGCCGCCAGCCGCGCCAAGGCGAGGCCCAAGTCGAACAGCCCACCGCGTGAGCTCTGCGCGTCGACGGCCAGCGCGTGCACGTCGCGCCCTTCCAGGTTCTTCTTCACCAGCGCCGTCAGCGTGGCCTTGGGGCCCACCTCGACGAAGGTTCGCGCGCCGAGCGCGTGCAGCCTCTCGACGACCCCGGTGAACAGCACCGGCCGCGCCAGCTGGTTGCCCAGCACGTCGCGCACCAGCGAAGGCTCGAGCGGGTACACGTCGGCCAGCGAGTTGCCGACCACGGGCAGCGTCGGCGAGCGCACGTCGAGCTGCTCGAGCGCCTTGCGGAAGTCCTGCGCCGCGCCCGCGACGAGGGACGAGTGGAAGGCCGCGCCCACCTTGAGCCGCGCCGTCTTCAGGCCCTTCGCAGCGCACAGCCGCTCGGCCTCGTCGATCGCCGCGCGGGGCCCGGACAGCACCCCTTGGTTGGGGGCGTTTCGGTTGGCCAGCACGACGTCCAGCGTGGCCTCCGCGAGCAGCGCGTCCACTTCTGCCAGCGGCGCGAGCACCGCCAGCATGGTGCCGCGATCGACGCCGTTCTGCGCCATGAGCGCGCCGCGGCGCTTCGACGCTTCGAGCAACGCCGGCCGGTCGAAGGCGCCGGCCGCGTGCAGCGCGACCAGCTCACCGTAGCTGTGCCCCGCGACCAGCTCCGGGCGCACGCCGAAGCGCTCCAGGACGCGCAGCAGCCCGACGCTCACCAGGCCGATCGCCGGCTGGGCGCTGTCGGTGCGCGTCAGCGCCGCCTCGTTGCGCGCCGTCTGGGCTTCGTCGAACGAAGGCAGCGGGTAGACGACCGCCGCCGTGCCCGGCAGCTCCTCGAGCGTCTCGAGCAGCTCGGGGAAGACGCAGGCCAGCTCTCGGGCCATGTCCACGTGCTGGCTGCCTTGTCCCGGGAAGACGAACGCGAGCTTGCCTGGGGCCTGCCCGCAGGCGAACGCCGCGCCGTCCGGCAAGAGGAACGTGTCCGACGGCTGGGCGAGGAGGCGCTGCTGCACCTTCGCAGTCAAGGGCTCCAGGCCGAGGCCGGGAGTGCCGACCAGCACCAGGCGGGCGCGGTGGCTGCTCGTGAAGCGCTGGCGGCTCTCGGCGGCGAGCTGAACGAGCGCCTCACCCAACCCGAACTCGGGCGGCTTGGACAGCAGGGCGGTCAGCTGCGTCCACAGCGGGTGCGTCAACAGCGCCTGGCCGGACTCCGCCGAGAAGGCGAACAGCTCGACGGCGCCGTCCCACGCTGGCTCCGGCCGCGCGGGCAGGTGCTCTTCGAGGACCAGGTGGAAGTTGCTGCCGCCAAAGCCGAAGGAGCTGACCGCGGCGCGGCGCGGTGCGCCCCGTGACAGCCACGGTCGCGACTGGCCGCTGAGGGCGAAGGGGCTCTCGTCGATCTTCAGCGCGGGGTTGGGTCGCTCGACCTTGAGCGTGGGCGGCAGCACCTTGTGCCGCAGCGCCAGCGCCGCCTTCATGAGGCCCGCCGCGCCCGCCGCCGCCTTGGTGTGGCCCACCTGCGACTTCACCGAACCCAGCACACACCACGCCGGCTCCGACGAGTCTTCTCGGTACACCTTCTCGAGCGCTTCGAACTCCGCGGCGTCGCCGGCGCGCGTGCCGGTGCCGTGCGCTTCGAGCAACGTGATGTCTCGGGGGCTGACCTGCGCTTGTGCGTACGCGCTCTTGAGCGCCCGCGCCTGGCCCGACGGCAGCGGCGCGTAGATCGACTTGGCGCGCCCGTCGGAGCTCGTGCCGACGCCGCGCAGCACGGCGTAGATGCGGTCGCCCGCGGCTTCCGCGTCGGACAGGCGCTTGAGCACCAACATGCCCAGGCCCTCGCCCAGCAGCGTGCCGTCGGCCTGGTCCGAGAACGGGCGCACGTCTCCCGACGCCGACAGCGCCGGCGTCTTCGAGAAGCACATGTGCATGAAGATGTCGTTGAGGCAGTCGACACCGCCGGTCAGCACCAGGTCCGAGCGCCGCGCCTGGAGCTCGAGCACGGCCAGGTGCACCGCGCCCAAGCTGCTGGCGCACGCCGCGTCGATGACACAGTTGGTGCCGCCGAAGTCGAGCCGGTTGGCGATGCGGCCGGCCACCACGTTCCCGAGCAGCCCGGGGAAGCTGTTCTCCTGCCAGCCCACGTAGGACCGGCTGATGCGCTCGACGACGTCCTGGGCCGTGGCGTCATCTACCCCTGCGTCCGCCAGCGCCTGCTTCCACTTGGGGTAGCCCAGGCGCGCGCCGAGCGAGATGACGAGCTCCTGCGTGCCGGTGACGCCGAGCAGCACGGACGCCCGGCTGCGATCCCACTGCACCTGATCGCCGTAGCCCGCGTCCTCCATGGCCATGCGCGCCACCACCAGCCCGAGCAGCTGTGACGTGTCCGTCGCCTCGAGGATCGCCGGCGGAATACCGAACTCCGTCGGGTCGAAGGGGAAGCGGTCCATGAAGGCGCCGCGACGGGCGTACGTCTTGTCCGGCGCCTTGGGGTCGGCGTCGAAGTAGTCGCCCAGGCCCCAGTGTGACGGCGGCACTTCGCCCACCGTGTCGAGCCCGGTGCGCAGCAGCCGCCAGAACGCCGTGAGGTCCTGCGCCTTGGGGAAGAGGGCGCCCATGCCGACGATGGCGATCGGCTCGTCCGCCGACACGGTCGCTGCGCGCTCGGCGCTCTGCAGCGGTTGGCTCGGCGAGAGCGCCGCGGGTCGTCGGGGCGTGAGGCAGCGCTCGAGCTCGGCCGTCGTCAGCGGACGCAGCTGCTCGACACCCGCTGGCAATGCGAGGCCCAGCGCGCGCAGGGCCCCGAGCCGGGCCAGCACCGCCGCGCCGACGAGGAGGTTGAAGGAGATCTCCACCACGCCGCGCGCCTGCCAGGGCTCGAGGTGGCTACCCTTCACCCAGTCGTTGAAGGCGCCCATCGCCGGGCCGCACCACACTTGGTAGTCCAGGGTGCGATCGGCGACCCCGCTGTTGGCCCAGCGGGAGGCCTGGCCCAGGTACGAGCGGAAGAGCAGCGCGAGCTGGTGCTTGGGCTCTTGTTTGGCGCGCGTCAGCTGCGACGGATCGCGGCTGGTGAAGAACGCCTCGACGCCGGCCCAGGCCTGGGCGAGCGGCTGGCGGAAGTACTTGCCTTCGAGCTCGCTGACGACGTCCGCCGGCAGCGCGCTGATCGAACCGTAGCTCCGGTACAGCTCGTACAGCCGCTTGGCGCGCACCGCGAACAGCGTGCCGCGCGAGAGCACCTGCACGGTGACGCCCAGCTCGAACATGTCCGCCGCGGGGGCCATGGCCACGTCGGTGGACGCGGCCTGCGCGAGGAGCCCGCGCACCGCGTCGCTGGTGCCCGCTTCACGGGTGCACTGGTTGACCGAGCCGGTGACGACGTACGCGGCGCCCATGCCGAAGGCCGACGCGACCGACGCCGGTGTCGCCAGCCCGCCCGCGGCGCCGATCCGCGGCCACCGGGTGTACCCGTGGGCCTTGCACACGTCGTCGCGCAGCGCCTGGAGCGCGGGGAGCAGCACGACGAGCGGGCGGTTGTCGGTGTGGCCGCCGCTGTCCGCTTCGGCGGTGACGTCGTCGGCCATGGGCACGCGGGCCGCGAGCGCGGCCTGGGCTTGGCTGAGGAAGCCCTGCTGCACGAGCTGTTGGACGAAGCGCTCGGGAGCGGGCGAGAGGAACTTCCGCGCGACCTCGGTGCGCGAGACCTTGGCCATGAGCCGGTTGGGCAACACCACGCGGCCCTGCGCGTCTTCGTGGATGCCGGCCAGCCGGTACTTCACGACGGGCAGCGTCAGATCCAAGTACGCCGACGCGCTGACGAAGCGAACGCCCTTGGCCAGGAACAGCTCGACGAGGTCGCGCTCGAGCGAAGGATCGTCGGGGGAGTGGATCAGGTTGACGCCCCACGGGAGCCCAGCCAGCCCCGAAGCGAGGCGCCCGAGCGCCGACTCGACGCGCTCCACCGACAGCCCCGCGGCGCCGAAGACCCCGAGCAGGCCGGCGCGCGCCGACGCCTCGACCAGCGCTTCCGACGCGATGCCGTTGGCCATTTCCCCGACGACGAACGCGAAGCGCACGCCATGGTCCGCGCGGAAGCCCGCGTCACCCAGCTGCGTCGCGCCCAGCGGCGCCACGTGACCGAGCAGCGGGAGCCCCTCGCCGCCGGGCGCGCGGCCGAACTCGGCGAAGCCTCCGGTCACCACGCCGAGCCCGGCCTCGGTCTGGACGGCGCTGACCGGCGTGTGCAGCTGGAGCAGCGCGCCCCGAAGCGCGTCGGCGGTCCACGGCAGCGGAGGCGAACCCCCGCGCCACGCTCCGAGCGGAGCGAGCGCGTCGACCGAGTTTTCCAGGGACATGGATTTCTCCGGGAGTGCGAAGTGGCGCAGCCCCCTACCAGCGACCGCGCAGGCGAACAACCCGACCAAGCCAGCTTGCGCCCGGCGGCTGCTTCAACGTACACGGCGCGCCGCCGGGGGTCGCTCGAGCGCCATGGTCCTGCTGAAGAACGTGTTGATCGTCGTGGCGATGTACGCCGTCGCGTGGCCGTTCCTCGCACCGCTGTGGACCGTGACGGAGGCGCCGGTGTCGAGCGGCACGCAGCTGTTGGTGTTGCTCTCGGCGATCGCGAACGTCGTCGTCATCGTCTACCACTACGCGGTCCCGCCGCACCCCAAGTTCCTCATGGTGCCGTTCCGCCGTGCGATCCTGCGGGTGCACATCACCTCCGGCACCATCGAGCTGTTCGCGGGGCTGCTCGCGCTTTACGCGGCGCCCAACCCGACGGCGGCGCGGGTCATGGCGGCGGCGGCGATCCTGCTGCACGTGCCGTCCGCGTTCGCGCAGACGCCGATCGTCTTCGGGGCGCGGGCGATCATGCGGCCTGGCTACCTCATGTGCATTGGTCTGCACCTGTTCTGCGCGCTCAAGCTGTGGCTCGAGCCGAGCAGCGCGTTCTGGGCCGCGTCCACGTTCTTGGTCTTCAACGTCTACGTGTGGTGCCGCCTGTATTACTTCGTCTTCGACAAGCTCGGGCTCTTCGCCGGGGCGCGCTACTCGGTGGCGATCCTCGCGGCGGGGCTGACGACGACGCCGGGTGTGCTCGGTCCGTCGGCCATTCTCGTCCTGGCGCTCGGCTGCGCGGTCTACATGGTGCTGGCGCGCCTGCTCTTCGTGAAGGACGCCGCCGGTTGGGCGGACCTGGTGCGGGAACGAGCGCGGGACAGCGCGCTGCCCGAAGAGGTGCGGTCCATGTTCGTCAGCGGCGCGAAGGAAGACGATCGCGACGCGGCGCAGGCGTTCTTCAGCGCGCTCGACAGGGACGGTGACGGGGCGCTCAGCCGGCAGGAGCTCAAGGAGTTGCTCGCGCAGACCACGCTGCCCGTCACGGTGACGGCGCGCTTTCTGGACACCAAGCTCGGGTCCGCCGCGTCGCTCGATCGCCAGGGCTTCCAGGCCACGCTGTGGCCGCTCAAGGAGGTGCGGGAGCGGGCGTGGCTGGTCAAGGCGCTGGCGTCGGCCAAGAGCGATCGCGACAAGGCGCGGCTCGTCTTCGATCGGCTCGATGTCGATCGCGACGGCCTGCTGTCGCGGCTGGAGCTCGAGGCGCTGCTCACCGAGTGGAGCCTGCCGGTGAAAGAAGCGGACCGCTGGCTTCGACTGGCGCAGGCCCACGACAAGGGCGCGCTGAGCTTCGACGACTTCATGAAGCACCTGCGGCCGGTGTGGCGCTTCATCTTCTACGACGTCGTCGAAGCGCAGCACGGCAAGAAGGAAGACATGATCGTCCGCGCGGTGACGGCGGCGCGGGACTCGGGCGCGCAGGCGAGGGTCCGCCAGGCCGTCTACCGGGAGCTCGCGGCGAACGTGCCCTTCTTCGCGGCCGCGGGAGACGCGCTGCTCGACGAGCTGTCGCAGAGCCTGGCCGAAGAGAAGCTGGCCGACGGGCGCGCGCTGTTCGAAGAGGGCGCGCGGGGCGACACGCTCTACATCGTCCGCAGCGGGCAGCTCCGGGTGACACGGGGTGGCGAGCGACTGGGCGAAGTGGGGCCCGGGGACTACGTGGGCGAGGGCGCGCTGCTCAGCCCAGACGCCACGCGCGCGGCGGCGGTGACGGCGGTCGGCGCGGCGTCAGTGCTCGCCATGACGAAGGGCACCTTCGAAGCCCTGCGCCTCAAGCACCCGGCGTTGGACGCGAGCGTGCGCGCGCTGCACCAGGAGCGACATGAAGAGCGCCGGCTCGTCGAGCTCCAGCGAGCCATGCAGCGTGAGCTCGTGGGGCGGGTGCCGTTCCTGATCGGCGCGGGGCCGGAGGTGATCGCCGAGCTGGTCGCGGGGCTGAGCCGGCTCGAGGCCAAGCGGGATCAGGTGGTGTTCAGCGAAGGGGAGTTCGGCGACGCGTTCTTCCTCATCGGCCGCGGGGTGGTCCACGCGCTGCGCAACGAGCAGGTGGTCGCCGAGTTCTCGGCGGGCAACTGGTTCGGCGAGGGCGCGCTGTTGTCGGGTGAACCGCGGACGGCCACGGTGATCGTCGCCGAGGACGCAGTGTTGTACCGACTGGACAAGGCGCGGTTCGACGCGGCGCTGGCCAAGTTCCCGCAGATCGAGCGCGCCATTCACGACAGCCACCTGTCCCGGCGCGCGCAGCTGGTGAAGTCCATGCTCGCCGGCCGGCTGCTGCGGCGGGTGCCCTTCCTCAAGCAGGCCAGCGCGGACCACATCGACGCGCTGGCCAAGGTGCTGGTGCCCAAGCGCGCGGAGGCCGGCGACGTGCTGGTGCGCGAAGGGGACGTGGGCACGTCGCTCTTCTTGGTCGCCAAGGGCGCGGTCGCGGTGCAGCGCGACGGGGTGGAGCTGGCGGAGTTGGCGGAAGGGTCCTTCTTCGGCGAACGGGCGCTGCTCAAGAAGGAGCCGCGCGCCGCCACCGTCGTCGCGCTCGAGAGCACGGAGTTGCTCGAGCTCGAGGGCCAGGCGATCGACGCGCTGTCCTCGCAGTGGCCGGAGCTCAAGCAGCAGCTGGCGATTCCCCCGCCGCGCCCGTCGCGCCCGCCGGCGCCACACGCGGCTGCTTGAAGAACGCGGTTTGAACGAAACACGAGGAACGCCATGACGACGCAGAGGCAGCCGACGCGAGTGTTGGTGTTGGGCGGCGGGTACGTCGCGATCTGGTTCACACAGCAGGTGCGCCGCGCCATCAAGCGGGGGGAACTCGAGCTGACGGTGGTGGACCGGAACAACTACCACACGTTCCACGGGCTGGTTCCGGAGATGCTGGTCGGGAAGATCCAAGCGGGGCAGATCATCTCTCCGGCGCGCCGGTTGTTCGCGCCGGGCCGCTTCATCGCCGCGGACGTGGATCGCATCGACGTCGAGAAGAAGCAGGTGCAGATCTCCCGCATCATCGACGGGCGCCCGGCCACGCTCGAGTACGACCACCTGGTCATGAACGTCGGCTCGGTGGACGACCTGACCCGCTACCGCGGCGTCGGCGAGCACACGCTGCGGCTGAAGAACTACTTCGACTGCATTCGGGTGCGGAACCACGTCCTGGCGATGATGGAGATGGCCGAGCTCGAGACGGACCCGGTGGAGAAAAAGCGCCTGCTCCACTTCGTGATCGCGGGGGGCAACTACGCCGGCATCGAGACGGCCGCGGAGCTGTCGATCTTCCTCAAGGAGCTGGCCGAGAAGGACTTCCACAACGTTCGGCCGCAGGAGATTCGCGTCACCGTGGTGCACGCCGGCGCCCGCGTGCTGCCGGAGCTGGGCGCGAAGTTCCCGAAGCTCGCCGAGTATTCGGAGCAGGTGCTGGGCAAGCGTGGCGTGGCGATCGAGCACAACGTCAAGCTCCAGTCGGCGACGCCGCAGGAGGCCGTGCTGTCCGACGGGCGCCGGCTCGACACGCGGACGATCATCTCCTGCACCGGCACGGCGCAGAACCCGCTGCTCGACCAGCTGCCGTTCGAACGCGACGCGCACGGGCGGCTCAAGGCCGACGCGTTCGGGCGAGTCAGCGAGAAGCACTGTGTCTGGTCCGCCGGAGACTGCGGCTCGGTGCCCATGAAGTCCGGCCAGACGGCCCCGCCGCTCGCGCTGTACGCCATGCACGGGGGCGCGACGATCGGGAAGAACCTGCTGCGCTCGCTCGCCGGTCGCAGCCTGGTGCCGTATTCCTTCACCGGCTTCGGCGACTGCTGTGTGCTCGGCAACGGCGACGCCGTCGGACAGGTGTGGGGCGTGCCGCTCAAGGGCTTCCTCGCGTTTCTCTGCTGGAAGGCCTGCATGATTTTGTACCTGCCGACCTGGGCGAAGCGGCTGCGCACGCTCTTCGACTGGGCGCTGGTGCCGTTCTTCGGCCCCGACATCGCCAGCGTGAACGCGTCGGATCAGGTGGGCGTGGTGCGGCACCTGTTCGAATCGGGCCAGGACATCATCCGCCAGGGTGAGGTGGGCCGCGCCATGTACATCATCCAGTCGGGGCGGGTGGAGGTGGTGCAGCAGAAGGACGGCAAGGAGACGCGGCTGGCGGAGCTGGGGCCCGGGGAGCACTTTGGGGAGATCGCCGTGCTCAAGGAGACCCGCCGCAACGCCACCGTGCGCGCGCTCGAGCCGGTGACGCTGCTGCGCATTTCTCGCGAGGAGACGAAGCTGCTGACGCAGACGTTCAAGCCGTTCGGGGAATTGGCCGACGTCGCGCAGGCGCGGGCTCGTCAGCCTTTTGCGTGAGCGTGCGCCGGCGCAATCTCTCAACAACGTGACGGTTCGTCGCTCTATCGTCACTGGACTATGAGCCGACGCGACGGTAGCCCTGTCTTTCTGCGCAACGCGAATGCAAGTCCCCCGAGCAGCGCGGTGAGCCGCTTTGTGCTCAATGAGGACCTGCTTCAAGAGCTCCTCTTCGAGCACCCGGAGTGCATTCCAATCTCTGACATCGAGCCAGGCTTCTCCACGCTGGTGTCTGTGTGTCGCGAGATGCCCACGCCGCATGGGCCAATTGACAACCTCTTCATGACCATGGACGGAGACATCGTCTTGGTTGAGGCGAAGCTGTTCCGCAATCCCGAGGCCCGGCGCAAGGTGGTGGCTCAGGCGCTCGACTACGCCAGCTGCTTGTTCGAGATGGGTTACGAGCAGTTCCAGGCGGCCGCCCTCAAGGGCGACGGCGGAAAGCGTTCGAAAGCGACTTCGTTGTACGAGTTGTTTCGCTCCGACCCAGAGGCGCTTGACGAGTCCCGGTTCATCGACGCGGTGAGCCGCAACCTGCGGCGTGGCCGGATCGTGATTCTCGTGGTTGGCGATGGAATTCGCGAAGAAGCCGAGCGATTGACCGAGGCCCTCCAGTCGCACGCTGGATTTCACTTCACCTTTGCGCTCGTCGAGCTGGCGCTGTTCGAGTTGCCCGACGGTCTAGGGCGCGTGATCGTGCCGAGCACCTTGGCCAAGACGACCATGATCCCACGCGGCATCGTGGAGTTGGATGACCAGCATCGGATGAGGGTTCGACCACCTACCGAACAAGTCGCGAGATCTCTCGAACTGCAAGTCGCCACTGGAACCATCACCGCCGAGGATTTCTTTGCCGCGATCGCAGCGTCCGGAAAGGACGTGCCGGATAGAATCAGGGCCTTCCTGAAGGAGGTAGACGAGGACGGCGTGAAGCCCGACATTCGGCGAGCGATGAGCTTGAAGTGGGAGGCTCCTTCGGGACAAACCTTCAACCTCGGAAGTCTCCATCGCGATGGCACAGTCTGGGTCGAGGCTACCCATCCACTCCCCACGGAGTACGTGCAAGCCCTAGCGAACGCGTGGGGCGGCAACGTGTCTTCGAAGAACGGCAAGAGTTGGATCATGGTCGATGGTCACCTTCCGCGAATCGAATGGGCCATGGATGGGCGACGGGCGAAGGTTTGGGTCGAGAGAATCGCCGACTTTATCTTGGCCACACAGAGGGCGGCTGAATCTGAGGCGAGTAGTGAGAGGAGTCGTTGATCCTCTCTGGCCATCTACGGCTGCGCGAGCAGACAAGCGAACCCGGGCGGCGACGACAGCAACACCATGCAGCGGCCGCCGTTCGTGCAGGTGAGCGCGTTACAACCGGCGTCGTTGGGCCAGCAGCGCCCGCTCGAACTGCCTCGGTAGCTGGCGAGCGTCACGCAGCTCTCGCCGCTGGAGCAGACGCTGGACGAATCGCAGCTCAGCAGGCCCCCGTCCGGCTCGAAGACGGGCACGAGCAGCGAACGGCCGGTGGAGGGGCCGCACCCGAAGACCGTCATCGCCGTCAGGAGGACTGTCAGCGCTGTCGCCGCACGCATCACCAGGGCACCGTAGTACGCCGTGCTGAATGAGCGGGCACCATCGCCTCCGCCTCCCAGTCGCCCCGGTGTGCGAGGAAGGGCGCAGCTCCGCGACAGCCGAAGCCAGCACCCCGTCGAGGCCTTGGCCTGCCGCAAGCACACCCGCTGCGTCTTGCGGGACGCGCCGTGGGCTGCGGGCCGTCCGGGAGTAGCGTGCGCTGCATGAGTCCCCGCCGCGCTGCGCTTGGGCTGCTCCTGCTGGCGAGCTGTGCGTTCGACGCCGCCGTCCCAGCGGCCACCACCGTGCGCTGCGAGGGCGATCAGCGCTGCCCCGAAGGCTTCGTGTGCAGCGTGGAGCTGGGCCGCTGCATCGACGCGCGCGGCGAGCGGCAGCCACCGCGTGTGATTCGCGCCGAGGTGAGCCCCAGCTTCGGCAAGCGGGGCACGGAGGTGACGGCGTCCTTCGACGTCAGCGAGCCGCTCGGAACGCCCCCGAAGGTGACGCTGGTCCACGCCACGTCCTCGGCCGACTGGACCTTGCTGTCCGAAGACGGCCTGCACTTCACCTTCACGTTTCGCGTGACGGGCGAGGAGCGCGAAGGGCCCGCCGCCGTCCTCGTCGACCTGGTGGACGCCGTGGGCAACCCGAGCACCGCCCAGCGCCTGGGGAGCGTGACGCTCGACTTCACCCCGCCGCGCGTCCTCGGCGCGACGTACCTGGCGCCCCGCGCAGGCGACGGCGGCGTCGTCT
>JALHOS010000235.1 GCA_022842905.1 Myxococcaceae bacterium | reverse complement strand
CTGCCCGCGCTACCGCCGCCTCCGCCGCCCGACCCGGCCATCCCGCCGGTACCGCCCGCTCCGACTGCGCCGACTGCGCCGCACGTCCCCGACGCCACCGCGCAGGCCTGCCCCACGCTGCTGCAGCTCACGCACAGGCTCCCGCGCGGCCCACACGCGCCGTCATGCCCTGGCGCGGCGCAGGAGCCGTCACTCTGGCAGCACCCCGCGCAGCTGGCGAAGCCACAGCTGGTGGTCTGCGTGTGGAGGCCCGGCGTGTTCGCCCCTGCAGCGCAGGTGAACGTCCGCGGCTCGCAGCCCAGCCCCATCGTCACGCAGTCGACGCAGGCCGCCCCGCGGTGCCCGCAGCTCGTGTTCGTCGGCGACAGGTTGCAGGTACCGTCGGCTCGGCAGCACCCGGCGCAAGACGCGAAGCCGCAGGCCCCGGACTGGCCTCCCGTTCCCAAGTTCGGCGGCGCACACCGGCCGTCGGTGCACTCGTTTCCGGCTTCGCACACGATGCAGAGCGTCCCTCCTTGGCCACACGCGGCGGCAGACGGCTGGCGAAGGCAGCGCCCGCTCACGTCGCAGCAGCCGTCCGCGCAGGACGTCGGGGAGCACGGCGCTTCACACGCCGACGTCAGGACGAGCAGGCTTTGCAGCGCGGCGAGCGGGAGCAGGGATCCGGGGCGCATGGGGGTGGCTGCTGCGCGTAGCAAACCGTTTCCGAAGCCCACAAGGCCCCGCGCTTCCTTCCGTGAGGCGGACAAAGCCGCTATGGCCGGCGCCCCGCATGCTGACGATCGGCCCCTACCGCCTCAAGAACCCCTTCATCCTCGCGCCCATGGCCGGCGTGAGTGAGCAGCCGTTCCGCGTGCTCGCCTTCCGCCTGGGGGCCGCGCTCTGTCCCACCGAGCTCGTCAGCGCCCAAGGGCTCTTTCGCGTCAACGAGCGGTCCCTGCGCTACCTCCGGCACGACCCGCAGGTCGAGATCCCGTACTCGCTGCAGCTCTTCGGCGGCGAGCCCGAAGTGATGGCGCAGGCCGCCGTCATCGGCAAGCAGTGGGGGGCGCAGCTCATCGACGTCAACATGGGCTGCCCCGTGAAGAAGGTGACCAAGTCCGGCGCGGGCTCGGCGCTGCTGTGCGACGCGCCGCGGGCCGGCGAAGTCGTTCGGCAGATTCGCGCGGCGACGGGGCTGCCGGTGACCGCGAAGATCCGCTCGGGGTGGGACGCGCACCAGAAGAACTTCCTCGCCATGGCCGACGAGCTGGGAGCCGCCGGGGTCGCCGCGCTCGCGGTGCACCCACGCACCCGCGCGCAGGGCTACTCGGGCAAGGCCGACTGGACCGTCATCGCCGATCTCAAGCGTCACGTCGGCGACAAGTTCCCCATCATCGGCAACGGCGACGTGAAGACGGTGGCCGACGCGACGCGCATGCGCGAGCAGACCGGCTGCGACTTCGTGATGATCGGCCGCGGCGCGCTGGGCAACCCGTGGCTCTTCCGAGAGCTCCTCGGCGGCCCGAAGCCCACGCCTCAGGAGCGCTGTGAGACCGTGCTCGATCACTTCCGCGCGCACCTCGCCTTCGTGTCCGACGGCCGCGTCGAGCGCGACAAGACGCGCACGCCCGAAGAAGTGGCCGCGTTCTCACGGCTGGCCGCGGTCAAGCAGTTCCGCAAGCACATGGGCTGGTACGCGCACGGGCTGTTCGGCGCGTCGGCGTTCCGCAACACCATCAACACGCTCGAAGACGTCGCCGAGCTCGAGCGCCGCGTGGAGCAGTTCTTCCTGGGCGCGAAGGAGGACGCGCAGGGAGCGGACGAGGAACAGGACCTGGACTACCGCACCGCGTTGGGCTGAGCCGGTCGTGGCGTTCGAACCCCGAGCAACTCGAGGACCTGGGCTTCGTAGGCCGCGACCTGCGCGATGACGACGTCCCACGTCGCGGGTTGGACGGCGGGGCGCGGCAGCAGGTTGCCTGGCCGAGGCCGCATCGCCCCGCGGTGAATGACGCCGCGCTCCAACAACAGCAGGTGGACGTATTCGGCTCCTTCCTGGAGCGCGTCGACGTCCTCGGCGTTCGCGAGTGTCGCCAGATCGCGCTCAGGCAGCCCGCTCACCAGCGCGTAGCGGGCCCGCATCAAGAGCCGCGTGAAGACCGCGCACGAAGCAAGCCGCGGCCCTGGCTCCGCGCCGTCGTTCGCCAGACGTGCGGCGAACGCGCGCCGCGGAGCGCGCTCCACGGGGGCGTCGTCTCCGTCAAAGCGGGGCTCCGGGTGCGGCGGCTGCGTCACTGTGATGGATCGTGGCGTGAACATGGGCTCCCTTTGCTGGCGCGTTCGTCCTGACGAGAGCCGTCAGGTCCTCAGAAGGTGCTCCATGCGCCTCACGTGCCACGCTGCGGTGCTGCGCGCAGGTGGCTGGTGCGTTGCACGAGCTGAGGGCCATGCACGACGGCGCAGGGCCAGCGGGCGAACCATGGTGATGATCGCGGCCATCACGCTGCTGACGCTCCCGTTCGCGCTCATCGCCCTGGGGGCGCTCGAGGTGCGCGTGGGCCGCCGCCAGGGCGTGCGCTCGGTGCGGGGCACGCTGGTCGCCGAGCTGGACGACCTTGGGAGCGCCGAGGCCGACGAGGTTGGACTGCTGACGCTGGACCAGCGCTTCATGGTCGATCGCCTGACGTTGTTCGGCGGGGACCGCGGGCTGGCGCGCGCCGTCGACTGCCTTCAGCGCATCGAGCTGAAGCTCACGCAGCTGCAGCTGCTCGACGACCGCGTCGTGCCCCGAGGCGCGCCGTGGCCGGAGGCAGGTGTCCAGGTGTGGCTCAACGGGCAGGCGCTCGACGTCTCGCCCGGTTGGGGCGGGCACCTTCCTCAGGTGGTGGTCCAAGGACCGCTGTTGTCGGCGCTGAAGGTGGCGCTGCTCCGCGATGCGGCGGCTCCAATCCACCTGCGGGTCCGGTTCCCATTGCACCAGACGAGCTGGCCGCATGGCCACGTCGTCTGCACGTTCAGCGCCCAGCCCACCTTCGTCCTCCGGAACCGAGCGGCCTTGCGCTCCCTCTGAGCGCGCGCTGGCTGCCGGCACGGCCCGGGCGGTCTGGTCACGGCGTCCGTTTCCGCGTCGCGCGTCCGAACACGAGCACGCGTCAGCGCCAGTCGCTCTCATCGACCTCTGCGTCGGCCTCAGGTGGCGCGCCCTGTTCGGCGAGCCGGACCTTCGGCCCACGGCGGCAATGGCGCAGCGGCTGCTCGCGGCTCGGGAACGCAGACCACGGACATGGGCGCCAGCTCGAGCACGTTGCGGGACACTGAGCCGAGGCGGCTCAGCGCGTTGGCGCTGGGGTGGGTCGCGACGACCAGGAGATCGACCTGCTCGGCGACCGACGCGTCCAGCAGTTGGTCCGCGACGTGGGCCCGGCCGATCTCCAGGTGCAACCGGCTCGTGCCACCCGGCGGCAGGTTGGCCAGCGTCGGCCCGAAGTCGCGGCGCACCGTCGTCGCCATGCGCTGGTGGGCGTCGTCGACGTCGGTCGCCTCGAGGCCGCGCCGGGCATACTCGTCCCTGGGCGACCAGACGTGCACGACGACGATGGAGACCGCGCCGTAGCCCGCGAGCGCATGGACCCAGGCCAAGACGCGGTCCGCCGCTGGGCCCCGATCCACGGCGAGCATGACCCTCAGCGGAGGCCCCCCGCGCAGCCAGGACAACAGCGGGGCTTCGTCGCGGACGACCAAGATCGGCATCCCGACTTCGTCCGCGACCTCGTCGAGCGCGTTGCGCTCCAGCGCGCTCGTCAGGTGGTTGCTGTCGCCGATGATCAACAGGCTCGCGGCGTGCTCGCTGCAGAAGCGCCACAGGGTGGGACCAAACGCCCCGGTGAGCGCCGCCGACCGAACGCCGGCGCAGCGTGGGTCCACGTCCCTCACTTCACGTTCCACGGCGTCGAACGCCGCGAAGCCGGTGTCCGCGCGTCGCCTGACGCTGGGCGGGAGGTCCTCCGACACGTTGACGATCAGGAGCCGTTGTTGCCGCGCGGAGGCCAGGGCCACAGCCACCCGCTGGGCGGCGCGCGACGAGTGGGTGAAGTGCGTCGCGCAGACGATGGTCATGCCCCGTCGACCCGCAACGGCCATGCCACGAAGGGCGCGCGCGGGCGGAGGACACGGCCTTGGCCGTGGAGGCTTCGTTCACGTGACGCGCCGCGCGCGCCGCGGTGTATATGAGGCCGCGAGGACTGCCCAATGCGAGCTTGGAGTGCCGTCGTAGCGTGTGTCGTGTCGATCAGCGGGTGCGGCGGCCCGAGCGACGGACCAACCCAGTCCGTCTGCCCACCTCCCAGCGACTCGCTGCTGACCTACGACAACTTCGGCAAGGCGTTCATGCGGAAGTACTGCGTGCAGTGCCACGCCGCGACCGTCAGCGGCCAGGCGCGGAACATGGCGCCGGCAGGCTCGGACTTCGACACGCTCGAGGGCATCAAGGCGAGGCTGCCCAACATCGACGCCTGGGCTGCGGCGGGCCCTGCGTTCACCAACCGGCTGATGCCGCCCAAGGGTGAGTACGCCAAGCCGACGGACGAAGAGCGGCAGAAGCTGGGCGAGTGGCTCGCGTGCGGCGCGCGGTGACGGCTCGCTCAAACCCAAGCCGAGCGCCACGCCACCTCACCTGCGCGCTGCTTCAAGGCGCCGCGCCGACGGCGATCAGCGACATGGCGGCGTAGCGCAGCACGGAGGGTTTCCGTTCCGGCGCTGTGCCCACGCTGGGGAAGTCGCTGCCGAAGAACGCGACGTAGCAGTCTTCGTCCCCGTTCGAATCGCGCCAGGTGTGCACCACGACGCCACACTCGCCGGTCGAGCGCAGCCGCACGCGCTGGCCGGCGAGCAGGGTCGCCGCGTCGCTCACGTCGTGTACTCGGCGTTCACCTCGACGTAGCGGTACCCGAGGTCCGACGTCATCACCATGGCCTTCCCCTGGCCGTCGGACAGCTCGAGCTCGAGGGCCACGTCTTCGGCCCGCATCGCCTGAGACGCCTGCGCGCGATCGAACGCGGTGGGCTCGCCGGCCTTGAACACTTCGATCCCCTGCAGCAGGCAGCGCAGCCCTCGGGGGTTGCGGACCTGCGGCACATTGCCGACCTGGCTGACGAAGCGGCCCCAGTTGGGGTCGTTGCCGAAGAGGGCGGTGCGCACGAGGGCCGAGCTCGCCACGGCGCGGGCGACGAGCCGCGCGTCGGCGTCCGTCGCGGCGCCGCGCACCGAGATGGTGGTGACCTTCGTCGCGCCCTCGCCGTCCCGGGCGATGAGCCAGGCCAGGCGGTGGCTCACCTGGGCGAGCGGCTTCTCCCAGCCCGGGCCGGTCGGGCTCGTGCCGGTCGCCAGCGCGAGGAAGGTGTCGTTGGTCGACGTGTGCGTGTCCACGTGCACGGCGTTGAAGCTCTGCTGCGCGATGCGGGGCAGGGCGCGGGCCAGCTGCTCGGCGCGCAGCGTCGCGTCCGTGGCGACGAAGGCCAGCATGGTCGCCATGTTGGGCTCGATCATGCCCGCGCCCTTGCACACGCCGGCCACCGTGAGCCCGTCGGCCTGCACGCAGGCTTCCTTGGCGTACGCGTCCGTCGTCATGATCGCCGACAGGAAGCGCCGCCCCGCCTCGACGTCGCTCCCGAGCTCCGCGAGCGCCGCGTCGATTCCGGTGCGCACCTTGTCCATGGGCAGCTTCTGGCCGATGACACCGGTGCTGCAGACCAGCACCTGCTCGACGGGACACGCGAGCGCCTTCGCAACGCGCTCACACATCTCCAAGGCGTCCTTTTCTCCTTGCAGCCCGGTGCACGCGTTCGCGTTGCCGCTGTTGATGACGACGGCGCGCACCTGCCCTCCAGAGCGCAGGAGGTGCGCTTTGGACAACGCCACCGGCGCGGCCGCAAAGTGGTTCTGCGTGAAGAGCGCGGCCCCTGCCACGGCCGTGTCCGCGACGAGCAGCGCGACGTCGGGGTTCCCGCTGGCCTTGATCCCGGCGCGCACCCCCGCAGCCTTGAGCTTGGCAATGGACGTCAACGTGAGCGGCGCGGGCGGAAAGGTGGGCGGAGCGGGCTTGTGCATGAGCGGCGAGCCTCATAGCAAAAGGGCCCGTGGACGACGCCGCGCTCCCGTTTCCTTCTTCCGTGTGCCACGCCTGCATGCACCTCCAGCTGGTGCGCAGCAAGACGTCGACGTTCCTGCTCTGCCGAGCGCTGGCCGTGAAGTACCCGCGGCAGCCGGTGCTGGTGTGTGCGAGCTTCGAGCCGCCGCAGCAGGCAGCCCGTCCCAAGTAGTAGAGACCCAGCCGTAGAGACCGTCAGCCCTTGAGCGCTTCGGCTCCGGACACGATCTCCATGAGCTCCTTGGTGATGAGCGCCTGGCGGGAGCGGTTGTAGAAGAGCGTGAGCGTGCTGATCATCTCACCCGCGTTCTTCGTCGCGTTCTCCATGGCGGTCATGCGCGCGGCGTGCTCGGCGGCCACCGACTCGAGCATGGACCGGTAGATCTTCACCGCGATCGCCTGGGGCACGAGCTTCTGCAGCACCGCCTCCCCGCTCGGCTCGTAGAGGAAGTCCACCTGGCTGGCGGCCTTCTGCACCGCGGCCTTCGCTTCGAAGGGCAGCAGCTGCGCGAGCACCGGGACCTGCGCGACCGCGGACACGAACTCGTTGTTGAGCACGTGCACCGCGTCGACTTCGCCGGCGAGGAAGCGGTTGGACAGCTCCTGGGCGATCTCCCTGGCGCGCTCGTAGGTCACCTTCGCCAGCACACCCGGGTAGTCCTTGCGAATGGTGTAGCCGCGTCCACGGAGGAACTCGTTCCCCTTGCGGCCGATGGTGGTGATCTCCACCGGCTGCTTGGCGTCCGTCAGGAAGCGGAGCGCCTTGCGCGTGACGTTCGAGTTGAAGCCGCCGGCGAGGCCGCGGTCGGACGTGATGACCACCAGCTCGACCTTCTTGACGTCGCGCCGCGACAGCAGGGGCAGCGACGGCTCCCCGTCTTGCCCGGCCATGAGCTGCGCCATGACGGCGTCCAGCGTCTGGGCGTAGGGCCGCGCGGCGATCACCGCGTCCTGCGCCTTCCGCAGCTTCGCGGCAGACACCATCTTCATGGCTTTGGTGATCTGGCGGGTGTTCTTCACGGACTTGATGCGCTTGCGAATGTCGCGGAGGGAAGCCATGGCTCTTGGCCGTGGGCGCTTATTGACCGCCTCCCACCCTGTCAACGGGAGTTTCGGGCCTCGTCGTGAGCCGCCCTTACGGCGTCGATTGGACGGTCGCCGCCGCCTTGTCCAAGAGCGAGCGCAGCACCTGCCGGGCGATCGGGTGATACCGGGGCGCGTTCTGGTCGAAGCAGCGCTCGGCGACCTCACGGGTCTCCGGCCGCTGCGCCAAGGCGCGGTACAGCGGCTTCAAGTACTTCATGCGACCGATGCGGCCCAGGAAGTCGCAGGCGGGGTCGATCGCCGGCGCGTAGTTCGACTCCAGCGCCAGACACAGCCAGCTCGAGAGCAGCTCGGCGTTGGCCGACGTCGACAGCGAGAAGCGGCGATCGAGGCTCGCCAGCTCGTCCGGCGCCGCGGGGCGCGGGGTGGCGTCGAGGAAGAGCTGCCACTCGGTCACGTTCCACCCCTGCGTCACCTCCACCTCAGGCACGCTCCCAGCCAGCTTGAGCACCGCGTCGAGGCGCGTGGAGCGAGCGGGCGGTGCGTTGGGGGGAATGCCCTCGCCGTCGATCCAGGCCGTGGCGTCGATCGCCTCGAGGGCACCGGGCGCCACCGCTTCGACGTGGCGCGTGAAGTCCTCCGTGGTGACGGCGCCGAACCGGTGGCCGGCCAGCCACCCCTGCAGCAGGGCGTCGAACTGCGTTCGCCCCAGCGTCGCCTCGAGCAGGCGGAGGAACAGGTACCCCTTCTCGTACGGCACGACGCTGAACGCCTCGTCGGGGTCGACGCCGGCCAGGTGGGTCCGCAGGCAGGTCAGCTGCGGTAGGCCCTGCGCGCGGAAGCGGGCCACCGCGTCGTCGAGCTCGCGGCGCCCCAGCGCTGCTTGCAGCTCGGCTGCCTCTGTTCCGTCGAGGGCCTCGATGATGCGGCGCTCGGCGAAGACCGTGAAGCCTTCGTTGAGCCAGAAGTGCTCGGCGTTGACGTTGGTGACGAGGTTGCCGGTCCACGAGTGCGCCAGCTCGTGGGCCACGACGTTGACGAGGCTGCGGTCCTTCGCGAGCAGCGTCGGCGTGAGGAAGGTGAGCCGCGGGTTCTCCATGCCGCCGTAGGGGAAGCTCGGGGGCATGACGAGGAGGTCGAAGCGTTCCCAGTCGTACGGGCCGAACAGGCCTTCGGCGGCGGCCAGGTGCCGCTCGACGTCGGCGAACTCCCAGGCGGCGGCGTCGAGCAGGCCCGGCTCGGTCCAGACGCGCGAGCGCGGCGAGAGATCTCGGTAGCCCAGCTCCCCCACGGCGAAGGCCAGCAGGTACGGCGGAATCGGCTGCACCATGCGAAAGCGGAAGCGCGTGCCGCCGGCCTCTTCTTTGGCGTCGATCCCCGCAGCGGCCATGACGGCGGTGAGCCCCGGAGGAACCAGCAGCTCCGCGCCGTAAGTGATCCGCCGCGCCGGGGTGTCCTGGCAGGGGAGCACCGAGCGTGCGTGGATCGCCTGACACTGACTGAAGAGGTACGGGTGTCTGCCGCCGAGGGTCTGCGCCGCGCCGAGCCACTGGAGCGCCGAGGCGTCGGGGCTGGTGCGGTAGCGCACGCTGATCGCCGCGGTGTGTGGCGGCAGCGACAGGCGCAGGCGCTGGCCGAACACCGGGTCGACGGGGCCCAGTTCGAACGGCACCGCCCAGCCACGTTGATCACGGATCTCGGCGAGCTCGAGCGCGCGCGTGTCCAGGTCGAGCGTGGCGCCCTCCTCGAGGGGGCGCTCCAAGTGCAGCCGCGCGACGCAGTGCAGCGCCCGCTCGGTGAAGTCGACGGCGGCGCGCCATTCGACGTGGCGCACGACCGGCTGCGTGTCATCGGCGAAGGAATGCGGGTCGAGCAGGGCCATGGCGTCAGGTCATGCCATGGGCGCCCACGCGGTGCAGCGGATCAACGCGTGGCTTCGAGCGCCTCGGCGGCCGTCCTCGCGGAGAGCAGCCGCTCGCCCCACCGCAGCAGCTCGTCCTCAGTGCCACCTTCGACGCGCCGCTGAAGGTCCGGGCTGGGCGGCCCGAAGCGGCTGGTCAGCTGGGCCAGCAGCAGTCGCGCGAGCCGCTGCCGACTGCGCTCACGGCCTTGCTCGAGTCCTCGCTCGAGACCTTGCTCGAGACCTTGCTCGAGCCCCTGGCGTCGACCTTCACGGCGGCCTTTCTGTAGCAGCCTCTCTGCGGGGGTCATGAACACCTCCTCTGCTCCTTCTCCCAACTGCGCGAAGACTACTTTCAAGGGCCCGACCCGACCAGCGCTCGCCCGGAGCAGGTAGGTCGCCATTGCGTCGAGCGCGTCGAACGGCGGCCCTCCGCCAGCGAGTCGGCGGAGCGTCTGCAGCCAACGCGAGAGGACGCGCTCGGGGTGCTTCGCGCCGCGACACCACGCGAGGAGGACCAGCGTCATCGTCGCCCAAGGCGGCAGCGAGCGGGCCCTGAGCCGGGACTCGGTCAGCGCCGTCAGATCGTCCACGGCGTACTCGAAGTCCGGCAGGAACGGCTGGGCGGCGGCGCCGAGGGGTGTATGGTCCAGGCCGAACAGCTGCGACAGGCGCGTCGCGGCGGTCCACGGCGTGTCCCCGTGGTACAGCACGACCGGCACGATCAGCGGCAGCGCTTCGTCGGGGGCGTCGGCCGCACAGCGTTCCCAGGTCCTCAGCATGTAGCCGAGCAGCCGCAGCGGCATACGCCGATCGACGGTGCTCTGGTGCTCGAAGACCAAGATGACGCGCGCGTCGCGCCCGTGAACCCGGACGCGAAAGACCAGGTCCGCTTGGCGACGATCGAACGCCGCGTCGACGGACTCCGGCGACTCCACGGTCAGCGTGGACCAGTCGACGAGCGCGGCGAAGTCCTTGGGCAGGATCGCGGCGAGCAGCGCCGCTGCCTCGCTCGGCTGCGAGAACGTCGCCTTGAACAGGCTGTCGTGGGCGGACGCCACGCGAGGAGACTCCGCAAGGCGTGGGCCAGCGCGGGGCGCCGCGTCGAGGTGCGCGAGTCCACGGTCATTTCCAATGCCCGCGAGGCGCGTTGGAGCGTGCGCGTGCCAGACGTCGTCTCTTCGGCGAGACGGCGCTCAGCGCAGCCCGCGAAAGATGAGCGGGTTCCCCGCGGCGTCCTCACCGCCGACGAACAGCTCGTTGGGTCCCGGCGCATGCAGGCTGAACGCGTTGCGAAGGCTCGGCGGGTCGGAAGGCGTCCGCCAGAGGCCCTGAGCGAGCCACAGCAGCGCCGGACCGGTGGGGAAAGACGTCTCGCCGACGACCCAGGCTTCGTCGGCGCTGAGCACCACGCCGGCCAGCAGCCGCGCGCCAGACGTGTTCGTCTGCGGCCAGACGCGCCACCCCGGTGCGCCAAGCTCGGCCCAGCGATACCCGCTCATGCCGCCGAGCAGGTAGGCGACGCGGCTGGTCGGCGACAGCTCGAGCCCGGCGATGCCGTGCCAGGTGGCAGCCGGCCCACCGCTCAGATCGATGCCGACGACTGACGTGCTCCCCGCGGCATAGCGGGAAGCGCCGTCGGCGCCGACGAGCCAGACCGTTCCCGTGGAGTCGGCGAAGCAGCTCTTGGGCTGCTGGACGAGCGCGTTCGACGACGCCACCGTCAGCGTGAACGGGTCCGCCGTGACGTCGCCTCGGAAGAGCTTGCCGGCGCCGGTGCGCCCGTCGTGGCCGGCGATCCACAGCGTCGTCCCCGAGTGACACCATCCGTTGAACAGATCGTCGACGGACGGCGGGAGCACGTTTCGGAAGTTCTGGCTCTCGGTGCAGGTCTCGCGGCACGTGCGGACCTGGCTTTGGTGGAGGATGAAGGTGGGCCCGCCGGGGAACAGCTTGAGGTCGATGGCGCTGATCGGCGCCGTGAAGGTGGGCAGGCGATCGAACGCGCCCCCGCTCCACCGGTACAAGCCGGCCGCGTGAATGAGCGCCCAGACTTCGCCGGGGCGCCCGGAGAGCCCCAGCACCTTCGCCGCCGCGCTCGCCGGCGTCGGGTTGATCGTGATGGAGCTGAAGGTGAAGAGCGACTCGGGGCCGCCGCCTGCGCTCCCCCGCTCCCAGCCGTCCCTCCGCCCGTGCCCGCTGCGCC